>JBFHFM010000220.1:0-6266 GCA_041583595.1 Trichloromonas sp. | reverse complement strand
GGTATGGCGTGGAGCATGTCTGTAATAAAAAGACGCGGGAAGGTCGCCCTTTCCGCGTCTTTATTT
This sequence comes from Trichloromonas sp., assembly GCA_041583595.1. Lineage (GTDB taxonomy): Bacteria > Desulfobacterota > Desulfuromonadia > Desulfuromonadales > Trichloromonadaceae > Trichloromonas. Next base: position 6,200 of record JBFHFM010000220.1, on the reverse strand, counting down.
TGCGGGAACCGCTGTTGCTTACAGTTGGGCTGCTGCGTTCTCGGCGGCCAGCATGATGTGATAAGCCAGCGGCGATGCGGTCAGCAGGGGATGGGTAGCATACTGCATAGTCGCAAGATTTTCGGCAGTTTGTCCCGCCTGAATAGCGGCCGCTATGACGTTGACCATATCGGCCGCCGCTTCTCCTCCACGGATGTGACCACCGATAATTTTACCGTCCTCCTTGCGGAACAGCAATTTCGCTTTCATGTCCATGATACAGCCGGGCAGGGCGCCCGGGTGACGGTTGGGGCCGGTCGCCGTCCCCACAATCACTTCAATCCCCTCTTGGGCGGCCGCTGCCGAAGTCAACCCTGCCGCAGCGATGCACCGCTTGCCTACGGAGGTGGCGAAGGCCCCCAGGGCGCCGATGGTTTTGCGCACCGGGGCGTCGAGGTTGGAGGCGGCGATCATCCCTTCGCATGAGGCGACGGAGGCCAGGCGGATGGGACTCGGTTTGCCGGTTACAAAGGAAAACTTCGAAGCACAGTCTCCCACGGCGAAGATAGCCGGGTCCTCCGTTCGGAGGTACTCATCGACAACGACTCCTCCTCGTGTATCGGCCTTGAGCCCTGCTGCGGCCGCCAGTTCGATGTTCGGCGCGACGCCGATGGCGATGATCACCAGATCTGCGGGGATGGTCTGCCCGCCGGCCAGAGTGATACCGGTTACTTTTCCTTCTCCCTTGAGTGCTTCAACCCGGGTACTGGTCTTCACTTCGATACCCAGGTTGCGCAACTCGCCCTCTGCTTCGATACAGAATTCTTCTTCGCAGGCCGCCAAAAGGCAGTGTGGCATCATCTCAATGAGGGTGACCCAGCTCGAGTTGGCGTGCTCTTCAGGGGTGCAGAAATAGTCGGAGCATTCGCTTTTGCCCATCAGGGCAATCTGTTCGGCCATTTCGACGCCGATGAATCCGCCGCCAATAACCACGACGTTGCGGGCTTTCTGCAGTGCATCATAAAGCTTTTGGAGTTGAACCGGGTCTTTCGTGATGGTGAAGACGTTTTCCAGATCGACCCCGGGCAGTGGTGGAATGAACGGTTTGGAACCTGTCGCGATGATCAGCTTTTCATAGCCAATTTTTTCACCGTTTTCGAAAATGAGTTCCTTGCCGCTGCGATTGATTTGATCCACATGCCGCGGAAGGATCTCAATTCCCATGTCGAGAAAACTCTTGTCAGGGATGATATCTTTCTCGACATCCTTGAGCAGGCCGTAGATGTAGGGAATGCCGCAGGGAACCGGAGTCTTGACGACGTTCCTGATAACGGTGACTTTCTTTTCCGGGTTTCTTTTTTTCAAGGTGATAGCCGCCATAAGGCCGCCGGCGGATCCGCCAATAATTGCTACATCTGTTTTAATCATATCAATCTCCTTCGTTGTGCAAAGGGCCGTCCGACCGGTTCATTTTTTCTGCCGGCAGGCGGGGCATTTTCCGAATACGCTCAGTGCATGGGACTGAAGTTCGAATCCATATTTTTCAGTAATAACTTTACAAGCTGAACAGATCTCCTCCTTTTGGAAGTCGATAACAACGCCGCAGGATGAGCAGATCAGAGTGTCATAGGCGCATTCGATTTGGCAGACACCGTAGAGGTTGTCTTGTCCTTGGGGGTTGACCTTTAGCCTTTTGAGTAGACCGCATTCCAGCATCAGTTGGATGGTGCGATAGATAGTTGCTTTGGAGGTTTTCTTTCCTCGCTGCTTCATGCGAAAGAGAAGGGTATCGACTTCAAACGGTTCGCCGTGCTCAAATATTTCTGTCATGAGCTCGCTCCGTTCGGGGGTCAGTTTCAATCCACGCTGTTTCAGAAATTTTTCGAATAATTCTTGTGCCATGTTCACATCACCTTTTTACTGGGGGAAGAGAATGTAATAGAGATTGATTCTCAATCGCTTGAGGCTTATATTACTCCTCTGCGACTATGTGTCAAGGTGAAAAAAATATAATGGTCAAAAGGATAGCGCAGGCTATGATTTTTTTGATTTTGAAAGTGGGAGTGTGTGGTGAACTGACATGGTGATACTCAAGGCTTTATGTACTGATCGTGCGGGTAGCCCGGAAGAACATAAAATAAATGGGGACATAATACCAATGACCAATACATTGGATTATGCCCCCATATCCCCACAACGGGTCTCGAAATTTCTTAAATTCTTACTAAGCCAGTTGATTTTCTGGATTTGCTCCCCAGGTATGGTCCTCCTCGTTAACATCCACCTGGTTCGTTCCTTCTGTTAGCCTGGGTGCCATCAAGAATGTTTCAGAATGATCTGAATCCGTTAGATTAAACCGTGCCAGCATCTGTTTGAGATAGACTGCCTGACTGGAGAGTTCCTCGGCCGCAGCTGCGGTCTCCTCGGCGTTGGCGGTATTCATCTGGGTTACTTCATCGATGTGGGAAATCCCCTGATTTATTTCGGAAATGACCTGGGCTTGATTCGATGAGGCTGTGGCGATGGCTTCAATCAGATCTGAAACCTGGGTTGTCTGAGTTACGATGTCGCCTAAAGCTTTGGCCGTCTCATCGGCTAGTCGGGCGCCATTTTCTGTTTTGGCAACCGTCCCCTCTATGAGATCAGCAGTTTCTCGGGCCGCCTTGGCGCTGCGGGCGGCCAGGTTACGTACCTCCTCGGCAACCACCGCGAAGCCTTTGCCGTGCTGCCCGGCCCGGGCCGCTTCGACTGCCGCATTCAAGGCCAATAGATTGGTTTGGAAGGCAATTTCATCGATGGTCTTGATGATTCTTGAAACGTCTACCCCGGCTTGACGCATGTCCTCCATGGCCACGACCATCTGGTTCATCTGGGCATTGCATTTTTCCGCCGAATCTCTTGCTTCGTTTGAATTATTGTTGGCCTTGCCAGCATTTTCTGCATTGGTTTTGGTGCGATCGGCCATTTCGTGCATCGAAGCGCTGATTTGCTCCAGCGAACTGGCTTGTTCAGTCGCTCCCTGGGAAAGGGACTGGCTTGAATCGGATACCTGGGTGCTACCGGAGGCGATTTGATCGCCGACACTCTGCACTTGTCCGATCAGATCGTTGAGGTCGTGGCGGACTTTGGCCAGTGCAAAACGGATGGTATCATCTTCGTCTCTGGGGTGGACCTTAAAATCAAGATTGCCGCTGGCCAGGTGGTTCAGAGGAATTACGATTTCGTTCTGCAGGCTCTCTGCGAAGTCGTCCATGGTCCGCGCCAGAATGCCAACTTCATCCCCGAGATTAAGGTTCACCCGCGAATCAAGATGACCCTTTTCCAGTTCGCCAATCATTTCAACCACCTTGGCCAAGGGGCGTTGGATTCCCAAGGCGATGCGTATAGCGAGCAGGGCGCCGATCAACAATGCCATCACCAGGCCAATCCATAAGGCTTTGGTCGCTTTTGCAGCGAGGTCCAGCATGCCCGATTTTTGAATCGTTACGGCATCGCCACAGGTCGCCATGGTCTCCCCGGCTCGCGCCTGCATTTCTGCGATGAGTTCCTGCTGTTCTGCAAGTTGTTGAACGAACTCGGCATATTTTCCGGTGAATTGAGCCAGACTGGCCTTCATGCTTTTCAGATTGTCGAGACTATCTTGATCCTTTAAGCGTGCGATGAGTCCGTCGGCGGTGTCCTGAACGTTTTGCATGGTTTTTCGGGAGCGCTCCAGATATTTTTCTTCCCGGCTCAAAAAGAATTCCTTTTCGAACTTTCTTGAATCGGTAAAGAATAACAGCATCCGATCCGTCATTTCGACTCGTTGGAAGTGCTCGGCAATCAATTCATCATAATCCCAAAGGTCATAATCGTCCATGTTGTCGCGCAGATTGTCAAGCGCTTCCACCTGATCGGAGCGTACTTGAGTCAGGGTTTGTAAAGCCAAATTGGAGTTGGTCTTCATCTCTTCCATGGCGGCGGCCTTTAGTTCTTCGGAGCGAACGTATTGGTTGAACTCTTCTAAATACTTACGGGCGACTTTTTGAACATCAACCATTTGTGTTCTTACTAACTCCGCCGCTGGCATTTCCTTGACGCGTTCTGCCAGATCAGTCATTTCAGCCAGATGTTGACGCATATAGTCTGCCTGGGCTGAATCGCTGGTCAGGGTAAAGCTCTTTTCGGCATCCTGAGCATCCTGTAATAAATGCAGAATGGTGGTAACATTCTGCGAAACCTCTACTCGGTCAATAATTTTTTTCATGCCCACAAAACCGACTAGACCCACCGTCAGGGTCAAGACCAGCAGGAGGCCGAATGCGGCCATCAATTTAGGTCCGATTTTCATCTTGTTGAACATGTCATCTCCTTACGGTTTTTGTCGTTGCTTTTTTCGCGGATCCCAGGATTCAGTCGAACTTTACATGAACCGACTGAGCAATCGGCTGATTGGTCCATGTCTCCGCAATTTTCGACAAATAGACCTGCTATTCGCTCCCAATTTCTCGGACATTTGGTCTTAACCATTCAACTTTTGGTTGCGACCCGTAATCTAGATAAAGTCTCAGGGTTAATTTGATATATTGTGAATACTATTTGCATAAATAGTTCCAATCTTCAGTGCGGAATTTAAAGTATCCTTTGAATCATTGAGGAATGGACGGAGTCTAAAGGTGCGATTGGACACAAAGCCGCATAGCTTGGAACTAGCCGAATAAAATCAGAATGGTTTGGCAACGATATTGGAAAATTCTGGACTAATTATTTCGGTACAGAAGTGTCAAAAATACATTAACGGTGTCAAATTATTGACCGGGGCTGCAAATCTGGACACGTTTGCGCTCTGATTTACTGGCAGACTCAGCGGTTTATGGGGTAGCATCCTAGAGTTTCTGGCCTGGTGTTTTAATCGATTCAATCGATGTAAGACAGGTTGGAGGCGTAGTCGAAGGGGGCCTGAGATGTTTTTTCGGGATGAATAAAAATGTCCTTTTTTATCTTGTTTGCCTGCTTGTCACTAATTATGATTTTATAGGTCGTTAAACGAGAGCGGGTAGGTGTTGAAGCTGTTGAATTAATGGGAGGTGGCCTGCGGTTACGCTTATTAAGGCGAAAAAATCGAGGCTGGCGTTTTTCTACGCCAGCCTCGATGGTAAAACGATCTTAGCAACCTTGCAGGCTGTCGGACCCTTTCGTCGGTCCATCGTTGCTCTTGACCTGCAGCTTGACGCTGGAACCTTCTACAATGGCCTCAGGATTCCCTTTTTCAACTTCTATGGTGACAGTGTCGCCGCTAACTGCGGTGACTTTGCCTCTCACTGCTACGTCTTTCGACAGGGCCAATCCGGAAGCGGATACGACCATCATCATGGCGGCAGCAAGTACAACAAGTTTTTTCATGTGGCAACTCCTTTTTTGGGTTGTAGTTTACTGGTTCATCAGTGAACCTTTTGCCAGGAATCACGTGCAACCAGGTGAATAATGCTATGAATCCTTCCTGTTGTAACAGGGCACTCGAAGGAGAGATCAGTTGTCCAGCTCGGTTCGCCATAGGGCCAGCTGCCGCCTGAAAAGTGAAAATATCTCTACCTGAAACCATATTTTAGTCTTTGACCTCCCTTGTTCTCGGCAGTCTCTCCAATTGATTAACAGGACAAAGCCATTTATATGGCCACCAGTTGAAAAAAACTGCTTGGAAGATCGTTTATTGATCTTGATTGATAAGATATTGTTTACGAAGAAATAGGAGAGCAAAAGATATGCCTGACAAGGTGATTTGCCGATTAAATCGCTGTTTAATTGTAACGACAGAGATCGATTGGGAATTGTAAATTATAAAAAGTTATTGAAATCTTAATAACTTTTTGAAATTAAAAAAATGAGGTACTGCCAAGAAAAATTGCTAATCCCGCTGTATTCCCGATGCGAAAACAAATCTTTGGCGACATTAAAATAGAGAAAAAACAAATTTTTGACAGCATCTGTTCCAAATTAATCAAAATTTCTAAAAAATGAGGTCGACACCTATGCGAAAAGGTGGATTTTGATTAGGCTGATTGGCAGTCCTTAAAAGGCCTCGAAGCGAGTTTTAGCAACGAACGAGGCTTACAAACCGATGCCGATTCCGAAGCCAAAATGGACTGGGAAATTGGCGGGATGATCGTTAGGCGTCCAGAGTCTGAGCTCAGTCACCGATAGCACCGGGTAGTGATAGTCTTTTTCTCCGAGTCGGAGGACTT
>JBFHFM010000219.1:0-6271 GCA_041583595.1 Trichloromonas sp. | reverse complement strand
GTCCTGAAGGATAATCTTGAAAGCCTCTGCCACCTTCTCACGAGTCGCCCCGCCGCCAACATCCAGAAAGTTGGCCGGTTCGCCGCCATTTTCACTCAACACGTCGAGGGTCGCCATGGCCAGTCCGGCGCCATTGACCATACAGCCGATATTACCGGCGAGCTTGATATACGAAAGGTCGAATTTACCAGCCGAGATTTCCAGCGGGTCAAGCTGCGAATAATCCTGCAGGTCGTGGTATTCCCAGTGGCGGAAAACAGCGTTGTCGTCGAAGTTGATCTTAGCGTCCATGGCCAGCAGCCAACCGGCCTTGGTGACCACCAGCGGATTGATCTCAACCAGGGTGCAGTCCTTCTCAAGAAGCATCCGGTAGAGATTGAGGATCAACTGCACACAGTCCTCGCACAGGCTGCCAGTAAGGCCGAGGCCAAGAGCAATTCGCCGGGCCTGATAGGAGCGCAGACCAGTAAAAGGATCAATGGACTGGCGCAGAATCTTTTCCGGCGACTTGACTGCTGTCTCCTCGATATTGACTCCCCCCTCGGCCGAAGCAATCAGGCAATAGCGCGAAGTCTCACGATCGAGGGTAATCGAAAGGTAAAACTCACGGGCAATGCCGACCGTTTCTTCAACCAGGATTCGCCGCACCTTGAGTCCATGGGGACCAGTCTGCGACGTCACCATCCGCTTGCCGAAGAGTTCCTTGGCCACCTCGTGGGCATGTTCCGGATGATGCACCAACTGCACGCCGCCGGCCTTACCCCGGCCACCCGCATAGATCTGCGCCTTGACTACGCAATGACCACCCATCATCTTGGCCGCCCGCTCAACCTGGTCAGCGGTCAGAGCCACCCGCCCACGAGGGACGGGAATGTCGTAGGTGCTCAGAATTTCCTTGGCTTGATACTCATGAATGTTCATATCGTCCTCTTCTGGTATCTGGAATACTACCCGTCCCGACGTTTGACCAAAACGTTCCAACCTGCCCGCAAAACCAACCCATCCAGCTGGCCTTCTTTTCCACGACATTCAAGTAGAATAACAATCCAACATAGTCACCCCACGGTGGATACTTGGCCCGACCATTTAGCAAGCCCCAAAAGCAAGGGATTCTCTATAAAACACCACAAATATCGTTTACAGAATGCCCATAACTACTCCCAGCCTCAAACAATGTCAAGTGGTCTTACCAATCCTGACTGCAAATAAAAACCATTGGATCCTTACTCACCACTCCAACGCCGGGCGCAACCACCAACACAAAAAGGCCTGCCAGACCAGCCTGTTAAGTGTAACAGGAGTTGGTCGGACAGGCCATAGACTTTGCTAAAATCGAACCAGGATTACCTGGAGAAGACATTCTTATTTTTTCGTTTTTTCCCAGTCTGCCATGAATTTGGCAATCCCGACATCGGTGAGCGGATGCTTGGCCAGCTGACTGATAACCGCCGGCGGGATGGTGCAGATGTCCGCACCGAGCAGACCGGCATTCAGAACGTGCATGGGGCTGCGCACCGAAGCGACGATGATTTCGGTGGCATAACCGTAGTTGTCAAAAATGGTGCGGATCTGCTCGATCCCTTCCATGCCATCGTGCCCGACATCATCGAGACGGCCGATAAAAGGAGATACGTAGGTGGCTCCAGCCTTGGCCGCCAAAAGCGCCTGCAGCGGCGAAAAGATCAGGGTGACGTTGATGCGGATCCCCTCTTCGCTGAAAATCCGGGTCGCTTTGAGACCTTCTTCGGTCATCGGCACCTTGATGACGATGTTTTTATGGATTTTCGCCAGTTCACGCCCCTCGCGAACCATCCCTTCGGCATCCAGGGCAATGACCTCGGCCGAAATCGGTCCGTCAACGAAACTGGCGATTTCGGTGATGACTTCTTTGAAATCACGACCGCTCTTGGCAATCAGCGACGGATTGGTGGTCACCCCGTCGACCAGCCCAAGTTCACAGGCTGCGCGAATTTCACTGACTTCTGCGGTATCGATAAAAAACTTCATTGTTTCCTCCTCAAAGGATGAATAGGGTTGAATTCAGTGGACGTGTTAACGTTTTTTGGCGACAAAGGCATCCCGGCAACGAGTCGAACAAAAATAATGCTTCTGGCCACCGACAGTCTTTTCAACGGCATCCCCGCGGGGAACGTAGGTGCCGCATTGGGGATCACGGACCATATCCTCACCCTGACGGGTCTTTTGCCGAGGAACGTTTTTCTTTCCTCCGGTCAGCGTGCGGGTGACCGCGGTAAAAAAAGTATAGGCGAGAAAACCAAGCAGGCCGAATATCAATAGTTTAATCATAGGTCACCAGGAATTATCAAGGCGGCGCACAGCCGCAGGGTCATCGAGAAGGTCATGTATCTCGCGGATCGTCTGCCCCAGCAGCGGGTGGCGCAGGGCAGGCGCCAGCTCGAGAAGCGGCGCCAGCACGAAACGCCGCAGATGCAGGCGCGGATGGGGGAGAATCAGGCCGGGACCAGAGCGGATGACATCGCCATAGAAAAGCAGGTCAATATCCAGGGTCCGAGGCCCCCAGTGTTCCACCCGCTGACGGCCGAAACTCAGCTCGATCGCGTGACAGGCGTTCAGTAAATCTTCGGGACCAAGGGCCGTTGATACCTGCAACACGGCATTATAATAGGCGCCCTGGCCGGAAGGCCCGCCGACCGGTTCCGTCTCGAAAATGGCTGAGGCGGCGGTCACCTCAATAGCGGCATGCTGAGCAAGTGCGCGCCGGGCATTTTTTAAGAGTGCGAGCCGGTCGCCAAGATTGGCGCCCAAGGCCAGGTACGCTATGATCATCCATTCTCCCTCGGAAACCTATCGATTAAATCACAGCCGCGGGAACGGGTCAACTTCAACGAACACTCAATTGCTTGTCAGCAAGCCAAGGGCATGATAACTCTGGTGTCCCGTGCGGTTAGTTCGCCGTACAAATTTTGCGGGATTTTGGTTCATGGCAAGGCGCGGGGACGCAGGCCTGGCCGAGTTTAAACCGAGGAGCCGTAACGAAGCCAAGGACCAAAAGCAATGAAATTTGAAGGAATGAATTAGCCACACGGGACACTAGCATAAAAGGAGTTCCCATGAACCTGACCATGACCCTGGGTGTCAACGACCTGGACCAAACCGCCGCCTTCTACAGCGAGCTGTTGCACCTGCCCATCGAGCGCTTCGTCCCCGCCCCGGGCGACCAACCGCTACTGATTCTGCGGCGAGGCGACGCCACCATCCTCTTTCGCGAGTTACAAACCCTTGAAGCCCTGCACCCGATTCTTTTTCAGAACCTCTCCCGTCACCCGCTCGGAATCGGCATGACCCTGGAATTCACCGTCACGGATCTTGCGCCAATACTGCGGGCCATCGACCGCCAGCAACGGCACCTGCTTTACGAGTTGGAGGACGACGAATTTGATCGTCACGAAATCTGGCTGCACGATCCGGACGGCTACCTGGTGGTTCTTTGCCAAGAAAACCCGGGTTGATCTGTCGACGCCAGATGATGTTATAATGGACCAGCGACCATAGCCAATAAAAGGAATGCCATGTCCGAGAAAAAGCCCCACGGAAAGCTCGCCCATCGCGACCTGATCGTGCGCACCATAGACACCCTGGCCAGCCGCTACCTGCAGGGAAAGATCCAGGCCATCAGACTGGCCATGATCGGGCTTTTATCCGGCGGGCACATCCTGCTCGAAGACATTCCCGGATTGGGCAAAACAACCCTGGCCCTGGCTTTGGCGCAGGTCCTGGGCTTAAGCTTCGGCCGCATCCAGTGCACCTCCGATCTGCTTCCCACCGACATCACCGGATTGTCGATCTACGACCGCGATCAGGGCAGTTTCAAATTCGTGCCGGGGCCGATATTCAACAACTTGCTGCTGGTCGACGAAATCAACCGGGCCATGCCGCGCACTCAAAGCGCCCTGTTAGAAGCCATGGAAGAAGGCCGGGTGACCGTCGAGGGCGTGACCTACCCGCTCCCCGTGCCCTTCATGGTGATTGCCACCCAGAACCCGGTGGAGCAAGTCGGCACCTACCCGCTCCCCGAATCCCAGCTCGACCGCTTCAGCCTGCGCACCGGCATCGGCTACCCGCCGGAAACGGTGGAAAAAGCGATCATCCGCGGGGGCAGCATCCGCGACGAACTGCGCGACCTGCAGCCACTGATCAGCCAACAAAAGATCCTCGAAGCGAAACAGGCGGTGGCCAGCGACATCTACCTGTCGGAAAAGGTCATCGAGTACATCTTCGCCATCGTCGCCGCCACCCGGGAAAGCCCGCAGCTTCTCACCGGAATTTCGACCCGCGGCGGCATCACTATCGCCGCCTCGGCCAAAGCCGCCGCTTACCTCGACGGCCGCGACCATGTCATCCCCGAAGACGTCAAAATGGTGGCCGTGGCCAGCGGCGCACATCGGCTGATCCTGCGTCCGGAGCACGAAACCCTCAGCAAACGCGAGGTGCTTAAATCACTGCTGCAAAAACTGCCGATACCGCTCAGCTGAAGCTAACCCGCGCCGGTATCCTCTACATCGCCATGACCCTGCTACTCGGCTTCGGCGCGGTCAATACCGGCAACAACCTCCTCTACCTGCTGGTTTCGGCCCTCCTCGGCTTCATGGCGGTCTCCGGCCTGCTCGGCAAGAATAACCTCGGCCGGCCGCGAATGCAGGTCATCCTCCCCGATGAAATCTACGCCGGCCTGCCGGCGCAGGTTAAACTGCGCCTGCACAACGACCGGCGGTTGCCGGTCTTTCTGCTGCAGGTCCATGTGCTCGGGGAAACCGCCACCTTCAAAGTGGTCGGCGGCGGCGAAACCGCCGAAGAAGAACTCACCCTCTCTTTTCCTGTCCGCGGCCGCCAGAACATCGACCAGGCCCGGCTCAACTCGATCTTCCCGGTCAATTTTTTCATCCGCGGCCGCGCGCTCAAGCTCGACCTGCAGGCGATCGTCTTTCCCACCCCCCGTCCCTGCCCGGTCCTGGTCCCGGCCGACAACCAGCGCCGTCTCGGGGAAAGTATTGCCGCCGGCAAGGGGCAGCAGGGCGAAATCACCCACATTGCCGACTACCGCGGCGGCGAACCGCTTAAGCTCATCCACTGGAAGCTCTCGGCCCGCAGCGATCAGTTGCTGGTCAAGGAACTGGCCGCCACCGCCACCCTGCCGGTGCTCATCGACCTCGACAACCTGCCTGGGGCCAACCTCGAAGAGCGCCTGTCCAGCGCAGCCTTCCTGATCAACCACAGCCTGCGCCAGAATCGGCCGGTCGGCCTGCGTTTCGGCCACCGCCTGATCCCTCCGGCCATCACCCACAGCCACCGGCTGCACCTTTTGGCCGAACTGGGGACCTATGGTCAAGATTAGAACGCTGCTGAATATCCTCAGCACCCTGATCTGCCTGACCGGGGTCGCTCCGCTTTTCGTCTTTCTCAACCGACCGGTCCAGGTCGCCTTCCCTCTGGCCCTGATTACCGGGATTTTCTTCGACCGGCGACGCCGTTATCCACTGACCGCGTTCCCCGCCACGGCGCTGTCGGTCGCCTGCGTGGTCGTCTATGCCCTGCAGATCAGCCTCACCACCCTGATCGAACCGGTGGTCAACATCCTGGTGCTGCTGCTGGCGGTGCGCCTGATCACCGAAAAGAGCGGCCGCAACTACCTGCAGATCTTCGTCCTCGCCATCTTCACCCTGGCCGGCTCGTCGCTGCTGTCGCTGAGTATCACCTTTTTCGCCTACCTGGTTGCGCTGGTGGTCATGGTCACCGTCGGCCTGGTCCTGCTCAGCTTCCACGCCATCGACCCCGAACTCCACCTGGAACGGCCGCAGGCGAAAAAAGTCCTGACCTTCGCCCTGATCCTGCCAGCGGCCTCCTTGCTGCTGATGCTCTTTTTCTTCGCCATCCTGCCCCGTACCGAGCATCCGCTGTGGAACTTCCTCAATCCCTCAGCGACCAGCACAACCGGCTTCACCGACCAGGTCCGCCCGGGCCACTTTGCCGCCATCTCCGCTACCCGGGATATCGCCTTTCGGGTCACCAGCCCCCCGATCGACAACGACCAGCTTTACTGGCGAACGATCGTGCTCAACGCCATGAACGGCAGCACCTGGGTACGTAAAGACCCGCCAGGCAATGAAGCCGTCCGCGTGGTCGGAGGCCAGCCGCTGGTGCAGGATTTTTTCTGCGAACCACGCCAGGGCCGTTACCTGCCAACCCTCGACCTGCCCGCACAAGTCTCAGGCATACGCCACCGGGACATTGG
>JBFHFM010000218.1:0-6335 GCA_041583595.1 Trichloromonas sp. | reverse complement strand
GAAAATCAAACCGTTAATGTACTCTGGCGACACCAGCTCTCACCCGGCCAACGGCTTCAATCCTATCACACTTTTTCTGAATGTAGTGGCTTAACAGGTCAATCCCAGAAATTCCAAGGTAGATTCAAAGGTCCGGTTAACGACTTGCTCCCACTTGACCCCGGCCACGGCCAATTCCAGCAGAGCATCGTCGAACTCACCCACCCCTTGGGCAATATGGGCATCACTACCTACCGTCACCGAAGCCCCCATTTGGGCACAGAGCCGGATAATTTCCCGGCAATTGACGGCGCTCCCCCTGCGACTGATGCAGAAGGAGGAATTATTGACCTCGAGGGCCGTGCCGGAGGCAACGCTCTTTTCTACTACGGCCCGGTAGTCGAGCGGGAAATTAGGATTGCCCGGGTGGGCAATAACTTTGACTTTAGGGTTATCCATCATGGACAACATCGCCCGGGTGTTTTCGTCGGCACCACGATTATCAAAACCACAGTCTTCATGGAACCCGGCCATCACCAGATCAAGCCGGTCGAGCAATGGGTCATCAAGATCAAGCTGATCAATGCCGAGAATATTCGCCTCGATGCCACGCAACACGCGCACCCCATGCAGATATTCAGGAACAAAACGAAGGGCGGCAAAATGATAAAAGTGAGGACCACCGGGAAGGCCGGGACCATGGTCGGTCATCCCCACCACCCTGACCCCTTTACGCGCCGCCTCATGGGTAATTTCCCCGATTGTGCTGTAGGCATGCCCCGATGCAACAGTATGGACATGCAGGTCGGCTTGCGGATTGTGCGGATAAAGCATACCACTCCCCTTTCATCGAACGGCCCATCGCCCCCCAAAATTGTATACATAACACAATTCAAGGTCGAGAACTAGAGGGCGTCGATAAGAAAAGTGCAAAGAGCTTGTGGGCCGGGACAGTCCGTGATAACTTAATACTCTTGATCAAAACCCGCACTCAAACAGGATAAGCATGCAGATCAACGACGTTCTGCCCCAGGTCAGTCGACCGTCCCGCTATCTCGGCGGAGAAATGGGGAGCATTCATAAAGACCCTCAATCCGTTGAGGTCACCCTCGCCCTGGCCTTCCCTGATGTCTATGAAGTCGGGATGAGCCACCTGGGATTCGCCATCCTCTACCATGCTTTAAACCGCCTCGACTGGGTTGCCGCCGAGCGGGCCTACACCCCCTGGCCGGACATGCAGGAACACCTGCGAGACACCGACACCCCTCTGGCCTCACTGGAATCCGAACGGCCGCTAGGGCAATTCGACATCATCGGCTTTACCCTGCAATACGAGTTATCCTACAGCAATATCCTCGGCATGCTTGATCTAGCCGGCATCCCCCGCCGCCGCAACCAGCGCGGAGAAGACGCACCGCTGATCATGGTCGGCGGCCCCTGCGCCTTCAACCCCGAACCGCTGGCCGACTTTTTCGACCTCGCCCTGATCGGCGATGGAGAAGAGGCCGTGGTCGAGGTGGCTGAAGCCGTCCGCGCCGCAAAACAGGCGGGTGAAAACCGTCAACAATTACTGACACGCCTGGCCACCATCGAAGGGATTTATATACCGGATCTGTTTACCGTCGACTACCAGGAAGACGGCCGCATTGCAGCGATCCGCCCGCTGAGAGACGACTATACAAAGGTGCGCCGGCGCTTTCTGGCCGACCTCGACAACGCCACCTACCCGACCCAGCCGATTATTCCCTTCATGAATACCGTGCACAACCGGGTGGCAGTGGAAATCGCCCGCGGCTGCACCCGCGGCTGCCGCTTCTGCCAGGCCGGTTATATCTATCGCCCAGTGCGTGAGCGCAGCCCCGCCAAAATCGCCTCGATCATCGAGGAATCTCTCGACAACTCGGGATACGGTGAAGTCTCGCTCCTCTCCCTGTCGACCGGTGATTTCACCTGCATCGAGCCGCTACTCAAGGAGTTGATGGGGCGTTACGCAGAAGAAAAGGTGGCGATTTCCTTTCCTAGCCTGCGGGTCGGATCGCTGACCGAAGGGCTGATGGAGGAAATCAAGAAGGTTCGCAAGACCGGCTTTACTCTGGCTCCGGAAGCGGGAACCGACCGCCTGCGTCAGGTCATCAATAAGGGAATCACTGAAGCAGACCTGCTGGAAGCCACCCACACCGCCTTTTCGCTCGGCTGGCGAGTAATCAAGCTCTATTTCATGATGGGGCTGCCGACAGAAACCGACGAGGACCTGGCCGCCATCGTCGATCTGGCGGCCAGGGTCAAGCGCAGCGGCAAGGGGAGCCCCGGGGGCAATGACGTCAACGTCTCGGTGTCGACCTTCGTACCCAAGGCCCACACCCCCTTTCAGTGGGAAGCGCAAATCGGCATCGCCGAAACCCTGCGGAAACAGAATTTTCTCCGTGACGGGCTCCGCCAGAAAAAACTGCGACTCAAATGGCATACGGCCCAACTCTCCTTTATTGAAGGAGTCTTCGCTCGCGGTGACCGCCGACTCGGCGCCTTGCTGGAAAAGGCGGTCGACCTCGGCTGCCGCTTCGACGGCTGGCACGAACACTTTAACTTTGACCTCTGGATGGCCGCCTTCGAAGCCAGCGGCATTGACCCTTCCTGGTACCTGCGGCAACGGGACGAGCAGGAGGTCCTCCCCTGGGATCACATCGATTGCGGCATCCCCAAAGCTTTTTTCGCCGCAGAGCGCCAGCGCTCATTGCGAGGGGAATACACTCCCGACTGCCGTGGGGGCGACTGCAGCGGCTGCGGCATCTGCGACTTCGATGTACTGCACAAGCGCCTGATCGACAACGCCGAAATCCCCCCACGGGTACCGACCCGGGAATTATTCACCCCGGACAACGAAGCACGGCACAAAATCCGCCTGCGCCTGCGCAAGGACGGCAAGGCCCGCATGGTAGCCCACCTTGAATTCATGACGGTGATTCACCGAGCCGTACGTCGGGCCGGACTGCCATTACGCTTTTCCCAGGGATTTCACCCGGCACCGCGAATTTCCTTTCCCGACGCCCTGCCGACCGGTGTCGAAAGCGATGCTGAAATTATCGACCTTGAGCTGTTCCGCGCCATCTCGGCCGAAGACGCGGTAACCGCCCTCGACCGGCAACTGCCGGAAGGATTCAAGATTCTCGAGGGAGCCCGGGTAGACTGGAAAACCCCCTCTCCCTCTGCTAGCATTGCAGAGTCCGTCTACCAGTTGAAACTGCCGGCAACCCGTCCAGCAGATCTGGCCGGACGCATTACGGCCTTTCTTGCGGCCGAGACGGTTCCGTCAACCCGCGATAAAGGGGAAGGTCGCACGATCGATGTTGATCTGCGCTTAGGGGTGGAAGATCTGGAACTCCGCGACGACACGCTGCGCATGACGCTGAGCAAAGGGAGCCCAACACTGCTGGCCGGCCACCTGCTCGACCTGACGCAAAACGAGGTGCGCCGTCTGACGATCCGTAAGATCGGAGTGATTTTCAGCGAAACGGCTGAAAACGCCTGACAACAAATTACAGTTTAACCTTTATATATTTAACACCATTTTCAGATTAACGGAGGCGCTATGACCAAAGAACTGGTCATCAACACCACCTCCCACGAAACGCGAGTGGCCCTGATCGAAAACGGCCACATCGCCGAGCTCTATATCGAGCGCAATCGGGAGCGTGGTATTGTTGGAAACATCTACCTGGGCAAGGTGATCCGCGTGCTACCAGGCATGCAGGCAGCCTTTGTCGACATCGGCATGGAAAAAGCGGCCTTCCTCTACGTCGCTGATGTGCTCGAAGAAATGGAGGCCGTCGAGCGGTTCATCGAGGGAGGAAGCCCCCAGCCCAAACTCGAGGACGACACCAAACCAGAGCGGCCACCACTGCCGCCGATCGCCGACCTGCTCCAGGAGGGACAGGAAATTTTAGTCCAGGTGGCCAAAGAGCCCCTCGGCACCAAAGGCGCCCGCATCACCTCCCACATCTCCCTCCCCGGCCGCCACCTGGTCTATATGCCGACCGTCGACCACATCGGCATCTCGCGCCGCATCGAAAACGAAGAAGAGAAGGACCGCCTGCGACAGATCGTCGAAGAGATCCGTCCCTTGGGCACCGGCTTCATCGTCCGCACCGCCGCCGAAGGCAAAAGCGAAGAAGACCTGCGGGCCGACATGCAATTCTTGATCGGCCTGTGGAAAGAGCTGGCCCAGCGTCGAGAAGATCGCCGCGCTACCTGCCTGATCCATTCGGATCTCGACGTGACCAGCAAGGTGTTGCGCGACATTCTCACCGAAGATGTCAATCGTATAGTGGTCGACACCCAGATCGAATACAACAAGATCGTCCGCTTCCTCGGCACGTTCATGCCCAAGCTCCAATACGTCATCGAGCTCTACGATGACCCCGAGCCGATTTTCGACTCCTTCGGTCTCGAAGTCGAAATCGCCCGCGCCTTAGGGCGCAAGGTCTGGCTCAAGAGCGGCAGCCATATCATCATCGAACAGACCGAGGCACTGACGGCCATCGACGTCAACACCGGCCGCTTCGTCGGCAAACACAACCTGGAAGACACCATCCTCAAAACCAATCTTGAGGCGCTTAAAGAAATCGCTTTCCAGTTGCGACTGCGCAACATCGGCGGACTGATCATCATCGACTTCATCGATATGGAAAAAGAGGCCCACCGCGAGAAAGTCCACTCGGCTCTCGAAGAAGCCCTCAAAAACGACAAAGCCAAGACCAACATCCTAAAAATTTCTGAGCTCGGCCTGGTCGAAATGACCCGCAAACGGGTACGCGAAAGTATCGGCCGCACCCTCTGCGAAGCCTGCCCCTACTGCGAAGGAAAGGGCTACGTCAAGAGCCGCACCACCACGGTGTACGAGATTTTCCGCGAACTGCGCCGGGACTTTCACGATTTTTCCGGAAACCAACTCAACCTACAGGTACATCCGGATATCGCCGCCATCCTCTACGACGAGGAGCGCGCTGGCGTCGAAGAACTGGAGCAACGGTTTGAAAAACAGATTACCATCAGCGCCAGGCCCAATTTCCATCTGGAGCAGTTTGAAATTGTCCGGGAGTAGAGTTTTCCCTTGACAGTCCAGGCGGCTATGAATATAGTCCATCCCTGTCTTTTTTAGACAAGACAATTGAGAGCGAGGTGAATTGTATGTACGCGGTAATTAAGACCGGAGGAAAACAGTACAAAGTTTCCGAAGGAGACCTGTTAAAGGTCGAGAAACTCGAAGGCGAGGTGGGAACGACCATCGAACTGAGCGAGGTCCTCATGGTCGGCGGAGAAGAGGTTAAAATCGGAACACCTCTATTGCCCGGAGCGAAGGTAAAAGCGTTGATCGTTGAGCAAGGCAAGGACAAGAAAATCCTGGTTTTTCACTCGAAGCGACGCAAGACCTATCGTAAGGCTTATGGACATCGTCAACCGATCACCCGCCTGAAAATCACAGGCATCGAGGCTTAAGGAGGCTTACCCATGGCACATAAAAAGGGCGTCGGCAGCTCCAGAAACGGCCGCGACAGCGCAGGTAAACGGCTGGGTGTAAAGCGGTTCGGTGGACAGCAGGTCACCGCGGGATCAATTCTGGTTCGTCAGCGTGGCACCACCTTCCACCCTGGCAATAATGTCGGCTGCGGCAAGGACTACACCCTGTTTGCACTGATCGACGGCGTGGTTAAATTTGAGCGCAAAGACAAACTGCGCCAGAAAATCAGCGTTTACACTGCTGAGTAACACCCCGCAGGCAGAAATGCCGAAAAACTCGAAGCCCGAGGTTCGCCAATAGAACTTCGGGCTTTTTTCTTATTTCCGGCTTGGGCCAGGCAGCACAGATCATGAAATTTGTTGATGAAGTAAAAATCCATATCAAAGCCGGTGATGGAGGGCGCGGTTGCCTCTCCTTTCGCCGTGAAAAATTTATCCCTTTGGGCGGCCCTGACGGGGGCGATGGAGGCCATGGCGGCAACGTCTGGTTCCACGTCGACAGCGGCCTGTCGACCCTCCTCGACTTTCGTTACAAGGTTCACTACAAAGCCGAACGCGGCATGCATGGCATGGGCGCCAATCGCCACGGCAAAAGTGGAGAAGACCTGCACATCAACGTCCCTCCGGGCACCCTGATCTATGACGACGAAAGCGGCGAACTGTTAGCCGACCTGACCGTTGCTGACCAGGAAATCATGCTGCTCAAAGGGGGCATTGGCGGTCGCGGCAACGCTCGTTTCACCACCAGCACCAACCGGGCCCCCAGACACACCCAGCCCGGCATGCCTGGCGAAGAACGGACCTTGCGCCTGCAGCTTAAACTGCTGGCCGACGTCGGCCTG
>JBFHFM010000217.1:0-6352 GCA_041583595.1 Trichloromonas sp. | reverse complement strand
TTCCTCATGCATCTGCACCTGGTTGATCCCGGCGAAGTTGAACTCGACGGGATCTTCGGCGGTGGAAATATTCTCGGTCACCTTATTCAGTTCCCCCAAAGCCGAATAGAGGGAAACGGTTTTGCCTGAACCGGTCGGACCAGTGACCAGAACCATGCCGAAGGGCTTATGGATCGCTTCCTGAAACCATTCCAGAGCCTTGGGCTCATACCCGAGCTTGGTCATATCGAGCTGCAGATTTGATTTATCGAGCAGTCGCAAACAGATTTTTTCACCAAACAGAGTCGGCAGACAGTTGACCCGGTAGTCCATGTCCTTGCCGCCACCAAGCTTGATCTTGATGCGGCCGTCCTGGGGAAGGCGTCGCTCGGCAATGTCCATCTCGGACATAATTTTGATACGGGAGGTAATCGCATTTTTCAGTTTAAGCGGCGGCTTCATGACCTCGTAGAGGACACCGTCAATGCGATATCGCACCCGAAAAGTCTTTTCGTAAGGCTCAATGTGAATATCAGACGCACTGCGTTTAATGGCATCCGTCAGAATCAGGTTGACCAATTTCACGACCGGTGCGTCTTCACTGGCTTTGGCCAGTTCGCCAACATCAACCTGGTCCCCTTCGTCAACAACCTCAAGATCGATATCCTCGAGGTCTTCCATAACGTCGGCAAGGCTGGCACTCTGATCGTAATACTTGTCGATGGAAATCTTGATCGATGCTTCAGGGGCAACCACCACCTCGACATTGTAACCCGTCATGAACTTGATGTCGTCGATGGCGAAAATATTAGAGGGGTCGGCCATCGCAACAATTAGAGTCGATCCGGCACGATTGATAGGAATGATTTGATATTTTTGCGCGACTTCAGCGGGAAGCAAACGGATGACGGCCGCATCGATCTCGAATTCAGACAGATTAATAGACGGCACGCCGTACTGCTTGGACAAAAAGGCAGCGAGCTCATCCTCCTTGATATAACCAAGCTTGATAAGGCTGGCGCCAAGGCGACCGCCATCGACCTTCTGGGCCTCAAGGGCTTTTTTAAGTTGGTCTTCGGTGACCAGCTGATTGCGAATCAGCAGCTCACCAAGACGATTGCCTTTCATAGACAAAGGATAGCTCCTAAGGGTGACAAATTTTGTCCATCATAATAAATGAGCAGCCACAATGTCAAGAATTACGGCGGTTTCCACTCAAGCGGTCAAAAGCCCAGATGACATAACGCTAGAAGACCGAAAACTTTCTGCCCCCGAAGTAAGCTCCTCCCCAAACCGGGAGTCCTGACAACAGACTAAACCGTGGTGAAGCAAGAAATACCGATGATGCCGGGGTACAAAGGGAAAGAACCTAACATCAGCGTGCAAACGACATGCCGGAAAGCGACCATTACCTTTTACGTCGCCATCTGCATGCGTCACCCGTGGTAAAAGCAGGGAAAAATCGAGCTCTACAATGATCAACCGGAACAGACCGGGGAAGACACACGCGGTAAAACCATAATAAGTCCAGAATATTGACACCCCCGCCGTCAAAAATCCGAACCGATATAACTCACTCCTTATCCCTCTCTTCAAGATCGCAAAATTGATGATCGCTGGCGAAATCGAGGTATTCATGATACTGGATAAGGGTATGGCTCGACAGAATCTCCCGGGCTCGCACGATATCAGCCTGTATGGCGTCGACCAGTTCATTCAATGAGGAGAAGCGTTTTTCATTTCTCAGGCGCTCAAAAAAATAGATCCGCAGCGATTCGCCATAAAGATCCCCTTTGAAATCAAGTAAATGAACCTCAACGGTGACCACCTGATTACCAAAAGTAGGATTCCATCCAATATTCAATACACCATCAAATAATTGCTCGCGCCATTTAACCTTGACCGCATAGACGCCCGGAATGGGAATGATTTCTTTATCGGTAACCAGGTTGGCCGTAGGAAAACCGAGTTGGGTTCCCCGCCTGAGTCCATGGGAAACCACTCCCTCGAGAGTAAACTGCCGCCCCAGATAACGCACAACTCCGGAAACGTCCCCAGCACAGATCATTTTACGAACCAGGGAGCTGCTATAAACCACATTGTGCTCAGCAATCGGCTCGAGAACTTCGACAGAGAAACCGAATTCCTTACCCATGCGCCTGAGAAATTCGACGTCTCCGCTCCGCCCTCGGCCAAAAGAATAATCGTACCCTACAATAACATGCTTGACCCCGATGGTTTCGACCAGGATCTTTGCGACAAAATCACCGGCTGACATAGCGGCAAGATCTGCGTTAAAAGGGAGACTGATCAATACATCAACATGAGAAGCCTCGATGAGGCGTTCTTTTTCTGCATAGGTATTGAGCAACTTCGGTGCCCGATCCGGAGCCAGAAATTTCAGGGGATGGGGCACAAAGGTCAGAACCACGGAAGTGCCATGGCACCCTCGGGCTTTACGGATAAGACGCTGAAAAATTTCGCGATGACCAAGGTGAACCCCGTCGAAATTGCCAATAGTCAACACCGCATTAGGCAGGGGCGCAGAAATTTCCTGCAAATCTCTAAAAAGTTTCATGATTTAAATCGTTTTTTGCGGCCGCGAGCAGGCGCAACCGAGCTATCAGCGGTTTCAACCAGCACGAAATTGATCTCGCGTCTGGGCAGATCGACATTAGCCAGGCGGACCCGAACCGGGACGCCAACCTGGTAAATCCGGCGGCGATGTTCGCCTACCAGACGGTGCAATTCTTCTTCGTAATGATAAAAGTCGTCCGAAAGACTGGAAACATGGACCAATCCTTCTATGAAAACGTCATTGAGTTCAACGAAAAAACCAAAGGGTTGAACACCCGACACCAGGGCGTCGAATTCATCATCAATCCGGGTCGCCATGTACTGACACTTTTTCAGATCGATAATTTCCCGTTCAGCTTCCATAGCCCGTCGCTCACGCATCGAGGTGTGTTCACCGGCGAGGGGCAGCCTACGATTGAGGGTCTCCTTGCGTCCGTCGGTAAGCGATCCATGAGCGAGGACCTCACGCAAGATTCGGTGTACGATAAGATCGGGATAACGCCGGATCGGGGAAGTGAAATGACAGTAGAGATTAGCGGCCAGACCGAAATGCCCGGCATTATCCGACGAATACCGGGCCTGCTTAAGACTTCGCAGCAGGACATTGTTAAGGAGTTTTTCCTCAGGGCGTCCTTTGGCTTCATCGAGCAGTTGCTGCAATTTTCGTGGATCAACCCCGGTTGGGCTCAACTCTAAGCCGTAATTAAAGTGGGCGGCGAATTCCTGAAAAGCCTGCAACTTTTCCAGATCGGGCGATTCATGGATGCGGTACAGCAGAGGGGCCTGGCGCTCATTTAGAAAGGTCGCCACCGCTTCATTGGCCGCCAGCATAAATTCCTCGATCACCCGGTGAGCCAGATGACGTTCAGACCTGAGGATATTTTCCGGCTTACCGCGCAGACCGAGAACTACTTCGGCCGCGGGCAGATCAAAATCGAGGCTGCCGCGACGACGTCGCATTTCAATAAGCCGAAGAGCAAGCTCCTCCATCACCTTGAGATCGGGATAAATGGACGGATACCGATCGATGACGACCTGATCACCGACTTCGATCATATCCCGCACTTCGGTATAGGTCAGCCGCGCCCGGCTGCGCATCACCGAAGAATAAAAGCGGCTCTCAAGACGCTTTCCCTGCGAATCGAAGAGCATTTCGGCGGTCATGGCCAAACGATCGACCTCGGGATTCAGGGAACAGATACCGTTGCTCAACGCCTCGGGAAGCATGGGGATACATTGACCGGGAAAGTAAACGCTGGTCGAACGCTCGTAGGCTTCACCATCGATGTCACTTTTTTCGGCTACATAATAACCAACATCGGCAATCGCCACCCAGAGTCTGATGCGACCATCGGCTTCGGCCTTAACCGCAACAGCGTCGTCAAAATCCTTGGCCGTTTCGCCATCGATGGTCACCAGTGCAAGGGAGCGTAAATCTTCCCTTCCGGCAAGATCATCAGGACCCACCTGGTCGGGAATCTGTCCGGCGGCCGCCAGTACGGTTTCGGAAAAACGATAAGGGATATTGTGTTTATAGGCTACCGCCAAAATTTCGACGGCGGGGTCATCGGCATCACCGAGAACTTCGATCAGGGTCCCTTCGGGACCGCGGCTGCCGCTGGGAAAGGCATTAATACGGGCCACCACCATCTGCCCAGGACGAGCTAAGTCTTTGGATTTATCAGAAATGAAGATATCATGCCGCACCTTTGGATCCGCCGGAACGACATAACCGAATCCTCGGCCGGCCTCGAACCGACCGACCACCTGCTGATGGGCGCGCTCGACAATACGCACCACCCTCCCCTCAGGCTTGCCACCACGGCCACCGCGCTCAACCCGTACGGCCACCGTATCTCCATCCATTACCTCGGACAGGTGCCGAGCCGGAACAAAAACATCCTGCCGAGCCTCCGGCGAAGACACGAACCCATAGCCATCCCGATGGACAGAGATCTTGCCAACTACCAGGTTAACCTGCGCAGGCAGGGAATAACGTCCATTCTTGTGCCGAATCAAGGTGCCGGCATCGACCATTTTATCAAGAAGGGCAATCGCCTCCTGTCGCTCCCCCCGCTTGAGTCGAAAACCAGCCAGAATATCCCTTGTCGTTTGAGGGCGGCGAGCCTGGGTGGCAATATATTTGATGAGATCTTCAGTTGACAGCGCCATCAGTCAGCGGACCTAGCTTCCCGCCGGTGCGGGTGCAGGGACAACGCCACGGGCCCACAGATGCGTGCCGAATTTACGGTAGCCCAAAACATTGTTCAAGCGAGCATCTTTGGCCGCATCAACCGGCATCACATTCCCCTTAAGCAAGGGGGCGAGATATTTAGCCAACACAGCGCCGCCACCTCCGGTGATGACCATGGTATCGATATCCCAGTCATCAGCCCACAACCGATCAACCTCATTTGCTACCGTAGAAGCCAGCTGACTGAAAACCTGCTCGGTGAGTTCCTTGAGATCGTACTCCTTGCCGCGAATCTTAATAAAACCACGATCGACCGCGTCATACAGGCGATAGAGCTCTACATTAACCCCGCTATCCTCTCGTAACTTGGTGGCAATCACATTAAAGGCACGCGCAATCCCTGAATCAGTCGTGCGGCTGCCCCGCTCCGAATAACGCATTTTGTCGGAAATGGTATAGTCCGAGGTGCGGAAACCAACATCGATAATACCGATTTTTTCTTTCACCAAGCGCTTATCACCAAGCTCACCGAGGTCATTCAGCATCAGGTTGAACATCGACCCGAAGGGCTGGGGGATCACCCGGACTTTATTAATGTTAATTACTTTTTCTTTGGTCTGGCCAGCGGCATCGGTAAGCACCACACGATGTTCGCCACGCAGTATATTGGCGACATCTTTCTTGTATTTCTGGTAATACCCGATCGGCAGACCAGTCACCAGATTGATCGGGATATGCCCGCCAACCAGTCGAGCCGCGGCACTCAGGGCGAAGATTTTGGCAAATTTAGCGATAAATTGCCCCTGATCAAGGGTGAAGAAGCGTACATTGCTCTGTCGTTCGGCCAATTCACCAAGAAAATAGGACTTGCCGTCAACCTCAAGCTGCAGATGCTCCTCCTGACCACCTTCGATCAGAATCATTTCACGAAACTGCACATCGGTCGCCTCACCAAAAACCGACTTGAATACAAGTGAATCCTTGCCGTTGGTCGCCTTGGTAAAACCGAACCCAATATCGATGCCAAGAATTTCCACATGCCCTCCTTCGGGGAAAAAAATCCAAATGGTCAGGTTGCAAGATTTCAGGCTGAAGAATATTTTTTCTTCTAATTCCTCACTCCTTCAATTACCGACCACTTCACCTTCGACAATTTTATTAATAACCAAGCCAGAAAGCAGTTTTGGATAAAAGTAAGTCGATTTTTGGGGCATCTTTTCCTCCCCGTTGGCCACGTCACGCACCTCGCTCATGCGGGGAGGATTCATCAAGAACGCCAACTGCGCCCCCTCTTCCGTAACCAACCTAAATGGTTCATCAAATCCCTTAATATACTTCAAGTGGGCCGGCTTTTCCTGGGTTTCAGCAGAAAGGTTCAACAACCGACCCAGAACGAGTCGGTGAAGGATTGAAACATCCAGGGTCCGTAACACCTTGGGAGTCTTCGGATCAAAAAATTCGTCCATGACCTTTTCATCTTTGAGACTCAGGTAGTGAATCTCTTTGGTACCGACACAAAGAGCCAACACGTGCCGGGTTTTACCCAAAGCCGCCAGCGTCTGGCGAACCTGGCTACGAGCCTCGGCACATCCCAGGTCTAGC
>JBFHFM010000216.1:0-6404 GCA_041583595.1 Trichloromonas sp. | reverse complement strand
TTTCTTCGAGGTCTCCGGGAAGAAGGACCGTGTCGCCTCCTTTTTGGGCCAGCAGTACCAGCGATCGGTTGTTCAGGTTATTCTGACTCTGATCGGGAACAAAAGTCCACAGGGTTTCGGTTGACTGGACGTTGGTCTGGGCCCAGCCTTGAGGTGGACAGACCAGTTTGATTTTTTTTGCGTTTAGTATCCGCCTGAATTGTGGGTCGAGTTGTTCCAGGGGGATCGCCGTCCATAATTCCCGCACAATGAAATGTTCCAGAATGTACGGAAGTCCTTTGCTGTGGTCCGGGTGATTATGGGTCAGGATGACAGCATCCAGCGATCGCACTCCTAACCAACCAAGCGCTGGGGCCACCAGGCGTTCACCGGTGTCGAACGTAGTGCTGTGAGTGCCGCCGCCGTCGATCAGAAAATGGTGGTTTCCGTTAAAGCTCAGAAGGGTGGCATCCCCCTGGCCGACACTCAGGGCGGTTACCGCAAGAGCGGGAGTCGAGCGTAAGGGGGACCAGAGCAGCAGGACTGCGGTCAGTCCGACCAGGGCGCGCAGTTGCCAGCGTCGTTTCGAGCCACCTGGCAATAGCAGAATTCCGCTGAGCAGAAACCAGGCCAGAACCCTGGCAGGAGAGTCATAGACCAGATGGCCGGTCAGGGCTGGCATCTGAAGTAGTTGTTCTACTGCGCTCAGGGTGATCTGGGTGACGGCGGCACACCCTTGAAAGAGCCACTCGGCGCCCAGGTTCCAGATGGGGGAAATCAAGGCTCCTGCCAGCCCGAGGGGAACGGCGGCCAAACCGACGGCTGGGACGGCAAACAGGTTAGTCGCCAGTCCCGCAGGGGCGATCAAGTGAAAGTCCAGTATGACCAGGGGGGTGGTTGCCAGGGTTGCTGCCAGAGTTGTCAGGGCCAGAGTGGTCAGGTAGCGTAGGGGGGTGGGGGCTTTCGGAAGCAGCGCTAGCCAGCGAGGGACCAGGACCAGTATCCCGAAGAGTCCGGAAAACGAGAGTTGAAAGGCCGGTTGGAAAAGAATCAGCGGTTCGGCCAGCAGAAAGACGAACGCGCAGGTTGCAAGTAGTTTCAGCGGTGGCGTCTGCCGTGAGCTGAGTAGTAGCGTGGCGGCGGCCAGCAACATCACAAAGGCGCGGCGGGTCGAAATGGCGTTGCCTGTCAGTAGCAGATAGACCAGCAGTAATGGCAGTAATAAAAAGGGGAGCAGGCGCACGGGGGGAGCGAAAAGTAACAGCCGTTCAGAACGCAGGTACAAAAGTCGAGTTAGCCCGAAAAGCATGGCCGCAATCAGACCGATATGCAGGCCGGAAATGGAGAATAGATGAGAAATTCCTCCCTGTGCCAGGACCTCTCTTTGTTGGGGAGCCAGGCCGCTTTTATCGCCGATCACCAAGGCTCGGACAAAAGGCGCCATGGGGAACTTGACCGCTTGATCGATGTGCCGGCCGATGAAAGCCCGGATGGCGTCGATAGACATGTCCCCGTGACCGCCAGTGTGGGCGTAGACAGCCAGCTCGCGACTTTCGGCCAGAAAACCGGTAACAAAAATGTCCTGATAGGCGAGGTGGCGGGGGAAGTCGAACTCGCCGGGGGTTCCGTAGTTGCGTGGTGTCCGTAGTCGTGAGCGGAAGCAGACTCGGCTGCCAACTTCTGCGTTTGGAATGCCTTGATCGATATAGAGTCGGACCGGACCATGAACAGCTGTGACGGATTGATCGTGGATGACACGTTCGGCCCGTAAATCGATGACGGCACCGCCGTCGTATCGGTGAGTGACCGATACGACGGTTCCCTCCACGCTCAGTGGCGTATCCCCGATAAACGCACGGATATGATTGGCTTCGGCGGGGGGAGTCAGTTCGAGGTGATAGAAGGAGCAGCCGAGGGCCCAGAAAAATAGCAGCACGGGCAGCAGGCTGAAGCTCTTTTGGCGCCGCAGTAGAAAGAGGGCGGCACAGAGCAGGGCGAGCACGGGCCAGAGGTCAGACGATTGTAAATACGGGGCGCTTGCCAGGCCTGACGCATAAGAGAGCAGATACAGCCAGAGCCCCATTGGTCTTTACTGAGGGGCGCTGAGGGTTACCAGCAGGGCCAGTAGTTGATCGACCTGCTCTGGTGTCGGATGGATTCCGGAGGTTGGCAGTCCGACCAGACGACGATAGTCATTGCCCTCAGATCGTTGGCCGGAAATCTGCAAACTATCCAGTCCGCCTCGGGGGGGCAGGGTCAGAGTCAGGGTGTTGTTTCCGCGCTCAAGATAAACGGACCCGAGAGGAAGGTCCTGTAAAAAGGCGGCCGTTGGCGCCTCCAGTTGCCGCCGGTTGTTCAGCATGGCGGTGATGGGGGTTTCAGAAACGGCTCGGATGGTTAACGCGTAAAGGCCCGGAGCAGGGGGTGTAAAATTGAGCTCAACGGTGGCAGCGATGGTGCCCGAACGCAGCCAGTGGCCACCGCTGGGTTCTCCTAAATGGCGAATGTCGGTATCCTGGGCGCCGATGATATGCTGCGAGGTTTCCGCTTCGATGGTCATGTTTAGAGGCAGGGGAGGGAGCAGTGGTTCCAGCCCAAGTGTCTGAACTGCGGTAACGGCCAGGGTGTCGAGAGTGACCGGTTGGTCGAGTTGCCAGCCTGCCAGCGGTGCAATCGCGGCCAGGTCGGGTGCCTGTAATTCAAGATAATCGAAACCACCGTCAGGGGGGAGTTGGATGCGGACATCCTGCTCACCGGCGGAGAGCTGGACCTGGCCGAGTTCGACCCGGGTGAACTCTTGCTCTCCGTCCCCTGTAAAGGTTTGTCCGCCAATGCTGATCTGGTGTCCTGGTCGGCGCACGGCGACACTTACGTGATAGGTTCCACTGTGTGGCAGCAGAAACTTCAAGTGGGCCGTAGTGCTGGAGGCCAGGCCGCTTAGCCAGCCTGCGCCGCTGTACTTACCGAAGGTCTGAAAACTTTTGACCGAAACGGCATCTGTAGGCTGAAAGTAGTTTTCACCTTCGATTCGTACCAGTCTGCGACCATTAAGGATGTTGAGATAATCGCTATCTTCAGGGGTGTCCGGCAGTCCGAACGACCATCCCATGGCGGTTACCAGATTTTCCATCCATTGTCTTTGTGTTGGTAGGTTATTCGGGTCGGTCGCGAAAGCCGGTCCAGCCAAAAGAATCCCGGTTGTTAACAGGGTTAGAATCGATGCTATTTTCAAGCTGCCCTCCTGCTGTTGCCCATACGATGGTCAAGAGGTTAGCACAGGCGACCGGCTTTGCAAAGCCTCCTCTGGTCGGCCAAACGCCCTTGGGTGGAACCGTGCTGTGGTTTGTCCTTCGGGGGGAAATGGGGTAATTTCTTGTTTGGTCTGGCTGGAGTGGCTTCTTGCCGCCGGCTGTTTGGGTGGGATTTTGACAGTGTGGATTTGGTAGTCGGTATCATCCCAGGTAGCAGGTAGCAAAATCCGACATAAAAAAATCCGAGTAACATGAGTATTTCAAACATGGCGCACCTCCCGTTTATTGTTGATTTCAATCTAGGTCAGTGCTGTGTCATAATATGTCACAGTATTGCCTTCCTCGCTTTCTCCCTGGCAAATCTTGGTTTTTTCATGAACTGCGTGTATATAATAACGCCGTATTTTATCTATCCATCTTTGTGCCCCTGGGGGCTGGAAAAATTATGAATGTTATCGATGTCACTGAATTGCAGAAAAGTTACGGAGCCCGTCCGGTTCTGTCCGGCCTTACCTTTGCCATTGCCGAGGGAGAGAAGGTCGGGGTTATAGGCCGCAACGGTTGCGGTAAATCGACTCTGTTGCGCATCCTGGCGGCGACCGAAGAGGCAGATAGCGGCACGCTGATACGCAAACGGGGCTTGAGTGCGGCTTATCTCCCACAAGAACCTCAACTCAATCCAGGATTGAGCATCGCAGAGACCCTTGATGCCTGTCTCGAAGAGGCGCGTGATCGGCTGAATCGTTTTAATGAAGTTTTGGCCCGACTTCCCCACGCGACGGGAGATGAGGCGACCCGGCTGTTGAATGAACAGCATGAACTCCAGGGGTGGCTCGATCATCACGGTGGCTGGGATCTCGGCCACCGGATTGCCAACATGTGCGGACGCTTCGGCATCATGGATTTGACGCAGAAGGTTGGAGAGTTGTCTGGAGGGTGGATCAAAAAAGTGGCGCTGGCAGGCATGTTTTTGCGCGATCCGGAACTGCTGCTGCTCGACGAGCCGACCAACCACCTCGATGCCGACACCATCGCCGCGCTGGAAACGATGCTGCAGCAGTATCCCGGGGCCGTGGTGCTGGTTACTCACGATCGCTATTTTCTCGACCGTGTGGTCGGGCGCATGTTCGAAATCGATAAGGGCGAACTGACTCAGTATCGGGGGAGCTACAGTGATTATCTCGTGCAGAAGCAGGAACGGCTCGAATCCGAGGGGCAGTCTCAGAGCCGGCTGATGAATCTGTTGCGACGGGAGGAAGCTTGGCTACTTCGCGGCGCCAAGGCGCGCACGACCAAACAAAAGGCTCGTATCGGTCGGGTTGATGGTTTGCGCGAACAGAAGAAGGATTTGCGCATTCGCGATGTCAAACTCGAGTTCACCGCTGAGCAGCGTCTAGGCGGAACCATCCTTGAATTCAAAGATTTGGGAGTGGCACTCGGTGGCCGCACTTTGATCGACCGGCTTTCCTTTATCCTGCGCAAGGGGGAGAGAATCGGGATTCTCGGTCCAAATGGTTGCGGAAAAACTACCCTTTTACGAACTGCCTTAGGCGAGCGGGAGCCGACTGCTGGCGCGGTCGTGCTCGGGACCAACACCCGCATCGGCTACCTTGACCAGGCTCGCAGTGGTCTTGACCCTGAACAGTTTGTTCATGAAGCGGTCGGAGAGGGGGACTGGGTCACCCTGGCTGGACAGAAACGGCACAAAATTGGCTATCTTGAAGATTTTCTGTTTACCGCATCCGAACAGCGCAAACGCATCTCGACCCTCTCCGGAGGGGAGAGAGCGCGGCTGCTTTTGGCTTGTCTGATGTTACAGGGGGCCAACCTGTTGGTTCTCGATGAACCGACCAACGATCTCGACATCCCCACAATGCAGGTGCTTGAAGAAGCCTTTGGTAGCTATTCTGGCTGCGTCCTGGTGGTGACCCACGACCGCTGGTTTCTTGACCGAGTCGCTACCGGCATCCTCCATTTTGAGGGGGACGGTCGGGTGGTTTACTACGAAGGGAACTATGAGGATTTTTGTCGGTATCAAGACCTGCAGGCCGAAGAAGAACGGCAGATTCGCAAAGCCGTGCCGAAGCCTGTTGCCGAACCGAAAGTGAAAAAAAAGGCGGGACTCAGCTACAAAGAGCGGTTGGAACTCGAAGCCGTCGAGAAGAACATTGCTGCCCTCGAAGAACGTAAGACCGAGCGGGAAACCTTGCTCGCTGATCCTGCCCAGTTGGGTGACCATGTTCGCATGACCGCCGTGGCCCGCGAACTTGAAGGGATCGAACTTGAACTGGCGGCTTTGTTTCAACGTTGGGAAGAACTTGAGACGAAGAACCAGGGATAGTAGAACTACCTGTTTTGTTTACATATGGCCTTTGCGTTTGCTAGTAGCCGAAGATTATGTTTATATGGGATGAATTAGTTGGTTTTCATCCGGAAACGTTACTTTTTCGGATACATACGATGGTATCGGGGCAGCTGCCATGGCGGAGAACATTCTTATTGCCGGTGTCGGACCTGGGGGGGATGACCTGGCCAGCGCCTTGAGGGCTGCTGGTCATCGAGTGATGCAGGCCTCAGTGATCGAAATCGCTCGCGCACTTCTGCGCAACATGCCGGATCTCTTCTTGCTCGACGCCGAGCTGTTTGCTCAAACCTCTAGTGAAGATTGGCAGGCGTTGGTTTGTGATTTGCAGGTCGTTGAAGTTCCCTGCCTGCGTTTTTCCTCGAAGGGGATGGCCTGTGAGCCTATGCGGGCTCTCATCCCATGGGCGGCGGCCACTATCATTGATCCTCTCAACCGGGAACACGTCCTGGAGCAGGTTGAGTTGCAGCTTAAGATAAAACTTTTGGCTGTAGAAAGAACCCTTGCGGAGGAGCGCTTGATCGCCCGCCAGTACGAAGTCGAGCAAGGGCTGAGTTCTGCTGTTCATATTCAGCGTAGTCTTTTGCCAGGCGTACGTCCCCAAACAGAAGCTTTTTCCTTTGCCTGGCAATTTCTTCCCTGCGAGACGGTTGGTGGCGACTTGGTCAACCTGGTGAATCTGTCAGAAGATGTCATTATGGTTTACCTGATCGATGTCAGTGGTCATGGCGTCTCGTCGGCCATGGTCACCGTATCGGTTTACCAGAGTCTTGCGGTGCATACCGGGCGGCTGGTCAAGCGGTTGCTTGACC
>JBFHFM010000215.1:0-6428 GCA_041583595.1 Trichloromonas sp. | reverse complement strand
TGGAACGGCAGGGAAGCACCAGGTTGAGCACCACCCCGGCCATCCCGGCCAGACCAA
Source organism: Trichloromonas sp. (assembly GCA_041583595.1). Classification (GTDB taxonomy): domain Bacteria; phylum Desulfobacterota; class Desulfuromonadia; order Desulfuromonadales; family Trichloromonadaceae; genus Trichloromonas. The sequence goes on along the minus strand of JBFHFM010000215.1, from coordinate 6,371 downwards.
TCCCCTTGAGCGATACCGCCCCCAGCGAAAATTCCATACCACCGATGCCGCACACCAGAATTAGTGCCACCACCGCCAGGTTGCGCGGTTCGAGCAGGTCGTGGCCGGCGCGCACCAGGGTGTTGAGGCCAACGACAGCGATCGCCCCGAACAGCAGCAGCATAATCCCGCCCATCACAGGCACCGGCACTGTCTGCAGCAGGGCGCCGACCTTACCGACAAAAGCGAGCAGGATGGCGCAAAGGGCGGCCCAGGTCATGATCGCTGGATTAAAGACTTTGGTCAGGGCCACCGCCCCGGTCACTTCTGAATAAGTGGTGTTGGGAGGCCCGCCACAGCAGGCCGCCAGAGAGGTGGCCAGACCGTCGCCAAGCAAAGTGCGATGCACCCCCGGCTGTTTTAGATAATTTTTTCCTGAAATCGAGGATATTGCGAGGATATCTCCGAAATGCTCGATAGCCGGGGCGATCGCCACCGGCAGCATATAGAGGATAGCCTGGGCATTGAATTGCGGCAAAACAAAGTTGGGAACGGCCAGCCAGGGGGCGGCTGCGACAGCGGAAAAATCAACCAGGCCGAAGGCCAGACTCAGTAGGTAGCTAATCACTAAGCCGCTCAGAATCGGCAACAGCTTAAGCATCCCCCGTCCCTTAAGGGAAACCAGGATGGTCACGGTCAGGGCGGTCAGCGACACCACCAGGGCGGTACCCTGAGGCACCAGTTGCAGGGTACCGTCACTGCTGCGACCGTTGGCCATGTGCACCGCTACCGGGGCCAGGATCAAACCAATGACCATAATCACCGGACCGGTGACCACTGGTGGAAAGACCCTGGCAATGACCCGGGTACCCCGCCAGTAGACAATCAGGCTGAGAACGACATAAAAACCACCGGCGGCCATAAGACCCGACATGGTAGCGGCCACTCCCCAGGTCTGCACCCCGTAGAGGATCGGGGCGATAAAAGCAAAAGACGAGGCGAGAAAAACCGGGACCTGTCCGCGAGTCACCAGCTGAAAGAGCAGAGTGCCGGCTCCGGCGGTAAAGAGCGCCACATTGGAGTCAAGCCCAGTCAGCAGCGGCACCAGCACCAGAGCACCAAAAGCGACAAAGAGCATTTGCGCGCCAAGCAGGGCATCCTTGCCGCGAAATTGGTAGGCAGTCTGAAAAGATTCCGTCACGCTGTCTCCCTATTTAGTGCCAAAAATTTTATCGCCAGCATCTCCGAGGCCCGGCAGGATGTACCCCTGCTCGTTGAGCCGTTCGTCGATTGAAGCCACGTAGATATCCACATCGGGATGAACCTGCTGCAGGCGGGCGATCCCTTCGGGAGCCGCCACCAGAAACAGGGCTTTGAATCGCCGACAGCCTGATTTTTTCAGCAGGTCAATAGCGGCCACCACGCTGCCGCCGGTGGCCAGCATCGGGTCAAGGACCAACGCCGTGCGATCAGCCATCTTGCGGGTCATTTTCTGAAAGTAACAGACCGGCTCCAAAGTCTCTTCGTTGCGATACAAACCGATCACGCTGACCCGAGCGTTGGGAATCAGATCGAGCACCCCATCCATCATCCCCAGCCCGGCGCGCAGGATCGGCACCACCGTCACCTTTTTGCCCTTGATTTGTTCCACCGACACCGGTCCCGCCCAGCCGGTAATCGCGTGGGGCTCGGTTTCGAGATCAGCAGTCGCCTCGTAGGTTAAAAGGCGGGCTACCTCGGAAGCCAGCTCGCGAAAATCTTTGGTACTGATATTCTTTTTACGCATCAGGCCCAGCTTGTGCCGAACCAGGGGGTGCTTCACTTCAATAACGGCCACGCGAATCTCCTAATAGACTAAAGGGGTTCCATATTCTCAACCGTCGAAGTCTACCAAGACCGGCAAAGAAGACAAAGCCTAAAGTGTCTTGCCATCAGGTCATTAAATGAATCGGCTCGATCTTGCAGAATAATTTTAAATAGATACAATATGTTATAGCAGTGGCAAGGAACCGCAATACTCGTGCAGCGTCGTTTTTTAATCCAATGGATTTCAGAGCACCGGCTTGACACCTGCCAGCATTTTTGGTTTCATATTGACTATTCATTAAACAAAACATGTCCTATCACAAGCAGTGCACTCACCAAAGTTTCTGAAATGGCTAAGTAAAATTGGAGGATGTTCCATGCCTTGCAAAACCTTTTATCCTTGGGCTATGCTGTTGCTGCTCTTCACCCTGGTGGCCGCACCAGCCTTCGCCACCGGCCCGGCAGTATCAGGAATCAACGGTAAAATTCAGGGCCTTTACGGCAATACCAATGGCGATGAACTTAAAGCGGTCGGCGGCAGCCTGGCTCTACCCCTCGGCTCCCACGCTGGTTTGCAGATCGACGGCGCCTACGGCGGACTGGGCGACGATCAGCTCAAGGGAATAGGCATACATCTCTTTACCCGCGATCCTGAAAACTACCTGCTCGGACTTCTTGGCTCTCATGCCGAATTGCAGGATGTCGATATCAACCGAACCGGCCTCGAAGTTGAACTGTACAACGGCCCAGTGACCATTGCCTCCTTCGCCGGTTATCAACAGGGCGACTTCCACCACACGCTCTTCGGAACCCTCGATCTGCGCTGGTATCCAGTCAATAACTTAATGCTGGAAGCCGGCGGCAGCCTGGCTGATAGCGATGACGGCCGCCTGCATATCGGCGCCGAATACCAGATCGCCACTGGCCTGTCGGCCTGCATCGATTTCGCCACCGGAGAAAATCACTACGACCATGCCCTGCTTGGTCTCAAATATTATTTCGGGGCCGACAAAAAACTGCTTCAGCGCCACCGCGAAGACGACCCGACCAATCGCATCGTTAAAAATGTGCAGCAAGGATTAAACAGCCTCCGGGACTAGTGGCCCGTTTGGTTGATCGTGACGCATAATTCTGAGTCATTTTCCATGCTGTCAAGGCGTGCCGATGCAGGCCTGGCCTGCGTTAAGCCAAGGAGGCACAACGCTGACAGCGGGGAAACGGGCCAGAATTAAAGGATAGGATTAGCCAAACGGGCCACTAGGAGACTGTCCGAGACGACAGAACCGGTTGCAAACGCAGACGCTTGGCCCCTATTTCAGCTGATTGATTAATATCAGACTCACGCCCCACAGAAAACGCCCCTCCCAAGCTTTGGGAGGGGCGTCTTCTGTGATGGAAACGAAGCGGCCTTTAGCGACTCTTTTGAGCTGCCAGACGGAGAGCTCTCTCATCAAGCGGATCGTCCAGAACCTTGAGATAATCCACTAACTGTTTCTGCATGGTCTGCTTGGCAACATCCGACAGGACCCACCCCAGAGGCAGAGGGCCCTGGCCCTCTCGCAGAGCAAAGGAAAGATACAGCCCTTTGTTCCGGTTCTGTTGCTCGACCAGAGAGCGCAGAGCCACCCTGGAATAACTGGCGCGGGCATTGCGGGTGCTGAACAGGGTTGCCACCGGAGACAATAGTTCGTTTAAAAACTGACGAGGCCCGGGATCTTCGCTCTTCATAAGCTTGGGATCGTTGGAAATCATGATCACCACCGGAAGGATGCGGGACCATCGTTTAGCACCGACGCCTTTCTTCATAGCCGCCAGCACCTCGTAAGCCGTGGCCGCCCACGAGTTTTCGAAATATCCGCCATCGACCAAATGTCCCCAGTCCTTACCGTCAGGGGTACGGACGGTACCGGCGGGACTGACATAGGTAAATCGCGCACTATTGTGCACGGCGCTGCTCAAAGGGACCTCTGCACCATTGATATCAAAAAAATCTAGGGCGTCGGTGAAGGTGTTCTCGTCGATTTTCAGATTGCTGATGATGACCCGTTTGCCCGTCTCCACCCAGGTGCTGTTGAGAAAAAGGGACGGAAGCGACTCTCCCCCTTGGCGCCAGAGGTTGTGAAACGATGCGGCAAAGCGTCGATTGTGCAACTGCTTCTCCCACCCTTTCTCCCAGGCTGTTTCCAACGCCCGCGCCCGATCGAAGGAGGGAACCGAAAAGGGGAGAAAGCGCTGAAGCAGGTCAGGATAGAGCATGTAAGCCACGGTAGGAGCCAGAAAATCGGCGGAAAGAACCTCATGGGCACAGCTTTGCATCGGGCCGAAGCTCTCGGATTCCCCACAAGACAGAACTTTCCCGTCCTGGCCCTCCCGCAGTAACGCGTCAAACACGGATCCTCCGAGACTCCCCCCGGAGACGCCGCTGATGGCATAAACATGGTCGGCAAAGTCGGGATTCAAATCCTGCAACGCAGCCAGAACAATCCCCGACCAATAAGCCGCCCGAATTCCGCCCCCCTCGGCCGCCACAACAAACACCGGATGGGGAGCCTCCCCCGGCCACCGCTCCAGGCGCTGCTGCAACCACCCGGAAAAGTGCTTTTCAACCGTCGGCTTTTCAACTATATCGGCCACAGGATCCGCCGCCGGAAAGGTACCGATGGCGTGGTTGTCGTTCCAAAAGCTGAAGAGGAGCAGGGAAAGTACCAGAAACGAGAGGATGGGGACCCGAGCCAGATTCGTGGCATGAACCGCCATGCTGCCAAGAGGAATCCAGCACGACACGGCCAGCAGAACGATGGTGGCCGAACCGAAAAAGGCGGCGGCAACCGGCCAAATATAAAACAGCAAAAAGAGCACCAGACTTATGAACAGGGAGGTGCCAAGAGCAAGACGGGAATTGGGTTCGATATTCCACATCGAATGCAGTTCGGCAGAAAAATCCTGCTCGCCCGTATCGACATTGAATACCGCGGTCGCGGCTCTAAACACACCATGGTCAGTCAGCTTCATCCCCATCAATCGCTGGTATAAAGCCGAAGAAATTTTTCGGCGCAGAATCGTACCGAGATAAAAAAGCCCCCCCAGAACCAGGCAGGTATACCCCAAAAAATTCAGGGTCTGACCGACATTCAGGATGTCGCTCTCGCCATAGGCCTTAGATGCCGAGAAAAACGCCACGGCGACCACGACAAAAGCGCTGAGCCCTAACAGTCGCGGGATATGTTTGCGCAGAAACCTGCGCCAGCCCTCCCGCGAAGGACTCAGGGACTGCGGCTCATCAAAGGGAAAGCGCAACATGACTCGCGCCCAATACCAGGAGTTTATTGCCCACAGAACCAACGCGATAAAAAAGAAACCGAGCTTGACCGCCGCCCTGAATTTCTCGTGCTGCCATTCAGCCAGGTCCCGCAGCACATCCTGCCCCTGCGGCACCAAAAGCAAAAAAGCCAGTCCGAAAAGGAGCATAATCACGCTGAAGCGACAAAGCTTCAAAATCGCTCCCAGATCCTTGGCCCACTCCCACAAGGATTGAGAAGTCTTTAAAACAACGCCCCAAAAACCACGGTTGTTTACATTCATAAGGCAGCCTCCTTTCGATTATGTGAAACCCGCTACGCACGGGAAAGGAAGGACACCACCATCTCCCTCAAAACATAATCCACGCATTATCTCTATTGAGGATGGTTATCTGGCTTCACTGAGGCCAGAGCCACCTGGATTCTTTTTCAATGGTTTTCCATTCATGCTTCCCTCGTGTAATCTAATTATAAGTTTCTTTACATAAATTTCATCTAATTGCATCGCAAATAGTCTGCCTTGCAGCTGTTGGGATGGTTTTTCATAACCTTGACCTTCCTTATGTCGTCCCTCTCATCATGTACAAAAGCAGGAGCAGGCTACCGAAAGATACATTAATTTTGTTTATTTTTCCGATGGAAATATTCTATTTTATAAACAGTTAGCTATTTGGTCAGAAAAAAATCAGAAAGCCCCCTCCGCCACCTCCCGGCACCACTGCCTTGGTAAGGATTGCCTTGAAATACAAATTTACCGACATCGTCGATATTTCCATAATCCAAGAGTTAATGGAAAGCCAGGCGGAAACCTCCGGTATCATGCTCGCAGTCCTCGATCCCGAAGAAAACATTCTGGCTGGTGCCGGATGGCAAGATATCTGCGCCCAATTCCACCGCTCCCATCCCGAAACTCTTCTGCGCTGCAATGAGAGCGATGGCTCCGTCAAAGACCATCTGGAGCGATTGCAGGCAGAGAAGAGTGGCTATCATGAATACCGTTGCAAAAATGGCCTGAACAGTATCGCTGTACCGATCTTCATCGATGGAGGACACCTCGCCACCCTGTTTACCGGCCAGCTCCTCTACGAAAAACGGGATCAAGGCTTTTTCCAAATGCAGGCGAAGCGTTACGGATTCAACGAAGACGCTTACCTTGAGGCACTGAGCAAGGTTCCCATCGTTCCTCGCCAGCAAGTACAGTCCATTGTAAAATTCCTCACCCGGTTCGTGAACCTGCTGACCCGCATGGGAGTTGAAAAGCTACAGCAGCTTGAGGCACAGAAAGCC
>JBFHFM010000214.1:0-6491 GCA_041583595.1 Trichloromonas sp. | reverse complement strand
CGGGATTTTCTCTCTGAACTTGATTGCCTGTTCGATTAATCGTTTTCCACGAGTCTGGAAAGCGGCCACCGTGCCGGTGCTTGTTGCAGAAGACTCCCTGTTTCAAACTTTTTCCAACGTTGACGAGCATCTTGTTTCGGGAACGGTTGACGATGTAAAAAAGAAAATGGAAAATTTTCTTAAACAGCATTTCGCCAGCCCGGTTGTCACCGAGAAAGACGGGGTGCTTCATCTCTTTTCTCAAAAAATGCCTTATGCCCGTTTTGGCGTCTATGTCACCCACTTGTCGATTCTGATTATTTTTCTCGGCGCTATTGTCGGCAGTCTGTGGGGATACAAGGCCTATGTCAATATCGTAGAAGGGTCCACCGAAAGCCGGGTTTGGCCGCGGGGCAGCGACGCTCCCATTGACCTCGGTTTCTCCGTCCGCTGTGACGAGTTTTCGGTTTCATATTATGAGGGCTCCAACAGGCCGAAAGAATTCAAGAGTCTGTTGACAGTCATTGATGGCGGCCAGGTCATTACCGAGCGACGTCCGGTCATCGTCAATGATCCGCTCTCCTATAAAGGGATCACCTTCTATCAATCAAGCTACGGCACCACCGGTGACGCGGTGTTGAAAATCAAGGCGACATTGAAGGCTACCGGCGAAACGGTCGACCTCTCGGTTCGACAGGGGCAGCGGGTGTCGTTGCCAGGCGGAGCCAGTATGCGGGTGGTCAATTTTGCACCTTCCTTTCAGGACTTTGGCCCCGGGGCCCGACTTGAAGTGGTCGATGCCGGTGGTAAACGCACCTCTTTCCTGGTATTGAAGGCGTTTCCCGGTTTTGATGCCCAGCGCAACACCGAATACAGTTTCTCCTTGCAGGATTTTCAGCAACGTTACTACACGGGCCTGCAGGTGGCCAAGGATCCCGGCGTCTGGGTGGTCTGGCTCGGTTGTACTCTAATGGTACTTGGCTCGATGGTGGCCTTCTTCTTGTCACATCGGCGTATCTGGATCACTGTCCAACCGGTTGGTAAAAAGGTTGGTATCAAGATCGGCGGTACGGCTCATCGTAATCAGCCCGGTTTCGAACTCTTTTTTGACGAACTCAAAAAGAAACTTAAGTCTGAACTCGCTTCCTGAACCCGGATGGGTTTTGATGGAGGAATAAAATGACCAGTTCCCTGTGTTTTAATTTGGCAACCGGGGCTTATTTTGCCTCGATGGTTTTATTTGTGATTTACCTGGCGTCGCGGATCAACGCCACGGCTCTGCTGGCCAACCTGCTCGCTTATGTAGGATTGGCGGTGCATACCGCAGCCATCGGTCTGCGCTGGTATGAGTCCTACCAGATTCCGGGTGGAATCGGTCATGCCCCGATGTCCAATCTCTATGAATCGGTGGTTTTTTTCGCCTGGACTATCATTCTGATCTATCTGATCATCGACCTCAAATACCGGCAGCGCGCCGTTGGGGCGTTTGTTGTTCCCTTTGCGTTTATTGCCATGATTTGGGCTCAGTTACGCCTGAATGATTCGATTGAACCGTTGGTTCCCGCTCTGCAGAGTAACTGGCTGACCTATCACGTCATTACCTGTTTTCTCGGGTATGCCGCCTTTGCCGTGGCCTGTGGTGTGTCCATCATGTATTTGATTAAAATAGGCAAAGAAGAGAGGTCCTCTGCAGATTCACCGGTCGGGGGCGTTTTGTCCTTGTTCCCCAGTACCAAGATTTTGGACGATATCAACTACAAAGCCATTATGATCGGGTTCCCGTTGTTGTCTCTTGGGATTATCACCGGAGCGGCCTGGGCAAACTATGCCTGGGGAACCTACTGGAGTTGGGACCCTAAGGAGACCTGGAGCCTGATCGTCTGGTTTATTTACGCCGCCTTTCTGCATGCCCGTTTCACCCGTGGATGGGTGGGACGCAAAGCGGCCTGGTTGTCGATCGTCGGTTTTGCTGCCACAATTTTCTGCTATCTCGGGGTTAACCTGATTCTTTCTGGCCTCCATTCTTATGGCGGGTAGTTGTCGGCATAATCGTTCACAATAAACAAATCTGCTTGTCTGCCCGGCCGCTTTTGGCCTGGCAGGCAGGCGTCGTTAGAGGTAGGGGGGATTTGTTGGCATTATGAAACAAGGCATTTCTGTATTATCCAGTCTTATCGCCCTCCTGCTTGTGATTTTGCCTGCTTCCATTGTCAGTGCAGCTGATTCTTGTGTCACCTCCGATTGTCATGCCGCCATCGGCAACCATAAATACGTTCATGGACCTGCGGCTGCCGGCGATTGCAGTGTTTGTCATGTTTCTACAGATGCGACCCATCCCGGGGAACCTGGGGCTTTTAAGCTTAAGGAGACCGGGAGTCGTTTGTGCGAACAGTGTCACGAAAGCGTCACCGCAGGAAAATCCAATGTTCACTCGCCTGTTGCCAAAGGCCATTGCCTGGCCTGTCACGATCCACACGGTGGGACGAGTCGCTTTCTGCTTAAATCAGAAGGCGGGGTGCTGTGCCAGAGTTGTCATAGCGATATCGGCACTACTGGTCGTGTACATGGGCCGGTAAGGGCCGGTCGCTGCGATTATTGTCATGTTCCGCATGCTTCCGATGGTCCGTCCCTATTGAAGGCCAAAGGGAATAAAGTTTGCTTCTCCTGCCATAGTGGAATCCGCAGCATCATCGAGACCAGTGTTTCTCAGCACCAACCGGTAGAACAGGGGCGCTGCTGGGATTGCCATCGGACCCACGATTCCGAGTTCAGGCCGCTTTTACGTGGCTACTATCCCCGCGATTTTTACGTGTCATATGTTGAAGAGAATTTCGAACTCTGTTTCGAATGCCACACCAATCGTGGAACATTTCAATATCAGCGCACCTCTGAAGCAACCGGGTTTAGAAACGGCGACCAGAACCTGCATTATCTGCATGTGAATAAACCTGTTAAAGGGCGGGTCTGTCGTAACTGCCACGGTATTCATGGTGCTGATCAGGAAAAACTCATTTTAAGCCGGGTGCCTGGTTTTGGCGTCTGGAAGATTCCGGTGCGGTTTTTGCCGACCCCCACCGGCGCGACCTGCCTGGCCGGCTGTCATAAGCCTAAGTCTTATGACCGGGTTCGTGCAGTCATTAATCCCTGATTATTTCGTTGCTCGCAAGAATAGAAAAGAGATCTGTGTTGTTCAACAAGTTGTCACCCGTATTGATATCTTTAGTCTGTTTGTTGATTGCTTCTTTACTTCTGGCTGGCTGTGCTCCTAAAGAAGTTTCGATGCAGAGATTTTTCTGGCCAATCGGCTCTGATAATCCCCAAATTGAATTTATCAGCACTATCATTTCCGATCGCGATGTCAGGGAGGGCGAAGAAAGTCCTCTGCTGGAGGCGATTCTTGGTATCGAGACGCCTCAGCCGATCTTTTCCAGCCCCTATGATGTGGCGTCAGATGGCAAGGGCGTGGTCTATGTATCGGACAGCGCCAAGGCCGACGTAGTGATTCTCGATTTTGCCGCTCATAAGGTCCGCCATTTTCAGCGACCCAATAAGGACGATCTCTTTTTTGTCGCGCCGATGGGGCTGGCGATCGCGCCGAGGGGCGGGGTTTATGTGTCTGATAGTGTGCAGGGCCGTATTTATCTGTTTGACGCGCAAGGCAAGGTCAATAATATCTTTGGTCAGGGTGTTCTGCAACGCCCCATCGGCTTGGCCTACGATAGTGTCAGTGGCCTGGTCTATGTGGCCGATGCTGGCTTACATCAGGTTGTGGCTTTTACCGCAGATGGCGTGTGGGAAAAGACCCTTGGTAAGCGCGGCGTGGCTCCCGGTGAATTCAACTACCCTCTTGATCTGGATTTCGATGCTGAGGGGCATCTGTACGTTCTTGATTCGATGAACGCCCGGGTGCAGGTCTTTGATTCAGAGGGTGTATTTCTACGTTCTTTCGGCGAACGGGGGACAGCACTTGGTTCGTTTCAGATGGCCAAGGGGATTGCGGTGGATCGTTCCGGCCATGTCTACGTGGCTGACTCTGTCGGACATCGTTTCGTCATCTTTGACCTGATGGGCGTACACTTGATGACCCTTGGAGGTCGGACCTCCACCGATGGCAAGCTGGGAGTGCCAGGAGGCTTCGACATGCCGAAGGGGATTGATGCGGACGGCAGCGACGGTATTTGGGTTGTCGACTCATTAAATCGCATGGTGCACCGGTATCAGTTTCTCAATCACGACTATCTGCAAAAAAATCCTATCCTGCCTAAGCAGGTTCATATACCCGAGACCTTGCGCTGATTCAGAGCGTCCTGGTCGTCATGGGGTTGCCGAATTTAGGAATCGGGGGGGCTATCAATGGCGCTTCAACCTGCTGGTGGAGGTATGACTATGCGTGTGTTTAAAGAGTTGAATCTAGTGTTGCTGGTACTGTGTTCTCTCCTGATGGTCGCGGCTCCGGGGTGGGCGCTGGAGATTATCTATCCGGCAGACGGCAGCTCGATTGTCCGTTCCGATTTTTTGATCATCAAGGCTGGCGAGACCCCGGTGATCGACGCCATCACCGTCGAATTCGGCGGAGCTAAAAGTGGTATGATCGACATTTCCGGTGTCGAATATCGCAAGGCTTTTGGTGACTTCATTATTCTGCTTCCTGGCTTCGAGCCGGGTAAAGACACCGTCAAGGTTCAGGGCTTTGTCGGTGACAAGCCTGTTGCCGAGGCCGAGGCTGATTTTTACTATCTGACCAAGCCCGGAGAAGTGGCGCCTGCTCAATACACCCCCTTTGTTATGCATCTTCCTGAAAAAGAGGCGCTCTGCGCCCCTTGCCACAATATGGATCCAGAACCGGCCCTGCTTGACAATGAGTCTGCGGCAACCAACCCTTGCGGTTCCTGCCATGCCCGTCGCCTCAATCATGAGTATGTGCATGGTCCGGCCGGCGTTTTTCAGTGTACTTACTGTCATAGATCTGACAGTAAGCCTGCCAAATATGTCAATCGAGTCGAAGAGGCTAAACTCTGTGGCGAGTGCCATGAGCATAAGGTCGATGAGTTCAAATCCCGCAAGTTTATTCACGGACCGATCGATGCCGGTCTCTGCTCAGTGTGCCACGACTCCCACGCCAGTGCCCATTACGGCCAGTTGACTGCAGCGGTCAATGATCTTTGTTTGGGCTGTCATCAGGCGGTGATCGGTGAAGACCATGCGGTGCGAGGCTTCGGCGGCAAGGGCCATCCCCTCGAAGGCCCGGTTGATCCTAGTAATCCGGATCGGCAGTTTTCTTGCATAGGTTGTCATGATCCCCATGGTGGCAATTCGCCAGAATATTTTCAGCGGGGCATCAGTTCGCGGATTATGCTCTGCCAGATGTGTCATAAAAAGTAGTCCCGGTTAAATCCATCACCAGCAGGTTGTCGGGGGCAACAAAAACCCGACTTCCCCTTAGCCATTTTTTTGAACTATCCATTAAATCGGGATATTGAATTTAATCCTGTGGTTTTTTGTAGCCGATCTCATCGGTGCTGTCAAAGTCACAGTATTTCGAGAAATATGAAAGGTTTTAAAATGAAAATAATATCGAGACCAGTACGTTTTACTTTTGGGGTGTTGTTGGTGTCTCTCGTAATGTTATTTGCTGGTTGTACCTCCGGAACGGTCAATACGCAGCGTGTATTATGGCCACCCCCGCCTAATCAATCGCATCTCGAATGGGTCGGTACCTACGCCTCTCTTGCCCAGATGCCGAAAAGTTCCCTTGAACAGATGACTAAATCGATTCTGGGAGAAAATACTGACCCTGTTTTTAACCGGCCAATTGGGATCGCTTCTGACGGGAACGGGAAGGTCTTTGTCTCTGATGCAGGCAATCGGCAGATTACCGTTTATGACATGAATAGCAAAACAGTTTCCCCCTATTCTCGTAGCAATGCGGTTCGCTCGCCCCTGGGCCTGGCTTTGGATAAGGAGTCTCGCCTCTATGTAGCCGATGGCGGATCCCGAACTGTTTTGGTTTTCGGACCGGACCAGGTGCCGCTGCGTACCTTCGGCTCGCCGCAAGTTTTCGGGAAACCGGTGGGGATCGCCATTGATGAAGCGCGTAACCGTGTATATGTATCGGATGGCACCGAGCATCGTATTGTGGTTTTCGATATGCAGGGGCAGCACATTAAATCCTTTGGTCAATTGGGCCCCCAAGAGGGGAATTTTTACAGCCCGCAGGGGCTGGCGGTCGATCGCGACGGCAACCTCTATGTCGCCGACATGCTCAATGCCCGGGTCCAGATTTTTGATGCGGACGGTCAGTTCAAGAAAAGTTTCGGCGAGCGTGGCGACCGCGAGTGGAATTTCGAGATGCCCAAGGACATCGCTATCGACAGCGAAGGTAATTTGCATATTACCGATGCTCGTAAGGGGGCTTTGCTCACTTACAGCGCCGATGGTTCACCGTTGCTCTTTACCGGTGGTGGGCGTTCGTCTCATCCCCTTGATTTACTCCTTCCTGCAGGAATTTGGGT
>JBFHFM010000213.1:0-6511 GCA_041583595.1 Trichloromonas sp. | reverse complement strand
GGCCTATTGCAGCCTCGACGATGAACTGCTGCTTCGGTACGGGGCGAAACCTCTGCTAAAGCTGGCAACGAACGCCCACACTGAGTCCACCCCAATAACTGAATCCCTTGTCGCCCTGGCACAACGAGCCGCACAGAAGCGAGCCTTCCGCCAAAGACAGATCGTTATGCAGACCGATGACTGGCTGACCGATGCCCTCTCCTTTGCACGCACCGGACTTGACTGAGAATCCCTTCAAAAAAAACGGTCCTCGGGCTACCCGCAGCTGTAGCGGTACAACATGCCCATGCTCAATTGATAATAAAAAACCCGGCCTCATCATAGGGGGCCGGGTTCTGCTCTTCAAAGTTTGGGTTAAAAAGCTAACAGCCGCAACCGCAATTATGACAGACAATCTTATTGTGATCTTCGGGCTCAATAGTTTCGGGCGCAAAAGCGACCCGGTTGATCCCGCGCCGGAGATCCTCTACCAGGTTGCAATTAGGGCTTGAACCAATGATGTGGCCAAGACAGAGATTGCCGATTCCATCCTTGGGAGAGCGCAATCGCACAGAATTGAGAATATCCCCGTAGCCGTTGATGACGATAACCATTCCATCTTCGACAGCAGTGCGCAGTGTCACGCCGTAGCCAGCCATTTCCTCTGTGGCCTCAGTCAGAAATGCCTGAATAGCAGTTTCATCGATATTCATTTTCCAGTCTTCCCGCGGATAATTGCGAGCGCAAAAAACCACGGTGATTTCTTTAGGTGCCATGAATATTTCCTTTAGTCAAATCCTGCTTAAAGCTGATGAATCCAGGAAACGTCGCCGCTGCCTTGACGCAAAATTTCAACTTTATCGTCAAGAAGGCTGATTACAGTAGACGGATCACCCAAGCGAACGCCTCCATCAACCACCATATCAAGCGACTTTCCAAGGGCATCATAAATGAAGGACGGATCCTGAATGGGCTCGTCTCCAGAAACGTTGGCACTGGTGGTTACCAGAGGATGACCGAGTTCCTGGACGATAGCCAGAGCGATGGGATCGTCCGGAATCCGGATGCCAACGGTTTTCTGTTTGGTCGTCAGGGTTTCAGGAACAATCCGGGTTGCCTGGAGGACGAACGTGTACGGGCCTGGAAGGTTTCGCTTGAGGGTACGAAACCCAAAATTACTGATCTGAGCATAGGTTGAGGCATCAGAAAGGTCAGCACAGATAAAGGAAAAAGGTTTTTTAGCATCACGTTGCTTAATCTGAAAGATCTTTTTGACGCCTTTTTTATTGAAAATATCGCAACCAATGCCATAAGTCGTATCAGTAGGATAAGCAATCACTCCCCCCTGTTTTAGACATTCAACAACACGGGTAATTAACCGCTTCTGGGGGGTCTGGGGATTGATTGATAGAATCATTCTGCTCTCCTGAGAATACTATCTTAGCTGAATCAGCACTGAACCGATAAATATTACCACAAGAATTCGAACAGAGAAAGGCGATTAAATACCAGGAGGCCCTCTCTACAGAAGGAACTTCAGCCCCGGAACCTGCTTGAGCGCTGAATAGATCGCCAGCATTTGAGAGTAGCTGTGAACCATAACCATAACAGAAACACATTGATGCGCGCCGCCGGAACTCAGCTTAAGCTTCATGGCATCGAGTGCGACCGGAGTAATTTCGGAGACAGCTGTACGAACTGCTGCAGCAAATGCTTCATCATTGGGGCCAAATGCCTTGAACATATGGTCACAGGGAAATTCAAAAAGCTCTTCAGAAGGAATACTGGTCATGATACAGGCTCACTTTTCAGCGTTGATTCCGGTATGTCCGAAGCCGCCCTGATCACGCGAAGTAGGGGCTAATTCGTCAACGAGTTGAAATTTTCCACGATAGACCGGAGCAAAAATCAGTTGAGCAATCCGGTCACCATCGGCAATGCATACCTTTACGTCACCATGATTGATAACAATTATACCAATCTCGCCGCGGTAGTCTGCGTCTATGGTGCCCGGGGAATTAACAAGCGTCACTCCCTGTTTGAGGGCCAGCCCGGAACGTGGACGCACCTGCCCTTCAAAACCTGGAGGAATGGCCATGGCGATACCTGTCGGCACCAGGGTTCTTTGACCGGGAGCGAGTTCCAGAGTCTCATCAAGGCAGGCATAAATATCCATGCCGGCCGCAAGGTCTGTCATATAAGAAGGCAGTCGAGCGTGATCACGCAACCGCCGGATGGGTATATTAAGGAGATCCATGGCTAAATTTTTCCGCTTTGAGGTCAGCCAAGAGTCAGATCAATCAGTGGAAACTTGAATTGTCCAACCCGGCCAACCATTTGAAGATTCAGATAGTCATCCCGAAATAAATCACCGGCAAGGCGCAACAGATCGTCGGGAGTTATTCGGTCAAATTCACAAACGAGCTCATGCATCGAGGGGTAACGGCCCAGATAAATCTCATTTTTAGCCAGGCGCATCATTCGACTATCGGTACTTTCAAGAGAAAGAAGCAGGTGGCCTTTCAACTGTTCTTTGGCCGAGGTAAGTTCCTGTTCGCTCACTGGATGGGTTTTCAGTTTTTGCAGTTCCTGCAGAATCAGTCGGATGACGATTGCTGCATTGTCATTAACGGCCGCCGAATAAACCACCAGCGCCCCAGCATCGGAATTACTGTTGAGATAGCTGTAAATCGAATAAGCCAGCCCCCGTTCTTCGCGAATTTTCTGAAACAGCCGGCAGCTCATACTGCCGCCAAGAATAGTGTTGAGCAGGAAAGAGCCGAAACGATCAGGATGACTCTGGGACAGAGATCGGGTACCAAGACAGAAATGAACCTGCTCAAGATCCCGGTCAACGAAATCGAGGCCGCGCACAGCCAGTGGAACAACCTTGGCAACGGCATCATGCCCCTGGGGAATACGATCAAAAGCCGCGGCCACCAGATCAACAATATGGGTGTGCTCAAGGTTGCCCGCTGCACAGACCATCAAATTGCCGCCGCGAAAAAGGTCAGCGACAAAAGATATCAGATCGTCACGCGAAATTCCGTCGACACTTGCCAAAGACCCCTGAATCGGCATTCCAAGGGGATGTCCCTGCCAGAACCTGCTGCTGAAGTGGTCGTGAACCAACGCTTCAGGGTCCTCTTCAAGCATGAGGATTTCTTGCAGAATGACTCGACGTTCCTTTTCCATCTCATCGAGATCGAAAATCGAATTAAGAATGGCGTCCGCGAGTAGATCGATAGCCAGGGGAATTTTTTCGGCCAGGAGTTTGGCGTGGAAACAGCTGTATTCGCGACTGGTAAAGGCGTTGAGAACGCCTCCAACTGAATCGATTTTAAGGGCAATATCCCTGGCGCTACGGTTTTCGGTCCCTTTGAAAAGCATATGCTCAACAAAATGGGTGATGCCGTTCTGGGCGAGGGGCTCGTGGCGTGAGCCGCTTAAAACCCAGACGCCGAGGGTCACTGAGTGAACCCCCGGCATCTGTTCTGTCAAAACCCTGATTCCGTTATCTAGGGTGGTTTTTTGAATCATACTCCGAATCAATTAACCTTCTTCAGGAAGTTCTGCTCCCAGAGCTTCTTTACGGGACAACTTGATCTTACCCTGCTTGTCGATACCAATACACTTCACGAGAACCTTATCCCCCTCGTTGAGCACGTCGGTAACGGCCTTAACACGCTCTTTGGCCAATTCGGACACATGAACCAAGCCATCGGTTCCAGGGTAGATTTCAACAAATGCGCCAAATTCCATGATTTTGCGCACCGTACCGTTGTACAGTTTGCCAACTTCGGCTTCCTGAGTCAGGTCGCGGATCATCTGGATAGCACGTTTAGCCGCTTCACCATCAGCGGAAGCGATATGAATCGTGCCGTCATCCTGAATGTCGATGGCGCAACCGGTCGCTTCGATGATGCCGCGAACATTCTTACCACCGGAACCGATAACGGTACGAACCTGATCGGTTTTAACCCGGATGCTGGTGATGCGCGGTGCATATTTGGACATCTCAGGACGGGTCTTATCGAGGCACTTGGCCATCTCGCCGAGAATGTGGATGCGGCCAGCCTTAGCCTGAGCCAGAGCTTGGGTCATGATCTCTTTGGTCACGCCGGAGATCTTGATATCCATTTGCAGGGCGGTGATGCCCTCGGCCGAACCAGTGACTTTGAAGTCCATGTCGCCGAGGTGGTCTTCGTCGCCGAGAATATCGGAGAGGATTGCGACGTCGTCCCCTTCTTTGATCAAGCCCATGGCGATACCGGCAATGGCTTCCTTAACCGGAACACCGGCATCCATCAGCGACAGCGAGGCGCCGCAGACAGAAGCCATTGAAGACGAACCATTCGATTCAAGCACGTCGGAAACGATACGAATCGTATAGGGAAAATCCTCATGCTTCGGGAGAATTTTCGAGATGCTGCGCTCGGCAAGCATGCCGTGACCAATCTCACGACGCCCAGGGAAGAGGCGCATGCTGGTTTCGCCAACGCAGAACGGAGGGAAGTTGTAGTGCAGCATAAACTTCTTGAAATCCATGCCCTGGACATTGTCCATGCGCTGCTCATCGACCTTGGTCCCGAGGGTCGCCGCAACAAGAGCCTGAGTCTCTCCACGGGTGAACAGGGCACTGCCGTGTGCACGGGGTAGTACACTCGCCTCGCAGGATATCGGGCGGATGGTGCCCATATCACGACCATCGATGCGAATACGGTCCTTGGTCACCATCTGGCGAACGACCCGCTTCTCAACTTTACCGAGGATGGCGCTGATCTCATTCTCGCGCCCTTCGCACTCTTCAGCAAGCAATGCTTTTACTGCGGTACGGTTTTCAGCCAGAGCGGCATAGCGCTCCTGCTTGGTCCGGATTTTTACCGCTTCGAGAATCTTGGCTTCGGCCAGTTTGGTAACCTTGGCTTCTAACTCGGCATCGGTCGTGGCCACGATAAACTCACGCTTTTCGAGACCGACAAGTTTAGCCAGTTCGGTCTGCATGTCGATCAGCGGTTGCAACGACTCATGCCCGAAGAAAATAGCATCCAGCATCTCTGCTTCAGAAAGAAAGTCAGATTCGCCTTCAACCATCATTACCGCATCTTTCGAACCAGAAACAACAATTTCGACATCGCTCTGGGTCATCTGTTCAAGAGTCGGGTTGGCAATCAGTTTGCCGTCAACCCGGCCAACGCGAACAGCGGCGATGGGCCCTTCAAAAGGAATATCTGAAATGGCGACTGCGGCGGAAGCGGCCACCATTGAGAGGGTATCCGGATCATTGACCATATCGGCCGAAATAACGGTCGGCATAATCTGGGTTTCAAACATGTAGCCCTTGGGGAAAAGCGGACGCATAGGACGGTCGATCAACCGGCAGATCAGCGTCTCACGCTCGGTGGTTCCACGCTCGCGGCGGAAGAAGGAGCCGGGAATTTTTCCGGCGGCGTAGAATTTTTCCTGATAGTTGACCGTCAAGGGGAAGAAGTCCTGTCCTTCGCGCATTTTGCGAGCAGAGACAACGGTACAAAGCACTTTGGTTTCACCATAGGTAAGGACCACCGCGCCGTCGGCCTGACGGGCAATCTTGCCTGTTTCCATGGTCAGGGGCTGACCATTGAACTGAATTTCTACTTTTTGATAAGCCATAAATTTCTCCTCCACGAACAAAACTTTCAATGATTTTGCCGTGACATTTTCAGCCTGGATTTTTCTTTAACAACAAAATGACGAAGGAGGAAGGCCTGAGACAGTCCCTGTACTTTTCATTTTTGAAAGTCAGGACCTCTCTCCGGACAACCTCCAGAGCCATTACCAAAAAACTAGGCAGCAGCTCCCCGTCTAGCGAAGAGCGTGCTGCCCGATACTACCTGCGGATACCCAATTCTTTGATGATGACGCGATAGCGCTCAACATCTTTTTTCTTCAGATAGTCAAGAAGACGTCTTCTCTGCCCGACTATTTTCAAAAGACCACGACGGGAGTGGTGATCCTTTTTGTGGGAACGGAAATGCTCAGTGAGGTAAGTGATACGCCCGGAAAGGAGAGCGATCTGCACTTCAGGAGAACCGGTGTCCCCCTCGTGAGTTTTAAATTTTTCGATAATTTCCAGTTTGTGTTCTGTGGCCAGCACTGTGCCATCTCCTTTCAATCTAATACGCCAAGATGTTTCCTGGTCTTAAGTTAAAGTATCGGACTTTCTAACATAAAATCCGCATGCTGTAAAGGTTCTATCGCGCCGCTGCGGCGCGGGGAAAAACCCGAATCAATTCGAAGTCGCCTCGTTTCTCCTGTTCGCGCTCGGGAGCAAATCGTGCCGCTGCGAGCACAAGCCCGTTATCCAGCAACAATACAATGCTACCCGAAGCGGGAATAGAATCAACCGAAACCTCGCCTACACTCGGCGGGATACCATTACGCAACCGTGAAGCCGCCTCCGGAGACATTTCGAAGGAAGGAAACTCACGCAGTCCCTGCTCAAGAGACATCAACGGCAAGGCTTCTGGACGATCCATGTAATCTTCTAAGC
>JBFHFM010000212.1:0-6523 GCA_041583595.1 Trichloromonas sp. | reverse complement strand
CCCTGGGGGAGTCGCATCCTTGAGAAGACCGGTCGGCTGCATCCGGTGTGGAAACGGCACATTCTAGTGGTTGAGGATGATCTTGCCGTTGCTAATTTACTCAAAAGCCTGGTTTCGGCTGAGGCCGAAGTGGTTCTTGCTGGAGACGGAGAGGAAGGGCTCGCTCGCATCCGGGAGGGGCACTTTGATGTCATCGTCTCTGATATCGAAATGCCAAAACTGAATGGCATCGAATTGTATTGGCGGGCATTAGAAATCGATCCCGATTTGAAGGACCGTTTTATCTATTTTACCGGGAGCCACAAGCCCGAACATCGCGCTTTTTTTAAGAAATCAAATCTCGTCGTACTGCCAAAGCCTTCAACGCTTAAGGCCATTCGCAAGGCGATCGAGAAGGTGGCTTTGCTGTAGTCTGCCCGGTCTTTATTTATATCCTCATGGCTAATATCGAGTCTCAACGCCTGTATCTTCAGCAATTCGGTCTTCGATTTCCCCTGCGTGGTGGTTTCTTTCGAATTTATGATGTTATCGCGGAAGCTGGCTGACAGAGCTCTGCGGGCGGCCACTTGTTGCCTTCGTTATGGTTTTTGGGCAAAAAACAGCCACCTGGTCATTTCATGGCCAGGTGGCTGTTATGCGTGATGGACAGTGTTGTTTCAGTCGCGCGATAGAAAATGGCTCACATATGGACTACCAGGTATCCGTTCCGTGACAGCCATTACAACGGCGGGTGCTGGCATTGTAGCTCGTTATCCTGGTCGATCCGCCGCCGATCGATGCTGCGGCGCTACCTTCGACATCCGTTGTGCCGAGATTACTGAAGTGTTGGTCGGCCAGGGTCGTGATGTTGTGGCATACGGTGCAGGCGTAACGGCTATGATCGCTGTGGTCCCCTGAGTTGTAACTATTGTACTGGCTGGCTCCGGCTGCGTGACAGGAGGTACATTCGCTGTTGACGGCTAGTTGTCCGGTCCACCAGTTGGGGGTGGTCTTGCCGCCGTGGCAGCTGACGTTGCTGCAGGTGCTGTTGTCGTTGGCGATGGCCATTCCGGTTTTGGCGTCGTAATTGGCCGGCATTGCCAGGTCGACGATGTCATTGTGGTCCGCGCTATCATGGCAGGTTGCACAGCTATCGATCCCGGTCAGGGCGAGGTGCACCGCATGGGCTCCTGCTCCATTGGGATAGTCGACGCCGTTCGGGGGCTGAGCGTGGCAAGCGGTGCAATCTATGGGACTGGGCTCAACGACAGCGGCGGTGAAGGTATTCAGCCAGGCCGTCAAGGTCGTAAGGTCATCCTCAGTCATGGTCAGGCCCATATGCCCGGCACTCAGTTTATCGGCCAGTAGGCTCCCCTGGCCGCCCAGGTCAGGGGCAGTGCCGGTCGTATCATAGGTGGCGACCTGGTGGCAGTTTGCACAGTTACTGTCGTACAGGCTGGGACCATCGGCGGCTGACGGTGTTACCGGGTCTGGCGTGATGACGACGGGGAGCACATCGACAATGGCTTGAACCTGATCTGTTGTTAGGACGATACTTCCCATGCCGCCGAGGTTGGCGGTGATCGCTTCTTCGATCGCGACCACTGTTCGGGTGTTGATATTGGTATTCGCAAGAAGGCTGTGACAGCCTTGGCATTCCTGAACATAGAGGGTTGCGCCATCAGTGATAGTTGGCGGAGTGGTCGTGCCACTGGGGGTTTGGCTGTCGACCCAAGTAATCAGAGCGTCTTCGTCAGCGGTGTTAAGGCTGATGTTTTTATGCCCTGCCGCCAGTTTGGCATTGATCAGATTGCTTTTGCCGGTAAGGTCGATGGTCCCAGAGGTATCGTAGCTGCCAAGGAAATGGCAACTGGCGCAATGGGAGTCATAAACCGTTTGCCCGTCGCTGGTGAGGCTTGTGTCCGGGTCAGAGCCGGTTCCCGTTCCTGTTCCCGGATCCGTTTCCCCCCCTGTATTGTCGGTGTGTGATCCCCCGCGCAATTCGGCTTGAGCAGCCATCCAGCTTCCGGTCTGTGCCAGTGAGTCCTGAACCGCAGTGGGAAGAAGGTCGGTAGGCAGGGGGAGTCCGTTCGTCGCGATGGCTTCCTGCATGCGGCCGACCATAGTGGCTTGTCCATTAACCGCAGCATAAATCAGATCATCGATAGGAATGGGTACACCGTATTGACCGCCGATGTCGGTTGCCATCTGGTCGAATAGCGTCGGGTTGAGCGTTTCTATTGTCGCGTTAAGGATATCTTCCAAGAGTTGGGTTTTATCCGGATTATTCAACGCGGCCGGGTTTAAATTGAAATCCCCGAGAGTTTCCAACAGCGCATTGATAGCCATATTGGCTTGAAGCGGCAATAACTTTTCGCTTGTTACACCGTTTGTCTGACCCTGTAAAGCAGACATCGGGTCCATGTTGAAGGCTGCCTGGGTCAGACCCGGCAGTCCGGCATCAGAGAGCAGAGAGATGATTTCCTGGCGGGTGAAACCGTTCGCTTCCAGGGTTGTCAGTGGAGAAATAACCATATCACTGGCACCGTCCTCAGGGATTTGTAGGCGCAACATCCCCTGGTAAACTGTCCCCATGTGCATTCCTTTCGACCCTGTTTTGAGTTCAATGAATGAGCCTGAGGTCACTGGGAGGGGAAAGCTGAACTGGCCTTGTTCGTTGCTGGTAGAGGAGGAGCGCTGCAAAAGGGTGTGGCCATCTTCGGAGATCTCTTGAAAAATGGCCCCTACAATATAAGGGTCGACGGCGACGAAGACAGGGGTAGAAACGCTGTCTGCAGCAACGTTGTCATCACTTCCTCCCCCTCCACCACCACAGGCGGCCAGAAATAAGGTTACTGTCGCTAAGGTCAGGAAGCGAACGAGATTCTGTGATGCGTTATGCAGGGACTCTTTTATCATCTCTGTTTCTCCTTGGACCAGTTCATGGTCAGCTGGACATTGTGCCCGTATTAAAAGGATAGAAAAGGTAATTTGTGTTGTTTCATTCGTTTGCGATAAAACAACTTTACGATACCCGTGAAATTTTATGAGCAAATGGTTTGCCAAAAATGTCACATTTGTCTCAGTGTTCTCCAATTCGGGATTAAGTAATGGAAAACAGACATTATATTACAGGTATTTTAATATTTTAATGTCTCCTTGGAATTTACGTTTTTATCGTTGCTTAATTCTTCACATTGAATGCATTTGCGGGAGCGGCGCTCTTCGGCGGGGAATATTCTCATTAATTCAATGTCTTAAGGATATTTGTCCGCACCTGTACCAATAACCCAGTTGTCTGGTTTATTGGCGTATACAAGTGACAAAAAAGGTGATCATTTGTCGAGTCCAATAGGATTCAGTTGTACCTACAGGGTTTTCTGGCGGGCCGCGGCGAAGTTTTTGGCATTGGCACGCAGGTGAAAAGGTCAAGCAGGAGGGTCTGCGGAACGGGAGTGGAAAAAATGAACCCGCAGCGTTATGAATCGAATTCGGTCGGCAAGACCTCCAATTTACGCTCGGCAGCCTGGTGTTCGAGGGGAGCGTCTGTCTCTTGGAGTTGACCCGGCCATGCCATGGAGCAACTATGCGCCAAGGTAAAATGGCATGGCCGGGTTGAATCTGACCGCCTTTCGCCGAGGATGCCGGTCATGTGCGATGTGCCTTAGCAGGTTCTGCTGCGATAAATAATGGTCCGATTAGATTAAACCATGAGAGTGGTCTGGTGTTCCACTCTGAGTCCAGATCAATACCTGTAGGCAAGGCTGGTGTAGACGAAACTTCCCGATTCCGGCACCTTGACCCCGGAGCGAAATGGGTCACGTTGGTACGACAAATGGGTAGAGTAGTATTTATCAAAGACGTTGTTTACCCCGGCGTTTAGGCTCCAGCGGTCCCAATTGATACCGGCCTTGAGGTCGGTCACCCCCCAACCCGCGGTTTCTGTTTCGTTAAGCTCTTCGTTTACGCGGTTCTGACGGGCAGCGAAACGTTCCGTCAGTTCTGCGAACCAGCTGCCATTATCATAGCGAATCCCTGCGCTCCCTTGTAGCGGAGGCATTTCTGCCAGCGCCTCGTTCGTATCGTCATTTTCACCATGTACGTAAGACAGGGTCCCCGTCAGGTAAAAATCACCCGGCAGTGCAACCTGGCTGGAAAGTTCGCCCCCCATGAGGGTGGCGTCAACATTGCTGTAACTGCGGGCTTCGCCAAGAGAGCCTGTTCCGTCAGGATCGGGAAGGTCGACGATATCGATGTAATCTTTCAGGTCGCTGTAGAAGAGCGAGGTTTTTACAAACCAGGCATCGCCCGACACGCGAGCACCAATATCAAATTGGTTGTTGCGGGTTGGATCGAGGTCAGGATTGCCGATCCAGTTGGTCGCTGATGGATTCATCATCGTCGGAATCCGCTGCAAGTTGATGTAGAGTTCCTGGGGATCCGGGGTTCGCGACCCGGAGCCAAAACCGGCGAAAAACTCAAGATGGTCTGACGACTTCCAGATCAACTGGATATTCCCGCTGACTTCGGTAAAGTCTGAATCATTTTCCAGGCGGCTGCCGGGGAAGTAGGGCTGCATCAACGTCAGTAGACGCGTAGAGGAAAGTTTATTCGCTTCGGCCTGGGTATGGTCGAGACGAACTCCTGACTTGACGGACCATTGTTGGTCAATGGGCCAGGTATAAGCGGCGAAGAGGCCAACATTATTGATATCAACGTCGGGGATCATGGTCTGGGGAGTATAGTTCATATACATAGCCACTTCGTTAACGGCATCCCAGTTGCGGAAATAATAATCGATTCCGGTATCGAGGGAACCGGGCCCAAGGTTCCAGGTTCCTTTGAGTTTGCCCCCGTAGGTTTCCGTAGTAGCGTCAGTTACCATCGAATAGTCGCGTGTTACGCTCGCACTTGACAGGGAACTGACGCGATATTCATCGTGCATCAGGTGTTCGACTTCGTTCCACCATGCCTGAAAAAAAAGTTGTTTGAGTATGGGGCCATTGAGATCGGCAGTGGTTGCCCAGTTAAGTCGATGGGTCCGGTCATAGTCGGCATCCATCAGCAGATAGGGGTAGAGGACATGGCTGGCATCTTGGTTTGAATAACTCAGTTCGGTTCGTGTTTGGTCGCTGAGCTGGTAGCCGCCCTTCACCCAGAAAGTGTTGATATCGTAGGCACGAGAATCGACGTCGTCATTGCGATAGCGGTTTCGACTGTCGTCAGGGTAGATGTCGGTAATGCGCTTGCCATCACCTGCCCGAGGTGGCAGTGAATACTTATAGGCGTAGCCAGCCAATACATCATAGTTTTCCCCGCCGTAAGATGCTTTAGTCGATGCGTTGACCTGGTCGGCTGATCCGTAGGTCAGATTAGCGGTAAACCCGGGACCTTTTTCCGGTTGACCTGAAACCGCATTGATAACACCACCCAGGCTGCCCGGGTTTTCTACATCGTATGGTCCTTTGATAACGTCGATGGTATCGACTTCGGCGAAGTCGAAATGAAACGACGGTGGATCCATTCGCGACGGACATCCGCCGTGAATACGCACCCCGTCAAGAAAAACGTTGATGTCGTCCCCCTGTAGGCCGCGCACGACGACATCACTGGCGATTGCCCCCTTACGCACGATGCTCAAGCCGGGGAGAGTCTGTAGCGCCTCGCCCATGTCGCGGGCCGGGCTCTCACGAACCTCGCGGATGGTCAGGGTTTCCTCGGTTTGCGGTTGTTGAACCGCGCGCACCGTGATTTCGTCAAGCAATATGGTTTCGGCCAGTACAGATTGGCCAATTCCGGTCAGGGCGAGTAACGTGGTAACGAGCATTAGTATTGTGATTTTGTAAAACATGCAGAAAAACCTCCTTTATAGCAAAAAATCAATCCCGTCATAGGATCGTAAATTATCAATGTCGTGCTGTATCAAGGGCAAAAACGATGGGTAACGAAATATGCGCCGGAACCGGGGGGGCTGGAAATGGGGCAGCGGCTTGAATTGCCTTCAGCGCCTGGCGGTCGAGCAGTGATCGGCCTGAACTGGTGGTAATGCGTAAGTTTTCAATTTGGCCGTTGGCGATAACTGTGAATTCGGCACTGATTTGGCCGGTCCATCCCTGCCGACGGGCCAAAGGAGGGTAGACCAGGTGCTTGAGAACCCGGGTGCGAATGAAGGCAAATTGTTCACCTACGTAGCGTTGTTCCGCGGGTTCAATTGCCAACACGGGAGAAGAATTAACGGTTTTGATCGCCGCTGCTGTTGATGATAATGTCGCTTTGTCTTTCCCGTCTTTGGAGGCAGGGGGGGGCGAACCAGAAATTTGTTTTGTTGGAGTGATTATCGATGAATTGAGCGGCTTAGGTGGTGCCACTGGACCAGAAGCAGTGGTGGCCTTGGTGGGAACGCTGGTAGGATTCTTTGTCAATTGCCGTTTTTCTGAATTATTTATATTAATCTTTGGGCCGATCGCCTTCTTGTCGGGAATCGTTGAAATTAAATTTTGCGCAGATCCCGATGAGGCTGTTGGGGGATTGGTTACAAGTGTTG
>JBFHFM010000211.1:0-6525 GCA_041583595.1 Trichloromonas sp. | reverse complement strand
TCGCCTGCGGCTGGTCACCACGAGGCTGGTAATCAGATTTGAGGATGAATTTGGCCATACCCTGCATTGTACCTTTGCGCGGGACAAAGGTCACCTTGTTATTTTGGGGGGCGCGTGGCGCGTGGCGCGTGGCGAGTAGCGAGTAGCGAGTAGCGAGTAGCGAGTAGCGAGTAACGAGTAGCGAGTAGCGAGTAGCGAGTTCGATGTTCGGGGTTCGGGGTTCGGATGTGGTGAGCCTGCGAACCGCATCGGTTTTGCTTCTGGTTTGTGATTTTCACTCCACAGCCTTTTATCGAAAAGGCCGATCAGGGCGCGCAGACATAAACACCACCAAAGGTGGCATTCCCAACCCACACCACGAAGCGCCACCGTAAAATAGCCGCAAAAAGAATCTTCGAAGCGCGACTCCATGAACAGTCATCGCCCCGCGAAGGAGCCCTTTTTTGCTTACTTTTTGTGGGCTTGGACAAAAAGTAAGGCGTCTGGCGGGACGCGACCCGCCGGTTTCGGTTTCGGTTTCGGTTTCGGTTTTGGTTTTGGGCGCGTGGCTAGTGGCGCGTGGGCTAGTGGTAGTGAGCGGTTGAGATGGCAAAGCAAAAATTTCGACCTACAAGGCTTGGCGGTTTTTCAGGAATGAAAACCTACATCAAGTCCTGAAAAACCGCCGTAAAACGAACTTTTTACACCATCATTACTTTAACTTCCAGGTCGTCCCCTGCGGACTATCCAGCAACATAACCCCCTTGGCGTCAAGCTCATCACGGATCTGATCAGAACGCTGAAAGTTGCGGTCCTTCCTGGCCTGCTGGCGTTCGGCAATTAACGCCTCAATGGTTTCCTCACTAAGCCCGGACCCTTCAAGACCAGCGCTCTTCTGCCCGTCAAGCCAGGCCGTCGGGTCCGACACAAAGAGCCCAAGAACCCCGCCAAGTTTAAGCAACTTGCGACGAGCGTCCTTCAACCCGGCCAACAACAGAGGACAATCGTCGTAGGTTTTTTCCGCGGCGATCCGGTTCATCCCCCGCACCAGGTCAAACAGGTGGCCAATCGCCAGAGCAGTATTAAAATCGTCGTCCATCGCTTCGCAAAAACGATCTTCGACAATTTCGATTCGATCGAGAATCTCACGCATCTCCGGGATCACCTCGCGGCAAGGATCCCCTTTTTTGCCAGGATAGGCGGCCAGGGTCTCGTCGGCCAGCTTGATGGCCTCGTAGAAACGGGTCAAGCCGGCCTTGGCGTCTTCGAGGTTCTGATCCGAGAAATCAATGGGGGAGCGATAATGCGCCGAAAGGATGAAAAAACGCACCACCTCGGCGTCGTAGTTTTTCAGAATGTCACGGATAGTAAAGAAATTACCCAGCGACTTGCTCATCTTCTCTTGATTAACGTTGACGAAACCGTTATGCAGCCAGTACTTAACAAAAGGCTTGCCGCTGGCCCCCTCGCTCTGGGCGATCTCGTTCTCATGGTGAGGAAAAACCAGATCCTTGCCGCCACCGTGGATATCAAAAGAAGCGCCGAGGTATTCCATGCTCATGGCCGAGCACTCGATGTGCCAGCCGGGACGCCCCAGGCCCCAAGGAGATTTCCACGAAGGTTCGCCGGGCTTGGCCGCCTTCCACAGAGCAAAATCCATCGGGTTGCGCTTCTGCTCGCCAGGCGCGATGCGGGCACCGGCGCGCATTTCATCCATATTGCGCTTGGACAGTTTGAGGTAACCGGGAAACTTCTCGACGGCGAAATAGACATCGCCAGCCGACTCGTAAGCCATCCCCCGCTCGATCAGACGCTCGACAATGGCGATGATCTGGGCCATATGCTCGGTCGCCTTGGGCTGGCAGGTCGGCAGGTCGAGCCCCAGGGAGGACATGTCCTCATCAAAGGCCCGGATGAATTCATTCGCCAGGGCCTGGCTGTCAATCCCCCGCTCGTTGGCCCGCTTGATAATCTTGTCGTCGACGTCGGTATAGTTACGGACGTAATTGACATCAAAGCCGGAAAATTTCAGATAGCGGTAGATGATGTCAAAAACGATATTGGCGCGAGCATGCCCAATATGACAGTAATCATAGACCGTAACACCGCAAACATACATCCCGACCTTACCCGGAACCAACGGTTTGAAATCCTCTTTGCGACCGGTCATTGTATTATAAACACGCAGGGACATGAACTACCCTTTCTATCCTCATGATGAACGAAACTAGTTTAAGTAGTGGTAATACCACAGACAGCCGACAATTGAAAAGGCCCAGAATGGAAAATAACCCCAAATATCAATCAACAAAGGCCTGCGCTATCAGATTCAGACAACTTTCATTGGTATCATGCAGTAATGTCCGGCTCTGCCTGCCCCCTCCCTAACCCTCCCCCACAAGGGGAGAGGGGACTATTTAAGCCCAAGCAATTTTCTAGCCGGACACTCCTGACTTTTTGTGGGCTTGGACAAAAAGTAAGGCGTCTGGCGGGACGCGACCCGCCGGTTTTGCCCTAAAGCCTGAGGTCAGGTTTTGCCCTTAATTTGAACGAGTCAACAATTTCGTCAACACAGCCGGCATCGCCTCCAAAGATAGAACCTCCCGCGCCGCCCCCAAAGCAATAGCCACCTTAGGCATCCCAAAAATAACACTCGAAGCCTCATCCTGCGCGATCGTATATCCCCCCCGCCCCCGCAAGGCCAGCATCCCCTCCGCTCCATCTCTGCCCATACCAGTCAGCAAAACCGCGACCGTCCGTGCCGCCGTCGTTCCAACCAGAGAACGAAACAACACATCGACCGAAGGCCGACAACAGTTGACCGGCGGTGTCGCCAGCAACCGTATCCGCTCATCATCCAGGGTCAGGTGAGAACCATCTCCAGCCACCAGGGCCAGCCCCGGCTCAAGACGATCGCCATCGCAAGCCAGACGTACATAAAAGCGACTTTCCCGATCAAGCCATCCGGCAAAATCCTTAGCAAACCCACCGGCAATATGTTGCACAATCAGCACCCGGGCACCCGTCGCCGGGTCGAGAGCCTTCATCAGCTGCTTCACCGCTTTCGGGCCGCCGGTCGAAGCGCCAATAACGAGAAGGTCGCGAACACCGGAGTCAAGCGAACCATTTTCAGGCACCGCTGAAGAGACCACCGGAGCCGGCCGAACATGATGGACCACTCGAATCTTGGAGAGAAACTTGACTTCGGCAATCAGTTTAACGGCAAACGCTTCGAAAGCTTCGCTCTCCAGGTCTTCCGGTTTTTCCATCACATCGAGAGCACCGCGGTTGATCGCCTGAAAGGCATGGCGGTTCTCCTCGGGGTTCAGATTAGCGGACAGCATCAGGATGGGCGTCGGACAGCAGACCATGATTTCCGAAACAGCCGTCAGGCCGTCCATCACCGGCATCAGGATATCCATAATCACCAGCTCTGGACGCAACCGGCAGACCGCATCCAGAGCCTGTCGGCCATCGCCAGCCTCGGCGACCACCTCGATCTCAGGATCCCGTGTCAACAGGTCACGCAACACCCTGCGCATCAGTTCGGAATCATCAACAATCAGTACGCGGATCATAATTCCTGCTATCCAATAAAGGTTTCCACCGCCTGCAGCAACAGTCCCTGGTCGAAACTCCCTTTGACAATATAGGCCTGGGCCCCGACGGCAATCCCCCGCCGCTTGTCCTCATCGGCGGCAAAAGAAGTGACGATAATCACCGGCAAATCCCGGGTCTGTTCGTTTTCACGAATCTTTTCGGTCAACTCGAAGCCGTTGATGCCCGGCATCTCGACATCGCTGACCACCAGGTCAAAGACTTGGGTGGCCAGCTTGGCGAGAGCGTCTTCGCCGGAAATCGCCACCGTCACCTGATAACCCCGGGCTTCAAGAATGTTCTTTTCCATGGTGCGGGTGGTCACCGAATCATCCACCACCAAAATTCGCCCCTTGAGTAACTCGATCCGCTGCGCTTCCAGCTCCCGCTGCAAATGAGTAGCGCCAGCCGCAAAATTAGCCCCGAACAGCCCGGCCACCGAGAGGATCAGGGCGGGATGGCCGCTTGCCAAGACGGTCGCGCCGGTAAAAAAACGGACCTGGCGCAACTGCTCGCCCAGATTCTTAACGACGATTTCCTGAACCCCGAGCGAACGGGAAACCTGACAGGCCAGCAGTTGACCGCGAAAGTTCAGCACCAGCGCGGTAAACCGGGATTTCACAGGCAAGCCCCCCTGTTTTGGGAGTTCAAGAATAGACTGCAGGGAAACCAGGGGCATGGTCAGGCCGCGAGCGCGGACCACCTCGCGCCCCCCTTCGCTGAGGATATCGGTCGCTTCCAGGTGCAGAATCTCGACCAGGTAATGCAGCGGCACAACGTAGGTTTCGGCTTCACAGGCCACCACCAGTCCATTGATGACGGCAAGAGTCAGGGGAAACTGCAGCACGATGGACATCCCTCTGCCCGGCTCCGAATGAATCTGCAGGTTCCCCTTCACCTGGTCGATAACCGTTTTGACCACATCCATACCGATCCCCCGGCCGGAATGATCGGTCACCATCTCACGGGTGGTAAAGCCCGGCTTGAGAATCAGGTAGAACGCCTGCTCATCGGAGAGCGCGCGAGCCGCCTCGAGGGTGAGCAGCCGGCGCTCTACCGCCACCTGGCGCAACCGCTCGGGATCAAGACCCCGGCCGTCGTCTCGAAGAATCAGCTGTACCGCCCCCCCTTCATAGCAGGCCCGCAGCTCAATCCGCCCACAAGGGGGTTTACCCTCGAGGCGACGCTCCTCTGCCGGCTCAATGCCATGATCGACGGCGTTGCGCAGCAGATGCACCAGCATCGGCCGGATGGCTTCGAGCATCCGGCGGTCGAGTTCGAGCTCATCCCCGGTCACCACGAAATCGACCTGCTTCCCCTGCTCCCGGGCCATTCCCCGCAGAGCCCCCTCCAGTTCGCCGGTGATAGCGGCCAGGGGGAGCATGCGCAGAGCCATGGTTTCACCTTGCAGTTCGTCCGCCAGGTACTCCATGGTGAAGACATTCCGCTCCAAATCGGTATTCAGCTGCCGAAGATCGTCACGCAACTGCCGAAGCTGAGCATACCCCTCAACCTGCCGCAATCCGGGGAGCTGAAGATTCAGCTGTCGCAGCACCCCACCCAACTGGCGACTGCGATCGGCAAAGGATTCGCTAACGATAGAGACCTCACCAAGCAGGTTGACCAGACGATCGAGCTGAACCACGCTGGTGCGAACCGACTCGATGCCGGCTTGCGGCTCTTCGGCACTGGCCTGGGCGGGGCGCACCGCAACCGGCGCCAGGGTGCCATCGGCCAGACCGGCAATCAGCTCATCCACGGCGAAGCCCGGCTCGCTACCGGCAGCGACACTGACGACCAAACTCGCCAGGGCCTCGTTCACGGCCAACAGCTGATCGATCCACTCGGCGGTCACCGGCCGCTCTCCCCCTTCCAGCTCCTTGAGCTGATCTTCGAGGGCATGGCTTAGGCGGCTGAAATCAATCAGGTTAAGTAGACGAGCCGAGCCCTTGAGGGTGTGAACACTCCGTAGCAACGTGCGCAGCAGCGCCGGATCGGCCCCCTTTTTTTCCAGGGACATGAGCCCGTCACGCAACACCTGCAGATGTTCTTCAGCCTCACGGCAAAAAATGCCTATGTATTTGCTCGGATCCACCTCAGGTCTCGGACTCGACCTGGTCCCGCAGCCGCTCGGCCAGACTGGTCAGCTCAATAATCGCCTGGGTCGTCTCCTCGGCACTAGCGGCGACCTGGGTAGCCACCTCGCGCACCTCGACGGTGGTCTCGGCCATCTGTTCACAGGCCGTGGTCTGCTGCTGGGTCGAAAGCTTGATTTCCCGAGCTGCCAACATGGTGTCCTGCACCACGATAATGATTTTCTTCAAGGCCTCGGCAATATCGGCCACCAGAGAACTGGCGGAATCGACCCCCTTGCTCCCTTCCTCGGTGAGCATGATGCTCGAGTTGGTAGCTTTCTGAATTTCGTCGATCAACCCCTTGATCTGGGCAGTGGCCTCGACCGTGCGCTCAGCCAGGCGCTTCACCTCCCTGGCGACGATGGAGAAGCGTTTGCCCGCCTCGCCGGCCCCCGCCGCCTCGATGGCGGCATTGAGCGCCAACAGGTTGGTCTGGTCGGAAATTTCGTCGATAATATCGACAATACCACCGATTTTCTGCGAATTTTCCCCCAGTTCGACCATCGCCTCGGCCAGGATCTGGACCTGCCCTTTAAGCCGTCCCATCCCGGCCACCGCCGTCTCCACAGCCTGCATGCCATTACCGCTGGCGGCACTGGCATTCTCGGCCTGGGCTTCGACCCGTCGGGCATTTTCAGCCACCTGCTTGGCGGTGGCGGCAATCTCCAGCGAAGTGGTACTCGCCTCCTGCACCGCCGAAGCTTGCTGGTTAGCGCAGCTCGACTGCTGGGCAGAAATCGCCATAATTTCGCTGGCGCTGGAAGAAAGCTGTTGAACCGCCTCCTTAAGCCCGATCATCAGTCGCTCACTCTTG
>JBFHFM010000210.1:0-6530 GCA_041583595.1 Trichloromonas sp. | reverse complement strand
TAGGGGGAATTCAGCTGTTATTTATGAAAAAAGGGGGGGGGGGCGTCGTATTACGGTGTTTATCCTTTGTCTGGATAAACAACGGTCGGATAGATTGCTCAATGGGCCTGATCATAAATATAAAATTTGTTTTGATTGGCACTGGTCTTTCGTGAGAATTCGTACCTTAGCGAGGAGTGTTTTTTGTTGCGAATAATCTGTTGTAAATTGTACAAAATCGGAAATAAATTCGGTTCTGCAAAGTCTTGTAAACCTTCGTAAATCAGGTCAGTTCCCGGCGGTATAAAGCAGTTTGTGTAAATGCTTACTTTTATGCATTGCCCTTATCTGCTAATGTTTTCAGTATGACGACTGACCAAACCATCCTTTTTAGTCTGATCGCTCTTATTTTCGTGTTTCTCATCTGGGGACGGGTGCGTTACGACGTGACGGCCTTTGCTGCCCTGGTTCTTGCTTTTCTGTTGGGGGTCATTCCTAAAGAGCAGGTTTTTTCTGGATTTGGTCACCCGGCGGTCATCATTATTGCTCTGGTGCTGATTGTCAGTCGCGGCCTGTCCCGCTCAGGCGCCATTGAATTACTGGCCCGCCAGGTTGTCAAATCAACTCGTAGGCTGTCAACCCACATCGGCATCATGGCGGTTATCTCCGCCTCACTGTCGAGCATTATGAATAATGTTGCCGCACTGGCCTTGCTGATGCCGCTTGATATGCAGGCGGCCCAGCGGGCCAAGCGGAGTCCGGCGCTGACGTTGATGCCGCTTTCGTTTGCCTCAATCCTCGGCGGCATGGTGACTCTTATCGGCACGCCGCCGAACATCGTCATTGCCACCTTTCGCGAGAGCGCTTTGGGTGAACCGTACGGCATGTTCGATTTCGCTCCGGTCGGTGTGGTGGTGGCGATTGTCGGGGTGCTTTTTATCGCTCTCGTTGGTTGGCGACTGATTCCGGTGGAGCGCAGCAAACACGATACGGCCCAAGAACTTGGGGATTTGCAGAATTACATTTCCAACGCCAAGGTTCCAGAATCATCCAAAGCGGTCGGCAAAGCGCTCAACGATCTCGAATCGTTCGCTGAGGAGACGGATGTCAACATTCTTGGTCTGGTACGGCGTGGCAAGCGCCTGCCCGGCTCTGCCCGCCGACAAATCCTGCGCAAAAATGATCTGATCGTTCTGGAAGGACGTCCCGATGCTATCGACCAATTTGTCGGTGCCGCCGCCTTGGAACACGTTGGCGCCTACAAGCATGACGGCATAACCGCCGAATCGGTTGACCTTCTTGAAGTGGTGGTGCCGGAAGAGGCGATGATCGTGGGTCGCTCAGCGATGGAGATCCGCTTACTCTACCACCGCAGCGTGACCCTGCTTGGCATCTCACGCAAGGGGCAGCGGATTCGCGAACAAGTGCGCAAAGTGCCAATCAAGGCGGGCGATGTCCTGCTGTTGCTTGGTCCAGAGGCACAACTCCCGGACGTGATCGACTGGCTTGGTTGCTTGCCACTGGCCAAACGCGGCTTAGAAGTTATCCAGCGGAGAAAGGCGTGGGCGGCAGTGGCTATTTTTGCCGCCGCGATTATCGCCGCAAGTTTTGGCTTGATCTACCTGCCGCTGGCGCTGGCGGCGGTGGTGATTATCTACGTCATATTACGAATTGTTCCCCTATCTCAGGTCTACGATTCGGTCGAGTGGCCGGTCATTGTGCTGCTCGGATCAATGATCCCGATTGGCGCTGCTCTGGAGACCAGCGGCGGCACGACCCTGGTGGCCAATGCGATCGTAAACTGGACGACTGGTCTGCCGACTGTTGCCGTTCTTACTATCCTTATGTTGGTCACCATGACCCTCTCGGATGTGTTGAATAACGTGGCGACGGCGCTGATTGCCGCCCCGATCGGTGTGGATATCGCCACCCGCCTCGACGCCAACCCGGATGCGTTTCTGATGGCGGTTGCTGTGGCTGCATCCTGCGCGTTTTTGACTCCCATCGGTCATAAGAACAACACCATTATCATGGGGCCTGGCGGTTACAAATTTGGCGATTACTGGCGAATGGGACTGCCGTTGGAGATTCTGGTGGTACTGGTGAGCATCCCGATGATTCTATTGGTCTGGCCTCTTTGAGATCCCCTGGCAGGCGGTCGGAGTTCTCCGATATAAGGCAAAAGTCCACGCATTCTAAAGCCAATCGACCCTTCACTTCAATTTTCAGAAGTTCCCAGGATGCGCCTCTTATAAATCACGATTTCTAAGAATAATTCATGCGGGATGAAATTTGTGTCATATAAGTTGTCTTAAAGTCAGGCCTCGGTGGGTTTCAAGGGATTTGTCGGATTCTGAAGACACCGCCGTACTGCTCAGCACTGTTGGAACGTCAGGCTGAAAAAGCAAGAGCCTCCGAGGTCTTGATGACCTGGAGGCTCTTGCTTTTTGACTGGTACTTTTTACTGGACGAAGCGGCTTGTGGTCATTGTTGGGCGGCCGTTTCGTTTAAGGGAAATCTCTAGAGAATTTCCACCAGTTCGACTTCGTAGCTGAGGTCTTGGCCGGCCAGCGGGTGGTTGGAGTCGAGGGTGATGTCTTCGTCGGTGACTTCGACCACGACGACTTCGAGGCTCTCGTCGTCTTCGCCGGTCAATTCCAGTTCTTGTCCGACTTCGGGATAGATGTCGTCGGGAACTTCGCTGCGGCTGATTTGGAAAACCTTTTCTTCGTCATATTCGCCGAAGGCGTCCACTGCGGGGATGAGAACGGTCTTCTTTTCGCCCGGCGCCATGCCGATCAGGGCGTCTTCGATCTGGGTGAAGAAATCTTCTTCGCCGATGATCAGTTCCATCGGGCCGGACTCACCGCAACCGCAGCCGCAATCGTCGGAATCGCACCCGCTAGCGTGGTCTTCGCCCTCGCTGCAGCAGCTGTCCGTATCGATATCGAGGGTGGAGTCGAAAACCGTGCCGTCTTCGAGGGTGCCTACAAAGTTGATGGTGACGCGGTCACCTTTTTTTGCGATTGCCATTAAGTTTTCCTTCCATGAACATATGTGTGATTTTGCAGCAAGCTGCTTGCGCATGGTACGGGCAAAGGCAGGCGCGCGTCTAGCAAAAAAATATGAAGATTCTTTGAGATGCCGCTGAAGACTCAGGAGAGCGCTTCAAAGCCGGAAATTACGTCGAGTAATTCTTCGGTGATGCTGGTTTGGCGCAGGCTGTGGTAGCGACCGGTGAGGGTTTCGGTCATCTCTTCGATTTTTTTCTCGGCCTGCTGCATGGCCGCCAGGCGGGCGGCATTTTCGGCGGCCAGCGAGGCGGCGAAGGCTTCGAAGAGGGAGATAAAGAGGTACTCGCGGATCAGCGCGGGCAGGAGCCGCTGGGCGGGGATGGTGTGCAGCGGCAGGCTGCGGCCGGGCCAGTTTTGTCCGCCGATAGCCTGCAGCCATTCTTGGTCTGGCGGAAACAGGGTGGCGCGGCATTGACGGTAGCTGGCTCCGGCTTCGGGTTTGTTATAACAGATCAGCAGGCGCGTTTCGCCTTTTTGAAGTTGGCAGTCATCGAAGCGCAGGAGTACGTCATGTACCGCTGGGGTGATCTGGTGGCTGGAGGCTGGCAGAGTGAAGTGCTCGGACAGCGGCCCGAAGCGGTCTTCGGCGTGGCCTGCGGCCTTGGCGCCGGCCACCCAGCAGAGGCGGGTAGCTGCGGCCAGGCTATTGTCGTGCATGGTGGCTTCAGCATAATCGATGATCGCCTCGTTGAAGCGGCCGACCATTCCCTGGTCAGAACCGAAGATCAGCACCACCGTCTGCTGCGGTGGCAGGGCGCGGGGCAGCAGGGGACGTTGGCGCAAGGCCGCACGCAGGCCGAGCTCGATGGAGCGTCGGTAGTCGTCAAGCGAGCGCATGGCCTGTTCGTACTGGTGGATGTTGACGGCCGCCAGGGATTTCATGGTCCGCACCACCGAATGCAGATCATCCGTCCCCTTGATCTTGCGTTTGATCTCTTGCAGTGTTTCCATCAGCGTCCTTGGTTATTTTAATACACGTAATGCGGGCGAAGCATGCCTCGCTCCTGCCGCAATGTTATTGCCCTTCTGTAGGGGCGACCAATGGGGCGCCCTGAATCCTTTTTTGCGGGGCCTCTGCGTCCTCTCGAAGCGGTTGTACTGCTTTCTGTGCCCCTTTCAACAGGCCCGCCAGGTCGGTTTCGTTCAGCGGTTCGCTGTCATTGATTTTTCGGGCCGCTTCTGGGGACTCGGTCAGCCCTGCGGTCACGGCGGTTTCGGCTTCCATCAGCCGTTCTTCAGTCAGATCGTCAAACACCCCCTGAGAGACGGCGTAGAGGACGATAACCTGCTCGGCGGCGGTGAGGGGGGAGAACTGGGGCTGCTTGAGGATGGCCCTTACCTTGCGGCCGCGTTCGAGGGCCTTGCGGGTTTCAGCGTCGAGCCGGGTGCCGAAACGGGAGAAGATTTCCAGCTCTTCGAATTGGGCATAGCTGAGCTTGAGATCGCCGGCCACCGCTCGGTAGGCCGGCAGCTGGGTTTTGCCGCCGACTCGCGAAACTGACTTGCCGACGTCGACCGCCGGCATGATCCCTTTTTGAAAGAGCTGCGGCGACAGGTAGATCTGGCCGTCGGTAATGGAAATCAGATTGGTCGGGATGTAGGCGGAAAGGTTCTGTGCTTCGGTTTCGATGATCGGCAGCGCCGTTAGTGAGCCGCCGCCTTTTTCGGCGCACAGGTGGGTGGAACGTTCGAGCAGTCGCGAGTGGAGATAGAAAATGTCGCCGGGAAAGGCTTCGCGCCCTGGTGGTCGCCGCAATAGCAGCGAGAGTTCGCGGTAGGCTCTAGCGTGCTGGGTCAGATCGTCGTAGGCCACCAGTACGTCGCGGCCCTGCTCCATAAACCACTCGGCCATACTGGTGGCAGCATAGGGGGCGATATATTGCAGTCCAGTCGGATCGTCCCCTTCGGCCACCACGACCGTGGTGTAATCCATGGCGCCGGTGGACCGCAGCTGGTCGATGATCCTGGCGATGCTTGAGGAGCGCTGACCAATGGCGCAGTAAATACAGAGGACGTCCTTGCCTCGCTGATTGATGATGGTGTCGATGGCGATGGCGGTCTTACCGGTCTGACGGTCGCCGAGGATCAATTCGCGCTGGCCGCGGCCGATGGGGATCAGGGCGTCGATGACTTTGAGGCCAGTGGCCAGGGGGACGGTGACCGGCAGTCGGTCCATGATGGCAGCGGCCGGTCTCTCTATGGGAAAGAGCTCGCTGCACTCCGGCGGCTCCTGGTCGTCACGCGGGCGGCCGAGGGGGTCGATGACCCGGCCGATCAGGCTTTCTCCTACAGGAACCGATAGCACCTCGCCGCTTCGGCGGACCAGGTCGCCGGCGCTGAGGCTGCCGTATTCGCTCAGCAGCACCACGCCGACCTGCTTGGCGTCGATGTTGAATGCCAGCCCTAAAACCCCCTCGGGGAAATGCAGCAGCTCTTCGCTGCGTACTCCCGGCAGGCCATCGACCTGGGCGATTCCTTTGCCGGTATAGGTGATGCGGCCGACTTCTTCCGCAGTCAACTGGGCCGGAGTGGTTGAGGCCTGTTCGATTGCGGCGAATGCGGCATCCAGAGATTGTTTCAGGGATTCCTGTTCGCCGGTCATGGTTCCTCCTCGGCTTTGCTGCCGTGGGCTTGCTGATCGAAAAGCGCCGTTACCGATCGTTGCAGATCATCCAGATAGCCTTCGGTTCCCCAGGCCAGGCGCAGCCCGTCGGTGCTGATTTCGATGCCGAGCAGCAGGTCGGAATCCTGTTGCCAGTCAAGCGTTACGGGTGTTTCACAGGCCTGTGACAAGGCTTCAAGCAATTGCCGGTGCAGTTCGCTGTCCGGTTCCCAGCCGCTGTGTACCTGCAGGGCGCCGGCGCGGGCCGCGGCGGTGAATTGTTCGAGGTCGGCTGCGGGCAATGCCTTCAGTTTGCCGATCAAAACCTGGACCAGGGCGGTCTCCAGCTGCGCTTCGGTCAGCTCGGCAAGGGCCCGGCGGGAGACGCTGAGGACTCCGGTGGCGGCGCGTTTTTTCAGCTGGTCGAGAAAGGTACGACGTTCGTTCTGCAGCGCCTGTCGCCAGGCCTGGCGCTGCGTTTCGGCTTCGCTTCGGGCCTTGCCGAGCAGTTCGTGGCGGCGCTGCTGCGCCTCAATTTCGGCTTGTTTCAGTCGCGCTTCGGCCGAATTATCCAGTTCTCGTTGCCGGTGCCGATAGGTTTCCAGTACTTCGGCGGCCTCGGTTCGCTTGGCGGCGGTCTCCGCGCGGATGGCGGCCAGTTCGTCTTCGCGACGCTGCATGGCTTTGGTGATCGGGCCATAGAGGAAGCGCTTGAGCAAAAAGGCCAGAAGCATGAAGTTGATGATCTGGAAGCTGACGGTGGTCCAGTCGATGAGCATCTACTCCCCCGCGACCTGCTTCAGAAAGTGGTTCCAGAACGGGTTGGCGAAAAGCAGGATCATGGTGACGACAAAGCAGTAGATGGCCGTCGATAC
>JBFHFM010000209.1:0-6532 GCA_041583595.1 Trichloromonas sp. | reverse complement strand
TTTGGTTATCAGAACGGTGACAATTATTTCCTGGTTCGCTGGGAAAACATGGGCGAGGCCTATCAAGAAGATGGCTCGTTGTTTGACTCGTATCCAGGTCAGGCCAATCAGCTCTCCCTGGTGCAGATGGTCAATGGTGTTGCAGTCGATCTGGCGACTTTTGACGGCTTCGAGGCGACCACGAACACTTCTGGGTGGATCAACGTTCAAGTCCAGGTCACCGCCTCTGGAATCCAGGTCGTTGTCAAAGAAATTAACCTGCCATCGGGCATCACCGGCAAAACTGCGGAGCTGAATTACAGCTACGGCGATGTCACAGGGGGGGCAACATTGGCCCCGGCCCTTAACACCATTGGCCTCTACACCTTTGACAACGATTACGGCGTGGCATTTGACAACGTCACCGTCGAGGCGCTCGGATATCAATATCAGCTAGACCTGCAAGGCTTCCTGAATGATACCGACGGAAGCGAAACTCTCTCGGATATCACCTTGGCCAACATCCCCGACGGGGTAACCCTTTTCACGGCCGACGGGTCGGAAATTTCGATTGTTAACGGCAGCGCTACAGTGCAAATCCTTGAAGGCGAAGAAACAACGCTGACCGTCAAATCCGCGAACCTTTTAAGCACCGATCAGATCAACGATATCACCGGGAGTGTTACAGCGACCGAGATGTCGGGCGAACTTGAAACTGTCACCGAACAGGTCCAGACCGAAGTGCTCGGCACCTCTATCGATGACAACCTGACTGGCACCGATGCCCACGAATGGATTGAGGGACAGGGGGGCAACGACACCATCGACGGTGGCGCAGGCAACGATACGCTTATCGGAGGAGCGGGCAACGATTCTTTGACCGGTGGGCTCGGTTCCGACACCTTCCAGTGGGAATTTGGCGATGCAGGATCCACAACCAACCCTTCTGTGGATACCATCACCGACTTCAATACGGTCACACCGGCCATTGGCGGCGACGTCCTCGATTTGAGGGACCTGTTGCAAGGAGAAAGTCAGACGAACGGCAATCTGGATGATTACCTGCATTTCGAAAAGCAGGTCGACGCTTCCGGGGACGTAAATACCATCGTTCACGTCAGTAGCCAGGGTAATTTTTCCGGTGGGTTCGACCCGAACCAGGTCGATCAGCAGATCATCCTTGAAAATGTGGATCTTGACGCCGGTCTCTCAGCCGACCATGATATCATCCAGAACCTGCTGAATCAGGGCAAACTGATCACCGATTAATGACTCGACTGTATCCTATTCAACCGACTATACGAGGATTGAGCACATGCTCTATGTCAAAAAGAACAGTGATGGACAAATCGTGGCTGCCAGCCTTGAACAGGGGGACGGCTATGAAAAAGCCCAGGAGAAGGACTCTGTCGAGGTGGCCGCATTCACCCAGATGTTAACCAACGAGAACGAGGACCTGATGTTATCCGACCTTCCAATGGTCCGGGTACTCGAAGACCTGATCGACATGCTGATCGGGCGCGGCCTGATCCGCTTCACCGATTTCCCCGAAGCGGCGCAAGCAAAGATGATCGAACGCCGTGCGATTCGCAAAGACCTCAACGGGCTCAAGCTCTTCGGGGAGGATCCCGATAAAATTTTTTGACCCATCTCGCAGTAACAACAAAAGCGGCGCCGGTAATCTCCGGCGCCGCTTTTATTTGAAAGTCAAATATTAAAAAGTTCAGTCAGCCAGACGGACGGCTGGTCCTGTCATGCCGTCAAGACCAAGGCCGGGGAGGCAACGTAACTCCTCTTCAGTCTGGACCCCCTCGGCAATCACGATCATCCCAATGGAGTGGGCAATGGTACAAAGCCCCCGCAAAATCGTCTGACTGATGGGATTGGCGTGCACTTCACGAATCAGGGAGGCATCCACCTTGATGTAGTCGAGTCCCAAATCATGCATTTCACTGATACGTGAGAAATGATGTCCCACATGCTCAAGTCCGATACGGCAACCGAGAGGTTTGAGGGCATTGCAGAAACTCTTGAATTCGTGCAACTGGCGATAGGCAACATATTCGGGCACTTCGAGCCACAACAGTTCCGCCAGTTTCGGTGATTTTTTCAGAAACAGCTGAACTTCATCCCGAAATCCAGAATCACAAAAAGCCTCCGGGGAAATATTCACGCCAAGGGGAAAGCCATTCTCCTTGACAGAAAGCAGGGCCGCCTGAAGGACCATGCTGTCAAAAAGAGGCAGCAACTTCAGACGAGCAGCCCAGGGCAGTACAAGTGCAGCATGCCGCCAAGCGCCATTAATCAGCACCCTCACCGGGGATTCGAAATGCAGCAATTTACCCCGGCTGTCGATTACCGGGTACTGTCCCAGCTTGAGGTCATTTTTCTGCAGTGCAAAGGATAGAGCCGAACGCCAGGATGCATGTCCGGAAATCCCCAACTCTCTGGTTTCCGGGCGGGAAATCTGTATCGCAGAAGATCCGGTTTGCTCCGCGGCCAGCAAGGCGTTATCCACCCTGGTCAGCACAACGGAAAGGGCTTCCCCCGGTTCGAAGACAGTTCCACCAACCGGCAACAGGCGTTCACCATCGAGATGGAGTTCGTCCACCACCGCACAAAGCAACCTGGAGACATCCTCCGCAACGGTCTGCGCATCATCCGATCCGGTGGCCAACAGGGAAAAATCGGATCCGTTCAAGCGACCGATCACCCAGCCGCTCTCTTTTTCCGCATAGGCTTGCAGAGCGTCCCCGATACGACGGAGCAACTGGTCTGCAGCGGGACGACCCTGCGTTCGATTGAGCTGCGCGAGTTCGCCAAGACGGGCAATGACGAGAGCACCTGCCGCACTGGCGTCGTCGCGAGCCAGAACCGACGCCACCTCATTGATAAACTGGGAGCGTGTGAGCAGACCGGAGACCTCGTCGTAATGAGCCTCAATTCGCAGTTTTTCAAACCGCGCGGCTTCCTCCTCCAGCATCCCCTTAACTCGACCAGACAACCGATTCATCGCCCTGACGACAGTTCGAAACTCACACGTTTTGGGTTCGTCGACCTGGATGAACTTTCTCATGCCGATCGCTTCAGCCTGCCGGACCACATCCGCGAGGGGGCGGGTAATCCACCGGAGCACAAGAGTACCCACCAGGCCACCGGCAACCAGGCTGGAGAGAAACCAAATCAGGAGCCGTCGGCTCTCTTGCCAGAGGGCCTCATAGGCAAAGCGACTGTGACTTTCAACGGTCAGGGTTCCAAACGGGGTCCACCCATCCTGTACAGAAGCCGAACCTGGCTCGACCTGTATCGGGACCAGCCGAAAAAACCAATCAGGAACATCAAGCGTAACCGGCGGATTAACCCGTTCCACCAGCACCGCACCGGACGGATCCGTGAGGCGTATGGACTGGTAATGACCACTATCGAACTGAACGCTCACCAGCAGGTCGAGGGTGGCTGAATCTTTGTCCATCTGAGAAAGACTGAGCGCCAGTGAGCCCGCGTTATCCAGATTTTTCAGGTAAAGTTGTTGCTCCAGGTAATCCCTGGCGGAAATCGTGCTGATCATAAAGGTGCCACCGAGGGTTACAAGCATCACCAGAACAAGAGCGATCCAGAGTTGTTTGGACAGTGACATGATTAACGCCTTTCATTCCGTAATAAAACCGACTCGACAAAACCTTCATCGTGCATACGGGACAAAACATCCCGCCATTTGGAAAGCCTTGCCGAAGAGTCGGATACTGGGGAGCTTTGACCGGTCACCCAGAGCTGCTCCGTATTGAAACTAAAAATGGGATAAAGGTCTTTCCGGGCCGAGGCCGACAGAATATCAGGATTCAAACTATCCAGTATCAGGGGCTGCCGACCCGGTAGCGGATAATAACTGAGAACCATATGAGCCCGGGTTGTGCTTCGATTGCAGTCGATTATCCGTGCCCGAACGTAAGTCAACCGCAGTTGCTCCGCCGGCACGCCCAGAAGCCGCAAAGAAACATACTTGGCCAAGGCAAAGTCCTCACAATCACCCTGGGAGCGGCCAAGGGTTTCCAGAGGGGTCGCCCAATAATCAGCCTTGCCCCACAAAAATTGGTCTTCTACATACTCTATTTTGTTATTAAAAAAAGAATTAACCTGGGCAATTTTATCTTCTACTGTCAAACCGGAGGTCGTGTCAATAAAGTCTTGCCATTGATCCACGGCCTGACGCCCCCGAACGCCATAACGATCGGCCGCTATCGATTGCATTCGACCAAAATCAACGTCGGCTGCCAGAGCCACAGTCATGGCAAACGCCATCCACAGCAGGCCAGTAAACCTGT
Source organism: Trichloromonas sp. (assembly GCA_041583595.1). GTDB lineage: Bacteria > Desulfobacterota > Desulfuromonadia > Desulfuromonadales > Trichloromonadaceae > Trichloromonas. The sequence continues at coordinate 2,231 of JBFHFM010000209.1, read as the reverse complement.
AAACCGCGCCTCGAAAAAGAGAGGGGATTTTCGATTTGCCGCTACGAGAAATCATAAGTTATCAAAACATAATTCCTTTTTTAATAAAACCATGTTTTTTCTCTTGACCTTGTGGACCTTAATTTAAGAGAATAAAATACATTGTTTACATAAACAGTAATGAATCAAATTAGCTGGGCCTTGAAAAAACACCGTAATACCCCACGGCTATGTTTTATAAGGAGGAAAACCTAAATGACCAATACATTTTCCATGCCATACACCCTAAGATTTATCTTAATGTCATTGTTTCTTTGGACCTCCATACTGGGGGTACCCCAAGCGGGGTTTGCTGAAGAAGCACCAGCCATGCCTAATTACCTCATAGGCTCTGACAGTGTTGCCCTGTCCGGTGGCAACAGCTTGAATGACATCGTCCGCCGAGGGCTGCTCAGCAACCCCATGGTCAATGCCAAATGGGAAGCGCTTCAGTCGACGGCCAACGAGCAGGATGCCGCCCGCGGGGGATACTTTCCCCGCCTCGACTTCAGCTTGAGCACGGGGTATGAAGAATACAAGACCTCGACGTATCACCAGGACTTTGACCCTGCCGAAGGGACTCTAACTCTGACCCAGATGCTTTATGACGGGTTTGCCACCAGCAATGAAGTCAAACGACTGGGGCATGAGAAACTGGCCCGTCTTTATGATTTTTTTGAAAGTGCCGAATCGACCGCCCTGGAAATCACGACCGCCTATATCGATCTGCTGCGCTACCGCGAACTGCTGGGTTTTGCCGAAGAGAACCTGCTGCAGCACCAGCAACTCTTCGAGCAGGTCCAAGAAAGGGTCGAAGCCGGTGTGGGACGGGGCGTCGACCTCGAACAGGCCACCGGGCGCCTGGCTCTGGCCCAGTCTAACGTCACTACCGAAAGAAATAACCTGCATGATGTCAGCGCAAGGTTTCTGCGTCTGGTCGGCGAACTGCCCCAGACCGAGCTGCCGGTACCGGGTGATTTTTCCAAAGGAATAATTCCGACCGATATCGAAACAACACTACGCCAGGCATTCAAAAATAGTCCGGTGATCAATGCCGCCGTCGAACGGGTGCAGGCCACCGAGAAAGCCGTCGATGTTCGCGAAGCGAACTACCAACCGCGTGTAGAACTGCGAGCCTACCACCAAACCGGCTCCGACCGCTCCCAGATCGACGGCCACAGCAATGAAAGCGTGATCGAACTGGCGCTGGACTACAACCTGTTCCGCGGCGGAGCGGACAAGGCCACCATCAACCAACTTATGCGAAATGAGAATCAAGCCAAAGAGTTGCGGGTAAAAGCCTGTCGCGATGTGCGTCAAACCACCACCATCGCCTACAACGACATTCGCAACCTGGAAACCCAGCTTCAGTTTTTAAAGCAGCACTACCTGTCCATTGCCAATGCTCGCGATGCCTACCGGGACCAGTTCAACATCGGCCAGCGCACCCTGCTCGACCTACTGGACACCCAAAACGAATTTTTTCAGAGTCAACGCGCTTACACCAAGTCGTCCTATGACTATATTCTCGCCCATGCCCGCACCCTTGAGGGAATGGGGCAACTACTGACCGCCCTCGATATCCGCAGCAGCAATGTTCCCTCCCTTGACGTTCTAATCGCCCAGCGCGGCGACTACGATGCTGAAGCCTTCTGCACAGCCCAGGCGATTCCCGACGTGTTGTTCAATCAGGCCAGCAGCATCGAGCAGTCGACGGCGGTCACCTCCTTTGCCCCGCAGCTCGACAATGATACCGACGGCGATGGCGTCCCCTTTTCAAAAGACCGCTGTCCTAACACCCCTGCGGGCACGATTGTTACCGCCGACGGCTGTCCTGAAAGGGTAAACCCGGTAGCCCAAATGGTTTCACCACAACAACAGGAGATAACGGCTGGTGAGATAATCGATACCATCGACATCAATTTCGCTACCGGCAGCAGCAAGATCCCCAAGAACGATATGTGGAAAATCGCCCGCCTGGCCGACGGACTGAAGAAATACCCCAATACCCGGATCCTGCTCGGAGGACACACCGACAACATCGGATCCAGGGATTACAATGAAAAACTCTCCCACGACCGGGTTGTGGCCATCCGCGAAAGACTAATCTTCAACCACAGGATTCCGCCAAACCGAATTTTCGTGACCTGGCTCAATTTCGCCCAGCCCATCGCTGGCAACGATACCGCAGAAGGACGCAAAGCCAATCGACG
>JBFHFM010000208.1:0-6536 GCA_041583595.1 Trichloromonas sp. | reverse complement strand
GTTTCCAATGCGTTCAAGCCGTAACGCTTCTGCCGCTCGGCCACCTCATCGGCCGTCAGCCCGACCTGCCGAGTCTGCAGCTGTTGCAGGATTTCAGCAACTGAAAGGCGATAAAACTCCATGAACCCTCCTTATCACACATCAGTGGGTGCAGCAATCCTGCCGAAGTTGTTTCGCGTCTCAGCAGGTGTCAGGGATCAGTCGAGGGCCGCCCTTTTAAACTACGCCGAAGAAACAAGTAACCGCAGACCGAAGAGAGTAGCGAGCCGAGCAGCACCCCAAGGCGGGCGTCGGTCGCCACCGTTTCCCCCGCCCCTTCGAGCGCCAGAGAAGCAATAAACAGACTCATGGTGAAGCCGATGCCACAGAGGATCGCCATGCCATAAAATTCCCGCCAGCGAATACCGGCCGGCAGCTTGGCCAGCCGCAAATTGACAGCCAACCAGGAGAAGCCGACGATGCCAAACTGCTTGCCGAGAAACAGACCAGCGGCAATCCCCAGCGGCAACGGACTCAGCAGGCTCTGCAGCGACATTCCGGCAAAGGAGACCCCGGCGTTGGCAAAAGCGAACAGCGGCAGGATGCCGAAGGCAACCCAGGGATGCAGGCTGTGCTCCAGGTGACGCAGAGGAGAATGGCCATAGGCATCATTGGCCCGCAGGGGAATGGCAAACGCCAGCACCACCCCGGCCAAGGTGGCATGAACACCCGACTTGAGCACACAGATCCAGAGAAAGACGCCAACCACCATGTAAGGAGCCAGCCGCGTGACACCGAGGCGGTTCATGACGATCAACACGAAAATCGCCAGTGAAGCCAACCCCAGGGACAGAAGCGAAAGGTCACTGGTGAACAACAGCGCAATGATAATGATCGCCCCGAGATCGTCGAGAATCGCCAGGGTCAGAAGAAACAGCTTCAGACTATTGGGAACCCCCTTGCCAAGCAGGGCCAGAATCCCAAGGGCGAAGGCGATGTCAGTGGCCGCCGGGATCGCCCAGCCCTTGAGCGCCACCTCGTCGCCGCCGTTAAACCAGACGTAAATCAGCGCCGGCACCAGCATGCCACCGATGGCGGCAACCGCAGGCAGGGCAATCTGCGGAAGACTCGACAACTCGCCATCGAGGACTTCCCGCTTGACCTCGAGACCGACCAGCAGAAAAAAGACCGCCATCAGGCCGTCGTTAATCCACAGCAGCAAAGGTTTACCGAGATGCAAAGCACCGACCTCGACGGCAACCCGAGTCTGTAGAAACAAGTCATAGAACTCGGCCAACGGGGTATTGGCGCATATCAGGGCAAGAACCATGGCCCCAATCAGCAAAATGCCGCTGGCCGATTCAAGTTTCAGAAATTCACGAATAGCTTGCACTGTCATTAACTCACTTTAAGAAGCTGGTTTAAAAAAGGGACTCTTCGGCAAAAAAGTCAAGGGTCGCAGACGCTGACGCCACGACCGTAAATGGCCCGTCCCGCGGCAATCATCAGCAGTAGAGCCGTCAACGGCAGAGCCCCCCATACGACTCCGTGACTCAAAGCCGGAAGGCTTTGATGCCCGATGGTGCTGAGCACCAGGTAAAGAGTATAGATCAGATAATAACCTGTCAGCAACGCCCCCTCCCAGCGATTGATCAGATAGCCGGTAAAAAAAATCGGCAGACAGACGGCCGCGACAGCGACCATGACCGGAATATCGAAACTCAGGGCCTGCGCAGCCACGGGGACCCCCGCGGGGGAAACGGCGGCAGTCAGCCCTAACACCGCCAGAATATTAAAGAGGTTGCTGCCGACGATGTTGCCAACCGCCATATCCCGCTGCCCGCGCAAGCTCGCCATCACCGAGGTGGCGAGTTCCGGCAGCGAAGTACCAATCGAAACGATGGTCAGGCCGACCAGCAGATCGCTGACCCCGAAAAATTTGGCCAAGGCCACGGCCCCGGAGACCAGCCAGTTCGATCCAAGCCCGAGCAGTCCAAGCCCGACAAGGATAAGAAAGAGATTACGGGGCAGAGAACCTGCAGCGGCAAGATCATTCTCTGCCCCTTCCGTAAATTCAGAGTCAAAGCCGCGATTTTCCCGGCGACTGCGCCTGATCGTCCAGACCGTATAGATGATAACCCCAGAAAAAAGAAGTATACCATCAAGACGACCTACCATGCCGTCAAGCGCCATTGCCCAGGCGAGGAGAGACACCCCCAGCATCAGCGGCACCTCGATACGCAGTAATTGCCGGGAAACGACCAGGGGCGCGGCCAGCGCCGACAGCCCCAGGATCAGCAACACATTACAGATGTTGCTCCCCACCACGTTGCCAAGGGCGATCCCCGCCTGGCCCGAAAAGGAGGACATGACGCTCACCCCCAACTCCGGTGCACTGGTGCCGAAAGCAACCACGGTCAGACCGACCACCAGCGGCGAAATACCAACAACAGCCGCCAGGCGCGCCGCCCCCTTGACCAGGCATTCAGCCCCACCAATCAGAGCCACAAAACCGCAAACAAAAAGAATCAGGGTCAAAAAATCCATCAAACAGGCTCCTCAGTACACCACATTTTTCAATTTCGCCCCGAAGCCATCGCCTCAAGCCTTGCAACGCGCTCCTCCATCGGAGGATGGGTGGAAAAGAGTTTCATCATCGAAGCGGCGGTCAAGGGATTGACGATAAACATATGCGAGGTCGCAGGGGTCGCCTGCGACATCGGCACCTGTTGCGAGGCCATCTGCAGCTTGCGCAGGGCGCCGGCCAGGGCCAGCGGCTTGCCGCAGATCCGGGCGCCTGAAGCGTCGGCCAGATATTCACGGGAGCGGGAAACCGCCATCTGAATCAACATCGCTGCCATCGGCGCAATAAAAGCCAAGGCCAGGCCACCGAGCATGCTGCCTCCCCCTTCTTCGTCGTCACTGCTGCCGCCACCGAAAATGGCGGCCCACTGCAGCATATTACCAAGCATGGAGATGGCCCCGGCGAAAGTGGCGGCGATAGTCGAAATCAGGGTGTCGCGATTCTGTACGTGAGCCAGCTCATGGGCCATAACCCCTTCGAGCTCATCCTCGGAGAGAATCCGCATGATCCCTTCGGTAGCGGCCACCGCAGCATTCTGAGGATTACGACCCGTAGCAAAAGCGTTAGCGCCTTCAGAGGGGATGATGTAAACCTTGGGCATCGGCATATTCGCCTGCAGAGAAAGACGACGAACCATGGCGTAAAAAGCCGGGCTCTCGGTTTCGGAGACTTCCCGAGCCTTGTACATTTTGAGGACAATCTTGTCCGAGTACCAGTAAGAGAAGAAGTTCATCCCACCGGCGATGAGAAAGGCGATGATCATGCCGGACTTGCCGCCAATGGCGCTGCCCATGGCGACCAACAGAAGGGTGAGACAGGTGAGAAGGAAAGTGGTCTTGATGCGGTTCATTTCTTTTACCTCCGTACGCGTTGGTTGCGCCGCGGGTAAAAGAAAAGACCTTTACCCGCGGCATGATAACATGCTGTGGATAAAGGTCTTGCAAATTTCGACTTCGTGTCGTAACCCCGCGTCCGGGTGGTTTGCACCACCGTATTGACGAATCGCGGGCCGGTAATTTTTGTGCCGGAAGCTACTCCCCTTTAATGGTGATAAGAATATGTAATCCGAACACCTGCTGTCAACAAAATTCGGAGGAATTCAGGAAACGACTCATCCCTTATGTTTCATGCCTGAGGCAGCACGTACCAGAGCACCGAGAAAAAATGGCAGGCGCTGCCCACCAGTACGAAGACGTGCCAAATGGCATGATTATAAGGAATACGGTCCCAGGCGTAGAAAACAATCCCACCGGTGTACGCCACCCCGCCGGCAATCAACCACCCCATGCCGACCGGAGTAAGCGCCGTCAAGAGCGGTTTGAAAGCGATCACGGCTATCCAGCCCATGGCGATATAGAAGACCGGAGCAATAACCCGCAGCCGGTGGGTCATGAAAATCTTAAAAATAACACCGGCGACGGCCAGCCCCCAGACCGTGCCGAACAGCGACCACCCCCAAGCCCCGCGCAGACTCACCAGGGTAAAAGGCGTGTAGGTTCCGGCGATGACCAGGTAGATTCCGGCATGATCAAGAATACGGAACAGGTAACGCAGATGAGGTGGACGAACGGAATGATAAATCGTTGAAATCACATAAAAACCCGTCAACACTGTGCCGTAAATCGCGCAGCTGACGATTCTCCAGGGATCGCCGGTCGAACTGGCGGCCAGCAAAAGCACCACGAGTCCGACAAGACTGAGCAGGGCCCCTAACCCGTGAGTCACCCGATTGGCCAGCTCCTCGGCCTCGGTGTAGTAAACCAGCCGGTCTTGAACTGATTCCGTCATCACTTACCTCATCAGAAAAATGTATTCAAACCCGCACTACCTCAACCAGGTAGCCATCGGGATCGGCGAGAAAATAAAACTTCGGCTTTCCGCCGGCCAGACCCTTGAGGGGTTTGGGATCGAACCCCATATCCTGATGTTGTTTGTGTGAACCTTCCAGGTCGACAACACCGACAGCCAGGTGCGAATAACCATTGCCGATCTGGTAAGGCTCAGCCTGATCGTAATTGTACGTCAGTTCCAGCTCAAAATCACTGCCGGGCGCCTTGAGATAGCTCAGAGTAAATTTGTACTCGGGAAAATCCATTCGCCTGGAAATTTCAAAACCTAAAGCCTCCTGGTAGAATTTTTCCGACTTCTCCAGGTTCATGACCCGAAGGCAAGTGTGAATCATCTGGTAGTTCATGGTCGTCTCCTTATGGACCATAACAGGTATGGTCATTTTTGTTTGGTAAATCATGCCACAGGTGCAGGCCGGTGAAAAGAGCGTACCCTTTCAGCCGACAGATTCCGCTATCCTTTTTTTTGTTTTTAGTTAGAATCGAGAGGTCACCCCTCTTCTCTTTCCGCCCTTCTGGCCGAGGTCTTTCATGTTTATCATTCGTCGCTTTTTCGATGAAGTCGCCCCAAGCAACCAGGAGGCGATGCGCCAGGTGCAGACCATTTTGCGCGAGCAGTTCCCGGATCTCAAGCAAGCAGATATCGACAAAATCCCTGATCTTCTTCGCAACCCACTCAAGCACCGCTTCCGCTCGATCCTCTACGTGGCTGAGGACAATCGCGGCATGGTGACCGGCTTTGCCCTGCTGTCTCATGAACCCGAGCTGCACTTCGCCTATCTTGATTATATCTCAGCGGCCAAATCGGCCACCGGCGGCGGCATCGGCGGAGCGCTTTATGAACACCTGCGAGAAGAGGCACTGTCGCTTGGCTGCCACGGGATTTTTTTCGAATGCCTCCCCGACGACCCCGCCTTGTGTAAAGATCCCGCGATCCTGGCGCAGAACCAGGCGCGACTGAAGTTCTACGAAAAATACGGAGCCCGTCCGATCAGCGGCACCGCCTATGAAACACCAGTGAAACCCGACGATGACAATCCACCCTACCTGGTGCTCGACGATCTCGGCCAGAACAAGCCCCTGCCGGCCGAAACCGCCCGCAAAATTGTCCGGGCCATTCTAGAGCGCCGTTACGGCCACCTTTGCCCGAAAGAATACATCACCATGGTGGTCGATTCATTCAGTGCCGACCCGGTGCAAATGCGCCCGCCGCGCTATATCCGCAAGGCACCGACGGCGACCAACTTCAGCGTCAGCGGCAAATTGCGCCGCATCCCGCTGGTGGTCAACGATCGCCATTCCATCCACCACGTGCGCGAGCGCGGTTATGTAGAGGCGCCAGTGCGCATCGACGCCATCCTCAAAGAGCTGACCCCGATGGGCCTGTTCGAACCGGTTGCACCGAAAGAGTTTCCCGAAAAGCACATCCGCGCCGTGCATGATTCGGCCTACATCGATTATTTCAAAAAGGTCTGCAGTAATCTTGGAAAGACCCGCTCTATCTACCCTTACGTCTTTCCCATCCGCAACCAGGCGCGGCCACCAAAAGAACTGGCGGTGCGAGCTGGCTATTACTGCATCGATACCTTCACCCCACTTAACAAGAATGCTCAGCTAGCGGCGACCCGGGCGGTCGACTGCACGCTAACCGCCGCTGACCGTATTCTCGAAGGCCACCGCCTGGCCTACGCGTTGGTACGCCCCCCCGGCCACCACGCCGAACGTAGCGCCTTTGGCGGCTTCTGCTATTACAACAGCGCGGCGGTGGCGGCCAACTACCTGTGCCGTTACGGTAAAGTCGCCATGCTCGACATCGACTACCACCACGGCAATGGTCAGCAGGTCATCTTCTACGATCGCAGCGACGTGTTGACCGTCTCCATCCACGGCCACCCCAGCTTTGCCTACCCCTATTTCAGTGGTTTTGATGATGAAAAAGGTGAAGGAGACGGGCTTGGCTGCAACCGCAACTACCCGCTGCCAGAGACCATCGACATTGAGCTATACCTGAAAACGCTGGACAAGGCACTGCAGAAAATCCGCACCTTCAAACCGAGTTTCCTGGTTTTGTGCCTCGGCCTCGACACCGCCAAAGGGGATCCGACCGGCACCTGGCCCTTCAAGGG
>JBFHFM010000207.1:0-6542 GCA_041583595.1 Trichloromonas sp. | reverse complement strand
GATGCGCTGATGGCGGAAATTCGTTCTTTTGTAGATGTCGTCAAGGGCGGGACTCAGCCGGTGGTTTCCGGAGAGGATGGTCGCCGGGCGCTTGAGGTTGCACTTCAGATCAATACCCGCCTCTAAGATTGAAATGGACGGTAGGCGGAATGGCGATGGTCCATGTGTTCGGGCCTTCGCTTTTCGTTTTTTTACTCTGCATGTTAAGGAATAAATAGTGATGAATATACCTATGGTTGACCTTAAGGGGCAGTTTATGAGCCTTCAGCAGCAGATTGAAACTGGCTTTCGTGATGTCTGCGAGACCACCCAGTTCATCCTTGGCCCCAGGAGTAAGGCTTTTGAGGAAGAGGTCGCCGCTTATTGCGGGGTTAAATATGCAATTGGCGTAGCTTCTGGGACGGACGCTCTGCATCTGGCACTGCGGGCTGCTGGAATCAGCGAGGGGGATGAGGTGATCACGTCGCCTTTTACCTTTATTGCTACCGCAGAAGCGATTTCTTACGTAGGGGCCAAGCCAATTTTTGTTGATATTGACCCGGCGACCTTCAATATTAACGTTGGCCTCATCGAGGAGGCTATCACTGAAAAAACCAAGGCTATCCTGCCGGTACATCTGTTCGGTCAGGCTGCCGACCTGGCGCCGATTGCCAGTCTCTGTGAAAAATACAATTTAAAGCTCATCGAGGACTGTGCCCAATCTTTTGGATCGAATTATGGAGGCAAAAAATCGGGGGCTTTTGGCGACCTCGGGTGTTTTTCCTTTTTCCCCAGCAAGAATCTAGGCTGTTACGGTGATGGCGGCATGGTGATCACCGATAACGATGAGTTTGCCCGCGAAGTTAACGTCCTTCGCAATCATGGCAGTCGCGAGCGTTATCATCATTCGACCATCGGTTATAACAGTCGTCTGGATGAAATTCAGGCTGTCGTATTGCGAGCGAAGCTGCCTCATCTCGACGGCTATAACCAGAGCCGGCGAAAGAACGCCCACCTCTATACTGAGCGTCTCAAGGGCAGTTCGATTACTCCCCCGGTAGAAGATGGCAAAGGATTGCATGTGTATCACCAGTACACCGTGCTCAGCCCGGTGCGCGACCAGTTGCACCAGGCGCTTACCGCGGCTGGTATCGCTTCGGCAGTTTATTACCCGATTCCCCTGCATCAGCAGGAAGTTTATCGGGAGACCTACGCCGGCTGCCGTCTGCCGGTAGCTGAAGACGTCGCCAGTAAGGTTCTTTCGCTCCCGATTTTTCCCGAGATGACTGAGGCTCAGGTTCATCGCGTTTGCGATGTGCTCCTTGAGACGGTGAATAAATAACGTGTTTGTTGGTGAAAAACGAAGAAAAGCTCTGATTGTCACTGGTGAAGCTTCGGGTGATCTGCATGGCGCCAACCTGATTGAGGCGGCTCGGAAAATCGATCCGGAACTCTCCTTTTTCGGCGTCGGCGGCAGTCGCATGAAAGCTGCCGGTTGCGAAATTCTGATCCCTGGCGAAACTATTTCGGTGATGGGGTTGGTTGAAGTTATCGGTCATTTTCCGGTGATTTATCGTGCCTTTCAAACCCTGAAAAATGTTCTGCGCGGGGCGGATCGGCCCGATGTGCTGATTTGCATCGATTTCCCGGATTTTAATCTACGCTTGGCAAAAGAAGCTAAACGGGTAGGGATTCCCGTGTTGTATTATGTCAGTCCTCAGGTTTGGGCCTGGCGTCGTGGACGGGTGAAAAATATTTCCCGGGTGGTTGATCGCCTTGCCGCAATTTTGCCATTTGAACCCGCTTTTTATAGCGGGCTGGATATTGAGGTCGAGTATGTAGGTAATCCATTGCTCGATGAAGCAGCTGTGGTGCAATCGAGGGACATGTTCCTTGCGAAGTACGAAATTTCGGGGGAGGGGCCGGTTATCGGACTTTTTCCCGGCAGTCGTCGCAACGAGCTTCGCTATAATCTCGACACGATGCTCGAGGCCGCTGAGTTGGTGTTGAAAGAAGAGCCGCGGGCACGATTTCTGTTGCCGGTAGCTTCTTCCCTTGGACGCCACGCTTTTGATAGCAAACTGTCAGGGGCAGGGTTTCCCGTTGTGGTGGTTGAAGACAGCATCTACGATGTGGCCAATGCCTGTGACGCAGTGCTCTGTGTTTCTGGCACCGTTACTTTACAGATTGCTCTGGCCGGGACTCCGATGGCGATTCTTTATAAAATGGCCCCGTTGACCTATGAAATAGGCCGTCGATTGGTTAAGGTCCCGTTCATTGGGTTGGTTAATATTGTCGCTGGCGAAGGGGTGATAAAAGAGTTTATCCAGCATGAGGCGTCTGCGGAAAACTTGGCCACAGAACTACTTCATATGCTCAGGGATACCGAGTACGCCGCCGGAATACGCGATAACCTTTCCCGGGTTCGTGAAAAAATGGGTGAGCCTGGGTGTTCGTTCCGGGTGGCAGAGATGGCTTCCGAAATGAGCCGTGGCATCATTCGCAGAGGGTGTAACTAATTGAAACAAGACCATTTTCGTACTTATAAACGGTTACTGCAATATTCCCGTCCTTATGTTTGGCGCATTGCTCTGGCCATGGTTGCCTCTCTTGGGGTTGCCGGTTCGGATGTTTCTTTGGCTAAACTGGTGGAGCCTTTTATCGACAAGGTCATCGCCGGTAAGGATTATTCGCTGGTAAATCTGGCGCCCTTTATTGTGGTCGGTCTGGCACTCCTTAAAGGTATGTCCCGATATGTGCAAGAATATTTCATAAAAACGGCCGGGTTGCTGATCGTTCAGGACATCCGTAACGATCTTTATTCGCATTCTCTGTCATTATCCCTTGGGTTTTTCTCCCGATCGTCCACAGGAACCCTGATGTCTTGCGTGCTTAATGACGTTGGGGTGTTGCAGCGGTCTGCGGCCGATGTCCTGGTCGAAATTATTCGGGAAGGGTCTACCCTCATTGGACTCACCGCTCTGGCTTTTTATCAGGACTGGCAGTTGGCTTTACTTGCCTTCGCCGTTTTACCCCTATCTGTTATCCCTGCGTCTATGATTGGTCGGCGTATCAAGGATAATACCCGCAAAAGCCAGGGAGCTCTGGGAAATTTGACCGGGGTTTTGCAGGAGAGCTTTTCCGGGGTCAAGGTTATCAAGGCCTTCGGCAGCGAAGGGGTTGAGGAACAACGCTTTGTTGATGAAAATCAGCGTTTTTACAATTTTATGCGCAAGGCGCTTAAATACGACTCCGCCTCAGCCCCGATCATTGAACTGTTGGCCTCGTTTGGGGTTGCTGCCGTCGTCTGGTTTGGTCTGCATCATGTATTGGATGGCCAGACCACGCAGGGCGAATTGCTCTCCTTTGTGGCCGCCATCGGAATGATGTATGGGCCATTGAAAAAGCTTACAAAAATAAACAATAATGTGCAGCGGGCTGTCGGGGCGGCAGAGCGTGTTTTTGAAATTCTGGATGAAACTGCCGAGATTGTTGATGCTCCTGAAGCCATTGATTTAGGGCGGGTCAATGGGGCGGTGCTTTTTGAAAATGTCGATTTTCGTTATGATGACGATCTGGTGCTGAATAATTTCAGGCTGACTGCTGCTCCAGGCGAGATCGTGGCCATTGTGGGGCCGAGTGGTGCAGGAAAATCAACGTTGGTTGGCCTTCTGGCGCGTTTCTATGACCCTTCAGCCGGCACTATTTATATTGATGGTGTTGATTTGCGGCAGATTTCACAGAAGTGTCTGAAGTCGAACATCGCTTACGTTGATCAGGAAACCTTTTTGTTTAATCGGTCGATTGCCGAAAATATCCGCTATGGCAAACCGGAAGCTACTGATGCAGAAGTCATACAAGCATCCAGACTCGCTTTTGCTGATGATTTTATCAGCCAGTCGCTTAACGGTTATGACACAGAAATCGGAGACCGTGGTGCTCGGCTTTCCGGTGGTCAGCGGCAACGCCTCTGTATTGCCCGGGCGTTGTTAAAAGATGCTCCGCTGTTGATATTGGATGAAGCGACGAGTGCCCTGGACACCGAAAGCGAAGCCATGGTTCAGAAAGCGCTTCTTAACCTGATGAAAAACCGGACTACTTTCGTTATTGCCCATCGCTTGTCGACGATCATGCACGCCGATAAAATCGTAGTGATGTCCGAAGGTCAGATCCAGCAGGTTGGAACCCACAAAGACCTTTTGCGGCAAGGTGGTCTCTATAAGCGCCTGTACGATATGCAATTTCAGGAATAGTGCGGTACCTCTGGTGGCTATCATAGATAAAAAATTGTTTAAAGGTGTGGGCGACTGGTTGCTGCTGAATAGTGCACCACTGTTGTCCGCCTGGATCATACGCATGCTGCGTCGTCTGATGCGTATCGATTTTATCGGTGAGGAATATCCCCGCGCGCTCTGGCAGCAGGGGGAGGCCGTGATCATCGCGTTCTGGCACGACCAGTTGTTACTCATGGTTCAGGGCTACCGCGGTCCCGGCGCCAAAATTCTAATCAGCGCCTCCAAGGATGGCGAACTTATCGCTCGCACCATGCGGCATTTTGGCCAGGATGCGGTGCGTGGTTCATCGAATCGCGGTGGGCGGCAGGCCTTTAAGGCGTTGCTGGAACTGTCCAAAGAACCAGTTGACCTGGTCATTACCCCGGATGGTCCGAAAGGGCCCCGGCATCAGGTCAAAGACGGGGTTGTCCAACTTGCCCGTATATCAGGGCGGCCGGTTATTCCGATGGCGTTTTCGGTTAACCGGGGGCATCGATTTGCTTCGTGGGACCGTTTTCTGTTACCGTATCCCTGGAGTCGCGGAGTTTACTCTTTTGGCGCTCCTGTGAGGTTTGCTAAAGGCGAAACGCCTGAGGCATTTCGTGCGCGCCTGCAGATTGCACTCGAAGAAAACGATCAGCGGGCCCGTGCCCGCCTGGAGGAATACGGTGTATCTGCTCTATGATCTGGTGCTTCTGGCATCGGCATGTTTTCTGATCCCTTACTATTTATTCCGAGGCGTTCGCCAGGGCAAGGTGCGGCGTGGTATTCGCGAGCGATTGGGCTTTTATACCGACGATCAGCTCGCTGCTGTTTCAGGTAAAAAAGTTCTCTGGGTTCATGCTGTGTCCGTCGGTGAAACCATGGCCGCAGTGCCCCTGTTGACGTCTTTGAAAAAGACCTATCCCGATCATTTTCTGGTGGTGTCCAACGTCACGGAAACCGGACACCATATCGCCATGGGGCGCCGCGAGGTTGACCTCTGCCTGTTTTTTCCTTTTGATTTGTCCTGGGTTGTCGGGCGTGTGCTGCGGCAGGTAAAACCAGCAGCGATCGTGATTGTTGAAACTGAGATATGGCCCAATTTCATCCATCAGGCCAAGGCTTTGAATATCCCGGTTTTGCTGGTCAACGGCCGCATTTCCGACCGATCTTTTCCTCGTTACCGTTTAGCACGCAAGCTGGTTGCGCCGATTCTCAAGCAGATATCCGCGTTCTGTATGCAGACTGAGCTTGATGCCCAGCGTATTATTGAAATGGGTGCTGATCCTGATCGAGTTACGGTTTCCGGCAACCTGAAATTTGACATGCAGATTGAAGCCCCTGATGCCCAGGAATGTGAACGTTTGCGGCAAACCTTCAAAGTCCCCGAGCAAACTTTGGTCTGGGTTGTCGGTAGCACTCACAGTGGCGAAGAGGAGACGATTGCCAGCATCTACCAGGAGCTGATAGCCAGCGGTGAGAATATCTTTCTAATTCTGGTACCTCGTCACCCTGATCGATGTCGGGGTATTCAAGAGATTTTGAACGGTCTTGGTCTGGCGGCGACTTTGAGAAGTTCTGTAGAGGATCTTAATCGACAGCTGTCTGCCGGAGAGGTTCTGCTGGTGGACAGTATTGGCGAGATGCTCAAGTTTTATGCTATAGCCGACATTGTTTTTGTCGGTGGAAGCCTGGTGCCGGTTGGAGGCCATAATATTCTCGAAGCGTCTCTACTTGAAAAGCCTGTTTTATTTGGTACTTATATGCATAACTTTAAAGAGATTTCGAGACTGCTGCAAGCTGCTGGCGGTGGTTTGATGGTCAGTGATCATCAGGCTTTGTTGGCTGCGGTGAGAGGTCTCTGTGTCGACTCTTATAGGCGCAGCGCTATGGGCAAGGCCGGCTCTCAGCTGTTACAGAAGAATGCCGGGGCCACGGTCAAGACCCTGGCCGTGGTCGCGAAGCTGGTGAACTAACCAGATGGCCTGGATACGAGCCAGATATCGACGTCTGATGTCTCTGGGACCGGCTTCGGTAGCAGAAACTCTGTTTTTTTACCTGCTGCTGCCTTTTTCCTGGATGTATGGTGCCGTTGGATTGGGTCGCTGGTTGTTGTATCGGACTGGCCTGAAGCGTTCAGAGCAGTTCGAGGTTCCCGTTGTTTCGGTGGGTAACCTGGCGGTGGGAGGTACTGGCAAGACACCGATGGTTGATTATGTCGCCAGGCATTATTTGGCGCAGGGCAAGCGGGTTGCGGTGGTCAGCCGGGGATACGGTGGTCGTGGTGCTGGCGCCGTTGGTATTGTC
>JBFHFM010000206.1:0-6549 GCA_041583595.1 Trichloromonas sp. | reverse complement strand
CCTTGACCAAGGGCGAGCGATCCTCTTTGGCCGAGCTGGCAGCTAATCTTCTGTAAAAGGCAGTAATTAGTGATCAGTGATTGGTGATTGGTGAGATAAACTGATCGCCTATCACCAATCACTGTTTTTAAGTCACTCAATCACCAATAACTAATTACTGGTTTTTCATGCTTCTACTTGCTATTGAGTCTTCTTGCGATGAAACTTCCGCCGCCGTGGTTCGGGACGGCCGGCAGGTCATTTCCAATGTTATCGCTTCCCAGATTGATGTTCATGCCCGTTACGGTGGGGTGGTGCCGGAACTGGCTTCACGCAAACATCTTGAAGCTATTTCTGTGGTGGTTGATGAAGCTCTCGAAAAAGCCGGGGTGGTGCTTGATGACATCGACGGTTTAGTGGTGACTCGCGGTCCAGGCCTTGTCGGGGCGCTGCTGGTCGGACTGTCGGTGGCCAAAGCCGTTGCTTTTGCCCGCGGCTTGCCCCTGGTCGGCGTGCATCACATCGAAGGCCATATTCTCGCACCACTGCTTGAACATGAGGTAGCATTTCCTTTTCTCGCCCTGGCAGTTTCTGGCGGGCACACCCATCTGTACCGGGTTGATGGCATTGGGCGCTACCAGATTCTGGGGCGTACCGTCGATGATGCGGCCGGCGAGGCTTTTGACAAGGTCGCTAAGCTGCTTGGTCTGGGCTATCCCGGGGGTGTCCAGATCGACCGTTTGGCCGTTCTTGGAAATCCCAAGGCGATTGATTTTCCCCGCCCCATGTTGCATAAGAAAAATTTTAACTTCAGCTTTAGTGGTATCAAAACGGCGGTTCTCAATCACGTTAAAGTGCAGGATGGCCCGATTGAAGGTGAAAAACTCCAGGACCTGGCTGCCAGCTTTCAGGCTGCGGTCGTTGAGGTGCTCTGCAAAAAGACCCTGAGGGCCGCAGAGGAGCAAGGTTTGACGCGGATTGTCGTGGCTGGCGGAGTGGCTTGCAATAGCGGTTTGCGCAGAGAGATGACGGCGCTTTGTCAGGCGCAGGGGAAAGACATCTTCTTCCCGTCGCCGATTCTCTGTTCGGATAATGCGGCGATGTTGGCGGTGGCCGGTGAGCATTATCTGTCCGTCGGTCGGTGCGACCCCCTTGATCTTAACGCGTTAGCTAGCTGGCCCCTCGACCGGGCTGGTTCTTCTTCGTAGCAGGCGACTCTATGTGGCGACGTGTCGGCCTGATACGGCAAGTTAAGCTCAATCTTCTCAAATTTATCCGGCTTAGGGGGACCCCCGATGAAATAGCCAAGGGGATGGCCCTGGGCATTTTTATCGGCATGACGCCGACCTTCGGGTCGCAAATGCTTATTGCTGTCTTTTTCGCTTTTTTGCTCAAAGAAAATAAACTGGCGGCCGTGCTTGGCGTCTGGATTACCAATCCGGTGACCGCTCCTTTCATCTATGCCCTCGAATATGAATCGGGGCGCTTGCTCCTTGGCATGGATCGGGTCAGCTTGCCATCGCAATTATCTTTCGAATCGCTTAAAATTATGGGTTGGGAAGTGTTGGCTCCGCTTGGACTGGGTAGCTTGTTATTCGGGGTGGTTTGTGCTGCCCTGGCGTTTGCCCTGACACTTCGGGCGGTCCCCCTGGTCAAGGCCTGGAACGTACCCCGTTGGCCTCGACCGAGAAGAAAACACTGACTGCCTTTTGATCCGCATCCTCTTTTTTTCACCAGCACTCGTCGTAAATGGATCTCATAAATAGTTATGGACTATCGCCCTAAAAAACGTTTTGGCCAGAATTTTCTCCAGGATCGCTCGGTTATTGACCGTATCATGGTTGCCGCTGATCTGCAGGAAACCGACCAGGCTTTGGAAATCGGTCCTGGTCTCGGGGCCCTCACCGATCGCATGTTGCCCCTGGTAAGCCGTCTGCACGTGATGGAAGTGGACCGTGACCTGGTTGATGGCTTAAACGCCCGGACGGCTGCAAATCTGACCGTGCATGCAGGTGATGCGCTGCGCCTCGACTGGGACGCTCTTTTGGGTGCCGGGCCGTTGAAGCTGGTAGCCAATCTCCCGTACAACATCTCCAGTCAGATTCTGTTTAAACTCCTCGATCATCGCCAGCTTTTCTCTCGCGCAGTTCTCATGTTTCAAAAAGAGGTTGGCGACCGTATTGCGGCTCCTCCCGGAGGTCGAGATTACGGTATTCTTTCAGTCTTTTGCCAGCTCTGGTTCGATGTGCGTCGGGTCGTCACCGTGCCGCCAGGGGCTTTTTTCCCCCCGCCTAAGGTGACTTCGGTGGTCCTCTCTTTCGAGCCTCTGGCGCAGGCGCGAGTGCCCGTTGCCGACGAAGTTTTTTTTCGTCGGGTGGTCAAGGGCGCTTTCGCTCAGCGTCGCAAAACCCTGCGCAATACCCTTACCTCTGCCGGATTTGGTTTTGACGGTCTGGAGCAAATGCTGATGGACATCGGTATTGATCCGGGGAGGCGCGGAGAAACTCTCGATCTTAACGAATTTGCCCGGCTGGCCGAAAACCTCGGCAAACATGTTGACTGACAATATAAAAAATATGCAGGGATTAAAGAGATAGGCCAAAAACTAGTTCGGAGGTTTTCGTGTCTGAAAAAGTAATTGCAAAAGTTAACGGCAGTCCGGTCAGTGAAACGGATTTCAATAATGCGGTTCAGGGTTATGCCATGGAACTGCATCGTAAAACGATGGACAGTCTTTCCGTTGATGAGCTCGCGGCAGTTGAGGATCTGGCCGTGGATAAGTTGATCGCTCGTGAATTGATTTACCAGGAGGCTTTAAGTCAAGGAGTGGTGGCCACGGCTGATGCGGTTGCCGCTGAGATCGAGAGGTTGCTGAAAAATTTTTCAAGCCCTGAAGATCTCTACGCTACTTTGGCCAAAGCCGGCATTGATCAGGCGGCGTATCAGCGCATGATCCGTCAGGATCTTACGGTTAATCTGCTCACCGACCAGCAAGTGGCTAGCCTTCCCGAACCTGATAACGCTCAGATTGAAGCGATTTTTCAGGCCCATCCCGAGCAGATGAAAAAGCCGGCGCGGGTGCGGGCCAGTCATATTCTATTGAAGGTTCGTGAAGGCGAGCGGGACGCGACCCGCCAGCAGATGGTAGAATTGCAGAAGCGCTGCCATCAGGAGAATTTCGCTGAACTGGCGCGAGATGTATCCGACTGCCCCAGCGGCGCTCGAGGCGGCGATCTCGGCTACTTTAAGCAGGGCGATATGGTAAAATCTTTCTCTGAGGCGGCTTTTTCCCAACCGATCGGGGAGGTCGGAGAGATCGTCGAATCTCCGTTCGGATTTCATTTGATCCTGGTTACCGGCCGTGAAGAGGGCACTTCGCTGACTCTTGAGGAGGCGACTCCGAAGATCAGCCAGTATCTCAAGGGTGAGTCTGCAGCCCGACACCTGAAAGCTTGGGTGGACGATTTAAAATCCAGAGCTTCCATCGAAATGTTGTAGCGCCGCGGTTTCGTTTGGTTCGGTCTTTGTGGTCGGATAGGGTGCTGCATATCCGTGAACTGAGGGGGCCTCCGTCCTCGATTTTCCTACAGGATGCCATGAATATGCTCATAGAATCGCACGGCAGCACTCTTTCCCGAAGCGAATTGGAAAGCAAATTCGAGGCGGCTCTGGATATTATTGACCAGGGACCGAATCCGACAAAAAACCAGCATGCGCGGTCTCTTGCCGCGATTCTTAAAGAACAGACCCATCCGTCCTACCTTCAGCCCCTGACTCCGAAAAAATTGGCCGAGTGGGTACAGAACCTTCTTGATTTCATCGATACCCGGGGCAAGGGGGTCGGTGTGTCGCTTCTCCCCTTCATGGCTCGGCATTCCCTGTTGGTCACCAATGTTACTGACGTACCGTACCTTGTTGATTCAGTGCGCGCTTGCCTGACCAATTTGCAGCGGGGGTTTCACCTGGTTTGTCATCCGATATTCAAGGTGGTTCGGCAAAAGGGGGCGGTTATTGATCTGGGTCCAATTGAAACCGGGGCGCCAAAGGAATCGCTGATCGTCCTCGAAGTGGTTGCCGATGCCGATTCGGCTGCAGAACTCATTGAGGCGGTGCGTTTGTCCTTAACTGCAGCTCTGCGAATCAACATGGACCGGGTTGCGCTCTGCGAGCGCCTGGAGGCCCTGCAGCTGGTGGCTGAAGAGGGTGGTTACGCCGATTTCTTGAATTGGCTCCAAGACGGCAATTTTCTCACCTTTGCTTATCGCCGTTATCGGGGGCAGTTTCAAAATTCAGGCGAAGTGGAGGTCAGCGAGAGGGGCGAGTCGCTTGGTCTTACCCTGGAAGACCCCCAGGAATCTTTGCGCCAGCGTTTGCTTCGCGAGCGGGACCTGTTGGTAGAAGGGACTGAGATTGTCAGCCCGGTGTTGCGAGCCGAGCCGCTGGTTTGTCTGGGGTTTCGCCAGAAACTCAGGGACGGGACCTGGGAAGAACACGAGTTCTTCGGCTTGTTTACAGAAAAAATGGTCGATGAGCCGGCCACTCACGTCATGGCTTTACGCCAACGAATCGAGTCCGCTCTTGAAACTCTTTGTGTTCCCCGGGATAGCCACGATTATCGAAAAGCAATTGAGTTTTTCAATACCTTTCCCAAGGTTGAACTCTTTTGCCTTAAACCGGCCGAATTGCTCGAGGCGGTTCGATCTCTGTCTTTGAGGTATCGCGCTGCTGCGGTCCGGGTTGTGGTCACTTCGAGCCTGGCTGTACGCGGTGTGACTTTGTTACTGGTTATGCCACGCAGTTTCTATTTGCCGGGGGTCATGTCCCGCATCGAAGCCTATTTGTGCCGTTCTTTCGGTGCGTCCAGGGCTAAATCGAAAATCATCCACATCTCTTCCGATTATTCGACCCACCACGTTAGCCTGATCCCCGCTTCAGACCGGTTGCGAATTGACCTCAGTCTTCTCGAACGTGGACTGACTCGTGTAGCCAGACCCTGGGCCGTCCGTCTGCAGGATCTACTGGAGCAGACTTTTGGCGAAAATAAAGGTCTCCAGCTTTGGCGCCGTTACGGGGCAGGTTTTCCCCTTAATTACCAGACACTCGTCCATCCGCGCTTCGCACTGCGCGATGTCCGTCAGCTTGAAAAAGTGATTGAAACAGGTTCCGAGATTTTTGATCTATGGGGACCTTTTACCGGACATGAGCAGTACTACCGGTTGCAGTTTTACAGCCCGCGGCGCAGCTATCTCAATGAACTGATGCCGCTTCTTGAGAATCTCAACCTGACGGTTATCGAAGAAGTCGATTTCGATCTTCAGGTGGAAGATCGCAAGGTTTATATCAAGAGTTTCGGGATTTGTTGCGGCGCCGGGTGCTCAGAGCTTTCTGCCCGTCGAGACATTCTCCTGACCGCCCTCGACTCCTTGCGGAGAGGGAAGACGGAAAATGACTATCTTAACCGGTTGTTGGTTCTGACTGGTCTGTCATGGCGACAGATCGACATCTTTCGTGGCTACCGTAATTACTATTTTCAGCTCGGCTCGCCCTACACCAAAAAGCGGGTCGCCTTTGCCCTGCTTAACAACCCGCAAGTGGCACTGCTGCTCTATCGATATTTCGAAGGCCGTTTCAGTGATCGCCCAGAATGGCGCGATCCGCTGGTTCGCGAGGAGCAGTCGCTGTTGCCTTTGCGTCTGGAGATTGTTGCGGCGCTGCAGGATGTCTCTGATGTCAACGAAGACGATATCCTGCGTACCCTTTTTAATCTCATCGATTCGACGGTGCGCACCAATTTTTTTATCCGCCAAAATCGCGACGATTATTTCTTTTCTTTCAAAATCAGCCCCCTCGGTATTATCGATATGCCGGCGCCCCGACCGCTGTACGAGATTTACGTTCATTCGGCGACCATGGAGGGGATTCACCTGCGGGGTGGAAAAGTGGCCCGGGGGGGCTTGCGCTGGTCTGACCGCCCTGATGATTTCCGCACCGAGGTTCTGGGGTTGATGAAAACCCAGATGACCAAAAACGCCCTGATTGTGCCGGTTGGGTCGAAGGGTGGGTTTGTGGTTAAAACGCCTTATGCCGGCCGGGATGAGGGGATGGTTCTGTCGAAAGCGGCTTACCAGACCCTTATCAGCGGTCTGCTTGATCTGACCGACAACCGGGTCGGCTCGCAGGTGGTTCGCCCCAAGGGGGTGATCGCTTACGACGAGGAGGACCCGTACCTGGTCGTGGCGGCCGATAAAGGGACCGCGCACCTTCCCGATACCGCTAACGCCGTCAGCCAGTCTTACGGCTTCTGGCTCGATGACGCCTTCGCCAGTGGCGGTTCTCAAGGGTACGACCATAAAAAACTTGCGATTACCGCTCGCGGTGCCTGGGAGTGCGTCAAACGCCATTTCCGTGAATTTGGTGTCGACATCCAGACTCAACCCTTTTCTGTGGTCGGCATCGGTGATATGAGTGGCGACGTATTCGGTAACGGCATGCTGCTGTCGCGCAAAATCCGCTTGCTGGCGGCTTTTGACCATCGGCATATTTTTCTTGATCCGGATCCCGATCCCGAGT
>JBFHFM010000205.1:0-6569 GCA_041583595.1 Trichloromonas sp. | reverse complement strand
CTTTCATGTGCGGAAGATGAAGAAGACCGCGCCCAGCAGGCAGAGCCCGGCCCATAGGTAGTCGAGTTTGAGCGGTTGACCCATGAAATACAAGGCAAATGGAACGAATACCGACAGGGTAATCACCTCTTGCAGAATTTTTAGCTGGGGCAGGCTCAGGGTTCCATAACCGATGCGATTGGCTGGCACTTGCAGCAGGTATTCGAAAAACGCGATTCCCCAGCTGACCAGGACGGCCAGATACCAGGCCTTGTGGTGCAGGCTCTTGAGGTGTCCGTACCAGGCGAAGGTCATGAACAGGTTGGAGAGAATGAGCAACAGGGTGGTTTGCAGTACGATGGGCATGATGGAATCCTCGAACCAGACAATGTATTTGACCGCTGAAACGATTTGTAACTTTGGTGATATTACGCCATTTTTAAGGGCTGGAACAGTAAGCTTTTCGGCAGAAAAAAACGATAAAATTTTTTCTTGAAATTTTCCACAACAGAGGTCGAAAATATCTGCTCATTAGCTTTTAAAGTGCCTGAAATTGTTCATGTTATTTTAGGTTTTTTTTCTTTATTGACAACCCGGATAAAGGGGCGTAAATACGAAAAACCTAGTCGCTGGCGACAACCCGGGAATGCGCACGACGAAGCGTAAAAAGTAACCCCTTTTTATAGCCGCCGCCCCAAGCTCCCGGGTTTCAGAAACGGTTTCACTCCCCTTGTGGGGAACAGGTTTACTCAAGGCTTTTAAAAGGGGTTCAAAGATGAATATTGCGCTATCCCATAATCTGCGGGAGGAGTCCGTCTGCGAAACAGAAGCAGAACCTCCCGGTAGTCCTTCAGCTGATCTTTACGCCGAATGGGACGACATTCACACCATCAAGGCTGTGGAGTCGGCCCTGGCGTCCCGTCACCAGGTTACCCTCGTTAATGCCGACCTCAATGCTTTTGAAGTCTATCGTCAGTTAAAGCCTGACCTGGTCTTCAATATTGCTGAAGGGCTCAATGGCGCCAGTCGTGAAGCCCAGATCCCAGCGATGCTCGACATGCTCGGTATCCCCTATACCGGCAGCGATCCCGTCACTCTGGGCAACTGCCTCGACAAGCGTCGTACCAAAGAAATTCTCAGTTACTATCGCATTCCGACTCCGCGCTTTGTGGTGGTGTCGTCGATGGACGAACTGCCTTCCCGGCTGCGCTACCCGCTAATGGTCAAACCGACCCTCGAAGGATCGAGCAAGGGGGTCACTGACAAGGCCTTGGTGCATGACCGCAAGGGACTGGTGCGTCAGGTTGAATGGGTGCTCGACACCTATCACCAGCCGGCCCTGGTCGAAGAGTTTCTGCCCGGACGGGAGTTTACTGTGGCCCTGCTTGGCAACGGTTCCGATCTGCAGGTGATGCCGATTGTCGAGATCAATTTCGATACCCTGCCTGCCGGGGTCAATCCTATCTATTCCTATGAGGCCAAATGGCTGTGGGACAGAGAGGAGGACCCGCTGCAGATCTTTTCCTGTCCGGCTCGTCTTGAGCCCCTGCTGCAGAAGCGTATCGAAGAGATCTGTCGGCAGGCCTTCGTGGCCATGGGCTGTCGTGACTGGTGTCGCATCGATGTGCGGCTCGACGGGCGCGGTCTGCCCAGCATCATCGAGCTTAACCCTCTCCCCGGCATCCTGCCGCGCCCGGAGCAGAACAGCTGTTTTCCCAAGGCCGCCCGTGCCGCAGGACTATCCTACGAGCAGATGATTCTCAGGGTCGTAGATGCTGCGAGTCAGCGTTACAATCTGCAGCAGGGGGTTTCAGATGAACGTCTCCGTATGCTTTAATCGGGTTCCTTCCAAATTGCTCAAGGGGGAGTCCCTTGACCGAATTTCCGAAGAGGGCGCCGAAAAAGAAGCTCGTGCGATCAAGGCGGCACTGCAGCAGCTTGGGCATAGTGCCAAGCTGGTACCTCTGGGCGTCGATATGATCGCCTTTGCCGAAGAACTGCGGGCCTCAAAGCCCGAGGTGGTGTTTAACCTCTGCGAGGGATTCTGGGGCGACAGCCGTAAGGAGTTACACGTGGCGGCCCTGCTCGATCTGCTCGGTTTCGCCTATACCGGCTCTTCTCCTTTGTGCCTGGGATTGACCCAGGATAAGGCCCGAACCAAGGATCTACTGCGCGCCAACAGCCTGCCGACTCCCCGCTATGTGCTGGTACGTCTGGGGGAGCTTTTTCCCAAAACCAAAAGCCTCAGCTATCCGTTAATCGTCAAGCCCCGCTTTGAGGATGCTTCGCTGGGGATTACCGCTGATAGTATCGTCGATAACGAGAAGGCCTTGACCAAGCGTATCCGCTACGTCCATGACACCTATCGTCAGGGGGCGCTGGTCGAAGAGTTTATCGAGGGGCGCGAACTCAACGCCGCGGTGCTCGGCAACTTGCCGATGGAGGCCTTGCCGGTTTCCGAGATCGTGTTCAAGCCCGGGCTCAAGCGGTCGATCGTCAGCTATGACGGTAAATGGCTAGAGGATTCTGACGAGTACGCTCAGACCGAGCCGGTTTGTCCGGCGTCGATCAAGGCTAAGGAAACGCTGTTGGTGCGGGATGTCACTCTGCGTGCCTGTAAGCTCCTTGATTGCCGGGATTACGCCCGGGTCGATATCCGCCTGCGCGACGGTGTCCCCTATATTCTTGAGATCAATGCCAACCCGGATCTTTCGCCCGATGCCGGACTGGCTCGTAGTGCTGCTGCCGCCGGCCACAGCTACCCTAAGCTGATCGAGCGGATTCTTAACTTCGCTTTTAAACGCAAGGAGACTGTCCATGCGAAGCCTTAAATCGACCGACCTGACCCCTTTGACCCGGATTCTCAAGGAGACCGGGGCTTTTACCGAGCCCGAGGTCGAGTGTGCGGTCGAACTGTTGAACATCGTTCTTGATCAACCCGCTCAGCAGGACTACCAGGTCGCGGTGGCCGAGCATGATGGCCAGGTGGCTGGCTATATTCTCTATGGCCCGGTGCCGCTGACGGTCGGTAATTATGATATTTACTGGATCGCCACCGATCCAAAGGTTCAGGGAAAAGGGCTTGGGCGGCAGTTGATGGAGTACGCCGAAATCGAGGCACAAAAAAAGGGGGCTTATATGGTTTCTCTGGAGACTTCGTCCCAGGGGGGCTATGAGCGCACCCGACGCTTTTATGACCAGGCTGGCTACACCGAAGAAAGCCGGATTCGCGATTTCTACAAGCCCGGCGATGACCGTCTCACTTACATCAAACGTTTTTCAGCACTCAAGGAGAACTGAAAAAGATGGAGACCTGGCAGAAACTTTTGCAGGAAAGCATTACCCGTCCCGGAGATCTGACCCGTCGTTTCGGTGTCGATCCGCGCCCTCTTGAAGAAGTAGCCGAACGATATCCGATGCGGGTTAACCCCTATTACCTCAGCCTCATCAAGTCGGTCGGCGACCCGATCTGGAAACAGGCGGTTCCCGCCGAAGATGAGTTACATGATTCGGTCTGCATGGCGGACCCGCTCGAAGAAGAGAATCAAAGCCCGGTTCCCAACCTGGTGCATCGTTATCCTGACCGGGTTTTGTTCCTGGTTTGTTCCGAGTGTGCCATGTATTGCCGCTTCTGCACCCGCAAGCGCAAGGTCGGTGGTGAGAGCATGCAGGTTGACCGCCAGACTCTGGAGGCGGGGATCGCCTATATCCGCAGTCGTCCAGAGGTTCGCGACGTCATCCTCTCCGGCGGCGACCCGCTCCTTTTGGGCGACGAACGCCTGGAATGGATTCTCAAGGAACTGCGGGCGATTCCGCACGTCGAGATCATCCGTATCGGTACCCGGGTGCCGGTGGTGCTGCCGCAGCGGATTACCCCGGCGCTGGTGCGTATTCTGCGCCGCTACCACCCGCTTTACATCAACACCCACTTCAACCACCCGGACGAGATCACCGAGACCTCGGCCAAGGCCTGCGGCCGGCTGGCTGATGTCGGTATTCCGCTCGGCAATCAGACCGTGCTGATGCGGGGGATCAACGACGATCCGGTAGTGATGAAGAAACTGATGCAGAAGCTGCTGACGATCCGGGTTAAGCCCTACTATATCTACCAGGCCGACATGGTGGAGGGGACGGATCATTTCCGCACCAGCGTTGAAGAAGGCATCGAAATCATGCGTGCCCTGCGCGGTCACACTTCGGGGATGGGAGTGCCGGCCTACGTCATCGATGCCCCTGGCGGCGGCGGCAAGATACCGATTCTGCCCGACTATCTGCAGAGCCTCGGTGAGGAGGTGGTGCTTAAGAACTACCAGGGCAATACTTACACCTACGCCAACCCGACTCCGGCTTTCGAAGAAGAAAAGCGCAGCGCGGTTAACGCCTGCCGATAGCAGATTGCCGAGCAACTGAAAGAGGAAGAGCCGGCCCCCGCAAGGGGGTCGGCTCTTCCTCTTTGGACCGGTTATCGTTTGCGCTGGTGGTGATCAGTGATGCCCGAGCAGATCCGCCCGGATTTTAACCACCACCTTTTTAATCGTCTTCCGCTGGTCTCCCACCATCAACGTGGGCATATGAGCGTCTTCAGGAAAGAGGGCGACAAAGAGCGTCGGGCTGATGTCCACCCGTGCCGGAGCCGCCTCAAGGCGGCTGTAGAATTCCACATCTTTTTCGGCATCATAGGGCTGGTCGACGGTCAAGGATGGTACCGGGAACCATGCAAATCCTTCCCGGCCGTCCAGTACCGTCTGAATGTCGACATACCGGCGATGAGCTTCCAGGATCGCCTCGTCCGCACCACGGGTTTCATAACTCATCACGATGGCGAAAATCTCGTCCCCTCGTAATTCATAGCGCCCATCGGCCGTTTCTTCTGTCAGCGTTTCGAGAAACTCAAAAGCGGCGCGCCAGGCTGAACCCAGTTCGTACATGTGCCAGTTTTGTAGTCGATCAATGATCATGGTCGTTCCTTTGGTGTGAATCGGGTTAAAGAGATCGAGACCGGCGAGCCCCGATCCCGATACCTGGTCAAACCGGAGTCTTCGGTTTTTGCAGACCGCTGAGAAGTTCTTTGATTTTTTTTTCAAACCATTCATAACGTTTTGGCAGTATCCGGTGCTTTTTCCTGGCTAGAAATAATTCGTCATAGATGGGGACCTTTATCGGGACGACATAGAGCAGTGCCTGCTGTGGAAAATGACGAACGGCCATTTCCGGCAATACTGTGAAACCAAGGCCTTCGGATACCGGCACCAGGATCTGGTTGATCTGATTGATGTAGCCTTTCTTTCTTAACTTACTGACGCTACGGAATTGCTCTCCAAAGTTGGCGCTCAGCAACCGGTCAGCATAGTGAGCGCCATCTGGGTGATCAATAAAACCAACCTCTTCCAGAGTGTCAAAATTCGTGGGTTGAGAGGCATAGGCACTCGGCAGAACCAGACACAGAGATTCAAAACCTAGCGATTCATAGACCAGTTCAGTCGAAAAAGCGGGCTGGGTGACGATACCCAGATCAATTACATTTTTTAATAGGTTTTGAATGATTCGCTCGTTCGGTGCTCCTTCAATGGCGACCATCAGTCCAGAATGAATTTTTTGCCTTTTCAGAAAATGTGGATAGAGAAAGGTCGCCATTGCCCCCGAGCAAGCAATGCGACATTCCCCTTTATGTGGGTCATCAAAACGCAACTCCCTGAACAGTTGCGCTTCTTCTTGCTGCCTGCTGCAGCCAAACCGGTACAGGATTTCGCCTTCGCGGGTTAACTCAAACCGTTTCCCAATCCGGTTCAACAAAGGAACTCCTACCTGTTCTTCCAGCTTCTTAATCTGCTGGCTAACGCCAGGCTGGGTCATATTCAGCTTTTCGGCGGTTTGGGTGAAATGACCTACTTCAACCAAAGTGAGAAAGGTATGCAGCCATTGTTGGTTAATCATGGGAGTTGTCCTTTTGATAACGTAATATTATCATCTGCATAATATGTGATAATTTTTCTTTTTCAACCCTTCGGGGTATAGTGGTTCTACGAAGAGAGATAAACCACATACCAAAGGAGTTGCTCATGTCGAATTCATATCCGCGTACATTCTCACATATCGGCATTTCGGTGCCGGATCTGGAGGCCGCAGTCAAGTTTTATACCGAGGTGCTGGGTTGGTATCTGATTATGGAACCGACAGATGTCATTGAAGACGACAGCGCTATTGGTGAAATGTGTACCGATGTTTTTGGTGCCGGATGGGAAAAATTTCGCATTGCCCACCTGTCAACAGGAGATCGCATCGGTGTTGAATTGTTTGAATTTAAGAACCAAACGAATCCAGAAGATAATTTTGAATACTGGAAAACCGGAGTTTTCCATTTTGCGGTACAAGATCCCAACGTCGAGGAATTGGCCGAAAAGATCGTCGCAGCAGGAGGTAAAAAACGGATGAAGGCTCCACGTTACTACTATCCGGGAGAAAAACCGTATCGTATGATCTACATGGAAGACCCGTTCGGCAATATTTTGGAAATCTACAGCCACAGTTATGAACTGCATTATTCGAGTGGCGCCTATAAGTAGGGCTTTCTAAAAAACTGGCGCCAGCGG
>JBFHFM010000204.1:0-6579 GCA_041583595.1 Trichloromonas sp. | reverse complement strand
CCTTCATCATCAGTCACCAGGCCGTTTAGCACCACCACATGTCCCGGCTGCAGTTTGACTAAACGAGTTTCCAACTCACTGAGGGTCAGATCGTTCCAATAGGTAAAATAGGAACGTACCGCAAAGGAAGAAGTGGCCTCCTTAAACATCTGATAGTCGAGATTTCCTGTCAGATCGCGGGTACTGCCAACGACAATCACTTCCCTGGTTCGCGGCGCCAGAGAGAATACTTGTGTAAGCAGCCCCTTGTAATCAGGGTTTTCTGCCACACCGGTAATGCCACCCAGCCCTTTCAACATAGCGGGGTGAAAATTGTTAACACCACAAAAAACGATGGGAGTGGCAGAAAAAAGGTCTTCACGATGAACCAGCGCGAAGTTGAAGGCTTCGTTGTCGGAAACAAGAACCAGATCAAAAGAGCGATTTTCAAGCTTGTAATGAAGAATGGCATCAAGAACATGAGTGAAATACTCAGCGTCCGGATGCCTCATGGTATCGAGGTATTCCACATGGAATTGAATTTTTTGCGAAGACGAAGCGAAGACGTCCTGGATGCCCGCCATGACATCGTCGGTCGACGGCAAGCCCGGGTGGTAAGAATGGAGCACGAGAACCTGCTTGTATTCCCCGACGGTCGCCAAGGAAACATCGACCAGGGACAGGCACAGGAACCCTTGAATGAACAGAAATATTATTACTTTGGAAAAAACACCAGAAATTCCGTCGGGCATTCCAATAGTCCCTCTCCCCTCAGGGTGAAAGAACGTCATTGGAAAGACTCTCTATCCCAGGAGCCCCCCACTGACACCCTCCTAGTCCTTCAATAAAGACGCTTTTAATTTTCCCACAGATAGCGTGTGAATTCCAGTGAATTCAAACAAGAAAACTACACTCCATTCATGGGTTAATATTAATTATTTTTAAAATACAAAAAAAAACCAGGCCCCCAATAATCTCATCGGCCACGCTGTTGGGGGCCTCTCCCTTCTCCTGCCGCGTGCCGAAATCTGCCTTCAGGATAAAAAAGGCTATGAATATCCGTTTACGTTATTCAACCCGAACATCGGACCAAAGATGTCACACGCTGTTGCAATTCAGCCACACCCTTCCGGATACAATGCCCCCCTGCGGTATTATTTACCCTCTTTTTTCACGCCATTAAAACATAATGATTCAGGCTACTTAGAAATAAATGCACAATATTCCCCGTTAAAAAAAGAGAAACAAAAAAGCGGGCATGAATAATGCTCTAGTAAGAAGTCCACGAAAACAAAAAGGAGGGGACAACATGAAAAAGACAACTCAACGACTCGTAATGCTGCTCATCCTGCTCCTCCCGCTCCCCTCCGTGGCTTTGGCAGCAGAACAGAATCCCGGCACAATCTATCAGATGCGATTCAGCCAGATATCCGTGGCCACCGAATCAACCTCCCCCCAGCGTCCAGAAACTCCTCTGGATGTACTGGAGCAGGTCGCAAGTCTATTCAGCAGTGAAGAAGGTCTTGCCATCAACGACACAGCGTCGATCTTTTTGCTCTGCGACCCCAACGCCCTTCTTGACAATCTGGGCTCCCCAACGGACACCCTCTCCAACCTCGGCGTCGGCCTGAAAATCAGATTCTAGCCCCATCCCCTTCATCAGCCGAACCGTAAGTCGCAACAAACCCCTTCACTGAAAATTTGCGTGCCGTATTCTCCGAACTCATGTAGCGGATCTTGCCAAAAATCGGCCGTTCTGGTCCCCAGGCCCGATCATAACGCCCCAAACACCAGAATATCCCACTAAGCGAATTAGGATCGCGTCCGTCCAGCGCGTAGCGATCGTTCAAATTTAGCATGATCTGCAGCGCCGCCTCGGGGCTTTCGCTCCATTCAAGGATCTTCTTCCCCCACAACATCCGCAGGTAATTGTGCATTCGCCCCTCACGCACCAGTTGCATTTGGGCAGCATTCCACAGCGGATCATGGGTTCGCCCCGCTTCGAAATCCTCCAGCTCATAGCGATAGGGACGAAAATCGTTTCGATGCTGATCAAGGGTCAACCGGGCCCAGTCGGGGAGCGAATCATAACGATCGCAATCCTTGCGGAAGGCACACATATTGAAGCCCAGCTCCCGCCAGGTGACCAGTTGATCGACAAAGGCCTCAGTCGACGGGCGCAACCCCCACCAGCCGCTGCGCTTGCCTCTGGTTTCAGGCGAGAGACGTCCAATATCCCAAGCTTCATCTTCAAAGAGCCGCCCCAGCACCTGATGACTGCCGATATGGCCAAAATGCAGGTACGGCGACAATTCGCTGGTAAAGCGCTGTTCCGGTTCACTGCGCCGCTCGGCATAAAACGAAAGACGCTCCTCGACAAAAATATCAAGTGCCTCATCCGCAGCCACAAAGCCGCCCCGGGTCGGCGTCACCGGTACCCGGTGATCAATAGAAAGCCGTGCAAGGGCCGACTCGTCCCCCTGCAGCAATTCCATATCAGCGCGAGGCCAGCGGGCCATGATCTCGTCCGGCAACGATACAAGCCCGGGAAGGTCGGCCCCATCCAGAGGATCGCGCAGTGGCACATCGAGCAAGTACCCACGCAGCACCTTCTGCAAAAACCGCCGAAAAGCGTAGGCCGTGGGATAATCATGATCGGCGGCCCGCAGCGGCAAAATGCCGTTGCCATCCACCGTTTCCAGTGCTACCGCCACTTTACCCGCCGCAGCCTCAAGCATATGAGGCAGAAAAAAAGCCGGATAGTCATCAGCCACCACCAGGCACGCCGAACGGGCAAGCGCCTCCAGAAGCCCCTTGCCTTCCCCAGGTTTACGCTCAACATAGGGATAAAAGAGACAGGGACAATCAGCAAAATGCTCCGCGTTATCCGCCATACCGTCCAGCACGAAACGGTGCAGGCGGTCGCTGGCAAAGGGATAATCGCAGCGCAGCGCCTCCAGGATCACCAGCGGCCGCTTAAGTTCCACCGCTCGTTCCACCGCCCGCTGCAAAGCAAAATTGAAAAATGGCCGACGAAACGCCGTCATCCAGTAGAGGACAAAGTCGCCTTCCAGATTGACGGGGGCCGCGTTCATCAAGCGGAGGCGAATTGGCGGAACATTCAACATAAGGTCTCCTGGTCAGGTGCTAAATTGTTTTCATCTGGGAAAAGAGCCGTTTCCAGATGAAAACCAAATTATTTATCCCAACTCTATCATCGCCCCACCCCCCTTACAACAACAGGGGCGAAACCCAAGGTCCCGCCCCTGCCCATCGTTTGATGTCACGACCAACTACTGATCAGTCAACGTCTTCAGAAAAGCCACAATGGCCGCTTCATCATCCACCGTAAGGCCAAGGTTGCCAACCCTGTCCGTCAGGTTATCCGTCACTTCAGGCGGATAATTACTGCGATCATTGAGAAAAGCAACCATCTCTTCAAGGGTGGCAAAATAACCATTGTGCCCGTAGGGCGCCGTCAGTGCAATATTGCGCAGGGTCGGCGTCTTGAACTTGCCGTACTCATCGGGATCAGCAATATCGTCACGACCGCCCAAACCCAGGTCCCGCGGATTATCTATCATCAGGACATTTTGATTATGAGGCAGACCCAGATTATGATAAGTGAAGGAACTCAGCACCGTCGGCATGGTCACCTGGTGCGCAGTAATCATCCCTTCTGAGGGATGACACTGGCTGCAATGCAAGTCAAACAAACCCTTTCCTGTAGCCTCGAATGGGGTCAGCGAAGCTTGACCAGCAAGAAAAGCATCGTACCGTGAATTGAATTTATTCAGAACCGAGCTGCGCTCGTAGGTAGCAATGGCATCCGCCACATAGTCATAGACCGTCTTGACTTGCTTGGCATTCAACTGGTCGAAAGTATCGACATTGACCTGGTACACCGTAGAGAAAAGGGTCCTGTAGTCTGTTAAATTGGGATTATCGGGATCAGCAATAGCTGCCAACACGTCCGCGCTGCTCGGCATCGCCATTTCCACGGGGTTGAGAAACGGTCCCTTGGCCTGGGCCTTCAGACCGTTGGCCCGGCCATCCCAGAACTGCCCACCGACATAGCCCACCCCCGCAACCAAAGCGAATTTAGGGCTGCCTGCGGCATAGGCCGCCGAGGGTGCATTGCGACCACCGAACAAACCGTCCACCGACCCTTCACTCACCGGCAAGGTGACCGGGTCAGCCGCGTTAAGCAGATCGGCGTAGCCGGCAGTCGGCCAATGACAAGAAGCACAGGCCTGATTCTGATTGAGGGATAGATCCTCGTCAAAATAGAGAAGTTCTCCGAGACGTTCCTTGTCGGTCAGTTGCGCGCAGACCAGAGCCGGCAGCAGAACCAACAGACAAAGGGTGAAGACGACAGTACTCATGGATTTTTCCATAATAAACCTCTTTGTATTTGGGTAGTTGGAACAGAACAAGCGGATAATCGTTAACCACACCTCCTTCCCGTTAAGATTCGCTTATCATACTGATACCACCCATTGCCCCACCGTCAACTGTGGATTTTTAGCGACAAAAAGACACATTAATCACACAAGAACCCGACACTGCAAACACCCAAAATCAAAAAGCACCCGCAGAGCAGATAGCTAGACAAAAGCCCATAAAAGTAAGTAAATCGCCGTCTGAGGGCGACTCCCCAGGTTCTTGGTTAAAATACCGATAGAACATTTTGTCACGCCCCAAAAGCCGGCCGGGTACTAGAAATCTCAATTATCTGGGACTAAAACATAAAATAATTTTTCTCTAAAAAATCCCACTCCCTTTTTTGCGATACTCCTGATACTATACCGACGACTCATGTCAGGTCCTGCCTGCCCATCTTCATGAGTCATTCAACCCCTTTTCAGGAGTCCCCAACACATGGTCCGCCTCGCCGCCAGTCTGCTGGCCGTGCTGCTGCTCGTATCGTGCAGCGCCAATCCCTTTGCCAACCTGAAACAGAACATCACGAACCTCGCCACAGGGCAAATCAACGCCCGACTGGCCACCCAGCTGGTCTCCTCATTGGGACACGGCATCCACACCGTAGTCGACAGCCTGGCCAAGCCCGGTGGCTATCTCGACAACCCGCTGGTGCGCATCCTGCTGCCACCCCCCATCACCGTAGCGCTCGATCTCGCCCGCGACCTTACCTACAAGCCCGAAAGCAATCCCCTGGTCGTGCTGATGAACCGGGCCGCAGAAACCGCTATCCCCGGCGCCGAACCAATCCTTCAGGCCGCCCTTGGTCAACTCACCGTCGATGAAGCCAAGCAGCTTCTTGAAGCCGGCGGCACAGCCGCAACCGACCACCTCAAAGCCCAAACCACAGCCAAACTACGCGAAGCCCTCGCCCCCGCGGTCCTCGACAGCCTGACCAAAAACGACGGCCTCAAGCAATACGCCGACCTGCTCGACGCCATGCGGGCCCAAAAAGCCATCAAACCCCCGGGAAGCGAACCGACTTTCGACGAACCGATCACCGATCTCGGAGATTACGTCACCCAGCAGGCCGTTGAAGGGATTTTCAAAACCCTGGGCGCCGAAGAAAAACGCATCCGCGAAGACATCGACATGCCTGCGGATGAACTGCAGTCGATGCTCACACCACAAACGGAAAGTCTTGCTCGATAGGGAAACCGCTCTGATAAGCCCTGGTTAGGGGTAGGAGCACAAACACTGAGCCACTGAAAGAACCAAAAACTCCCCGCAGGATTCTGCGGGGAGTTTTTGGTTCGCGAAGAATGGTGGGACGAGCAAGGGAGTTTCGCAGATGCCAAGGCACACGATAGCGCGAGCGGTGATAAAACCCACTCGGGTCAGCCCTCGCAGGAACGCCGCTTGCCGTGCCCAATTAGGTGATTTATCCCCGCGAGTGCGGGGAACATGTAAATGGCCTTCGGCTTCAGTGATCGGCCACCCGGGTCTTTCGCTGGCCTCGGTCGAAAGTTGCTAAGCACTGTGGCCGACCTGGGCCAAAAGCTTATGGGCCAACACCTGACCCTGCTGTTAGACCGTTTCCGCCGGGCAGTAAGGCGATATCAGGTCATAGACCAGAACACGATCCAGAGCTTAGGCAGCCTGACGTAAGATTTTAATAAAAATGCCACCGCCGACGTCTTCACGCTCAAGCAACGGCACCCGCAGTGGGCTCCCCCCTAACCGGTGACGAATTCTCCCCAACGCCTTTAAAATAGCCATATCCCCCCTTGAAACCGGGGTCACAAGCCAAAGGTTCTTAGAGTTACCCTAAAATCAGCTATGTGGAGTTGTTCCTCAAAAATTAACCTATCAGTTAATTTTACCCACACAAAGATTAACAGACAGGTTAATTTCCTACGTCGCACGCCGCCGTAGCACCATCCTTCATGTTTCAATCCTCGGCCGGGAGTTAACCCGGCCGCTTCGCTGCGAGGTTGCCGACAAGGGAACTCCCAAATAGTTTCAATCCACGCCCCCGCGCGGGGGGCGACGTCAATGTCGCTGGCGGGGTTGTATTCTAGTCCCGGGTTTCAATCCACGCCCCCGCGCGGGGGGCGACGCCTAGCCATGGAGAAAAAACTGCATGGTGGAGCGTTTCAATCCACGCCCCCGCGCGGG
>JBFHFM010000203.1:0-6607 GCA_041583595.1 Trichloromonas sp. | reverse complement strand
TTCAGCATTTCGATAATCTGCAACCGGTTTGCCACATCGGCCAATTCGTTCGCTGTCAACAGGTCACGCAAGACACTCTCCACCGCTGCGGCAGACTCCTGTGCAAGCAAATGATTGACTAACTGCTCAAGGTATTTTATCTTCGCTTTCATGTACTAGTACATTAGTACATAGGCAATAGATGTCAATCCTTTTCTCGTGATGCTTTCCCCCTCTCAACTGCGTTCACGAAGTCTGGTTTCGGCGCAGGAGCATGCAATCTTAATGTCCCAGGATTTTCTTCAATTCAGTTTTGCAGGCCTGACCAGCGGCGCTATCTACGCATTGATCGCCCTCGGTTTCTGCGTCGTCAACAACACCATGGGGATCGTCAATTTCGTGCAGGTCGATTTTGTTTCCCTCGGCGGTATGCTGATGTTTTCGGCCCTGTTCGCTGCCGGTTTGCCGATGGTTCCGGGGCTACTGCTGGCGATTGCCGGGGTCGCTCTGGTGGCGATGCTGGTGGAGCGCTTCGGCCTGCGACCGTCCCGCTCTGACAATCACCTGGTGTTGATCTTTCTGACCGTCGGCCTGTCGATCATTTTACGCGGTGTCATCAAAATGATCTGGGGTACGAACCGCATGGCGCTGCCGCCACTGACCCCCGACGAGCCTGTCAACATCTTCGGCGCAACGGTACTGCCGCAAGCCCTCTGGATTTTGCTATTGACGGTGATCGCCATCGCCCTGTTGATGTGGTTCTTCTACCGGACCTCCCTCGGGCTGTCGATGCGGGCGGTCGCCTCCAACCCTACTGCGGCGGCGGTGGTCGGGATCAAGGCCGGACGCATCCGTTTAACCAGTTACGCTATTGCCGGAGCGCTCGGTGGACTGGCCGGGGTGCTGGTGACGCCAATCACCACCCTCAGTTACGATGTCGGTGTGTTGCTCGGCCTCAAAGGGTTCGCTGGAGCGATTCTCGGCGGCTTCGGATCCTTTCCGGGGGCGATTCTCGGCGGGGTCGGTCTCGGTCTGCTCGAATCACTCTCAGCTGGGTACATTTCCAGTGCTTACAAAGACGTCGTCGCATTTGTCGTGTTGCTGTTGGTTTTATTCATCCGCCCGAAAGGGCTGCTAGGAAAATAAGGTTAGAAAATGAGTGCTGAAATCAAGTTATTGATGGGCAACGAAGCGATCGGCCAGGGGCTGATCGAAGCCGGTTGCCAGGTTGCCGCCGCCTACCCCGGGACCCCCTCGACCGAGATTCTGCAGGCCATTATCGACTCCAAAGATCGCGCTGTCGAACCACTGCACGTCGAATGGTCGGTCAATGAAAAGATCGCCTTCGAGGTGGCCCTCTCGGCCAGTTACAGTGGCAAGCGCTCGGTTGCGGTGATGAAACAGGTCGGCCTGAACGTGGCTGCCGACCCCTTTATGCGCACCGCGTACATCGGTGTCAAAGGGGGCATGCTGACCATCGTTGCCGACGATCCCGGTCCGCACAGTTCGCAGAATGAGCAGGACACCCGCCTCTTCTGCCTGCAGGGACGTGTCCCGGTTATCGACCCGGCCAGTCCGGCCGAAGCCAAAGCACTGATTCCCGCAGCGTTTGAGCTGTCGGAAAAGTATGAACTGAACATCGTGCTGCGCCCGACCACCCGTATCTGCCATTCGCGGCAGAATGTGTCCTTAAGCGAACCGATTAAACTGGAACGCACAGCCGACTTTCAACGGAACCCAGGTCGCTGGGCAGCGACCCCGGCGTTTCTGCCGGAGCTGCACCGCAAACTGAACGATCATCTGACAAAGATCGCCCAGGAACCAGACTGGCAGCCGAAGTTGACCGCTGGTGATGGCAGTCAACCGCGCACGGCGTTGGTTGCCTCGGGAATCGTCTACAGCAACCTGGTCGACCTGCTTGAAGAACTTGACCTGAGCAATACGATCGATCTCTATCAGGTGCTGATGCCCTACCCTTTAAGTCCGAACTTTACCGAGAAATTGCGCAACGATTACGACAAGATACTGATACTTGAAGAGACCTATCCGGTCATCGAGCTGCAACTGGCCCATCGTGGAGCCGCCGGCAAAGAGACCGGCGCCGTCCCGCGCGAGGGGGAACTGACCCCCGACGTGATCCACCAGGTGTTGGCCAATTTTCTTGACTTGCAGCAGCCGGCCGCGTTGCCGGACGAACGCCGCGGCCAACGCCCTTCACTTTGCCCCGGCTGTCCACACCGAGCAGCCTTTTACAGCATCAAGAAATGTTTCCCCAAAGGAATATTCCCATCCGACATCGGTTGCTACACTTTGGGGATGAACCTCGGTGCGGTCAACACCGTCCACTGCATGGGCGCCTGCATCAGCCAGGGGGCCGGATTTTACCAGACCTACCAGCAAGACGGTGACTTCCCGACCATCGTCGTCACGATCGGCGATTCGACCTTTTTTCACGCCGGTATTCCGGCGCTGATCAACGCCGTGATCCAGCAGGCACGAATTATCGTGGTGATCCTCGATAACGCCACCACCGCCATGACCGGCGGCCAACCGGTGCCGCACATGGGCGTTGCTGCCGGTGGAAAGAAAACCAAAGCGATCGCCATCGAACCGCTGGTCACTGCCAGTGGTGTTGGTTTCCTCGAAACCTGCGACCCCTACGATCAGGAACAGTTTGAAGCCCTGCTCAAACAGGCCGACGACTATATCCGTAGCCCCGAAGGGGGCGTTGCCGTGCTGATCTCCCGTCACGGTTGCATCATGGATCCGAGCGTCCGCAAATCACAGGAGTCAACGCGGATCAGTATCAACGACAAGTGCATCGGCTGCCGCAAATGCACCAAGGCCTTCGAATGCCCGGCGCTGGTTTTCGACGAAGAGCAAAAGGTTGCGCTGGTCGACCAGGACCGCTGTATCGGCTGCGGCACCTGCATCCCGGTCTGCCCGGTCGATGCCATCGTCAAGGAGGAAAAATGATGAAACAGCAGATTATCGTCAGTGGTATCGGCGGCCAGGGAGTGCTGTTTCTGACCCGTGTCATCGCCCAGATGGCGGTCAATCGCGGCATTCCGGTACTGACCTCGGAAACCCACGGCATGGCCCAGCGCGGCGGCACGGTGCTGTCGACTATCAAAGTCGGCGACTTCGCCAGCCCGTTGATCCGCGCCGGTCAGGCCGACATCGGCCTGCTGCTCTGGGAGGCGAATCTCGAAGTGCACAAGGGCCTTTTGAAAAGCGAGGGCAAACTGATCATCAGCGCTGAAAAGGATGGTGAAGGGGAACGAATCGATGCCACTGGTATCGCTCGAGAAATGGGCAATCCGGTGTTGTCGAATCTGGTACTGCTGGGGTTTGCGGTGAAACAGCAGGCGCTGTTTTGTAAAGCTGAGGAATGTGAAACCGCGATCAAGCAGTTGGCGCCGCAGAAGTTTGTCGAGCAGAATCTGGAAGCCTTTCAAAAGGGGCTGAACAGCTAAACGAGCCATAAATGACCGGCAAGCAGAAAATACTCTATTTTATCTCGCTCCACCGCACCGGCCTCTGGGTAACCGCCCTGTCGCTGGCGCTACTGCTGTTTCCGCTGATCGAAGACAACCCCTACACCCTCGGGTTGACCAACCTGATCGCCATCTACGCCATCGTTGTGCTCGGATTGAACCTGTTCATCGGCTACGCCGGACAGATCTCCCTCGGCCATGCAGCTTTTTTTGGCCTGGGAGCATACGGTTCAGCGATTGCCACGGTTAATTTCGAACTGAACCCCTGGCTGGCGATTCTGGTCGTCGCCGTCATTGTTGCATTGATCGCATTGCTTATCGGTATCCCCATATTACGTCTATCAGGACATTATCTGGCGATGGCCACGCTAGGTTTGAACTTTGTTTTCCACACAATTCTGCTGCAATGGGATGAAGTGACCGGCGGCCCGAGTGGATTCTCCGGCATTCCCTCGCTGGCGATCGGCGATTTTGAATTTTACGACGAAGTCAGTCTGCACTACCTGATCTGGACCTTTGCCATGCTGGCTCTGCTGCTCTGCCTCAACCTGGTACGCAGCGGCGTCGGTCGAGGTCTGGCTGCGCTGGCAGGGGATGAAACGGCCGCAGCGGCACTTGGCGTCAATGTCCGCACTGCCAAGGTCAAGGTCTTTGTCCTCTCGGCAATTCTGGCATCGATTGCCGGCAGCCTGTTTGCCCACACCTACAGTTTTATCAGCCCGGACTCCTTCGGCATCTTCACATCCACGGACATGGTCATTATGGTGGTCATCGGCGGCATGGGTTCAATCTGGGGCTCGTTGTTCGGTGCCGGACTGATCACCCTGCTGCCGGAGTGGATGGACCTGTTTGAAACCTACAAGGACTTTGTTCACGGCGGCATCCTGGTGTTGGTACTGATGTTCCTGCCCCAGGGACTGATCTCCGGCCTGATCGATATGGCCAGAACCAGGCGGACCTTGCGAAGGCATAAAAATGCTGAGGCTTGAAAATGTCTGTAAAAATTTCGGCGGACTGCCCGCACTGGCCAACGTCAGTTTCCATGTTCCCAAGGGATTGGTCACGGCACTGATCGGCCCCAACGGCGCCGGGAAAAGTACCCTGATCAACTGCACCACCGGGGTTTTACAACCGAGCAGCGGCAGCGTCCTGTTTCAGCAACAGGAGATAACGGCTTGCCCTGCCGACCAGATCGCGCGCCTCGGGATTGCCCGCACCTTTCAGAATCTGAAGTTGTTTCCACGGTTGACGGTGCTCGACAATGTGCTGACCGGCCTGACCTGTGATGGCGGTACCTCGATGTTCATGGCCATGTTGCGCCTGCCATATCTGAGAAACCGGGAACGACAATTGAAACTCCGCGCACTGGAAGCCCTCGACCGTTTCGGTCTCAGTGACAAAGCCGAATGGCCAGCAGAGGTTTTGGCCTACGGGGACAAAAAACGGGTCGAGCTGGCCCGCGCTACGGTGAGTAAACCGAATCTGCTGCTGCTCGACGAACCGGTCGCCGGACTGAATGCCGAAGAAACGGCCGAGGTCGGCGAACAACTCCGCCTGCTGCGCAGCGCCGGACACACCATGCTGCTGGTCGAGCATGACATGGATCTGGTGATGGAGATCGCCGATCAGGTCGTAGTTCTCGATAGCGGAAAATGTATCGCCACCGGCACGCCGGCTGAAGTGCGGCGCAATCCTTTGGTACTGGAAGCCTATCTGGGTCGGATGGAGGCAACCACCTGATGCTGAAAATCAACAATCTCTCCGCCCACTACGGCGCAGCCCAGGCCCTGTTCGGTGTCGATCTTGAAGTCAGAAGCGGCGAAACCGTAGCGCTGGTCGGGGCCAACGGTGCGGGAAAGAGTACTCTGCTGAAATGCCTGATGGGGCTGGTCAAGCCGAGCGGCGGGGAAATCCTCCTCGACGGCAAACCGGTAACCAACACAGGCGCAGCCCAGATGGTTCGCCTGGGGTTAGCGCTCTCCCCCGAAGGGCGCGAAGTTTTTGCCGAACTTTCGGTCCGGGAAAACCTGCAGCTGGGCGCCATCCCCCTACGCCTCGCCAAGGGGGAAGAGACCGCACGGATGGACGAGGTGTTCGCCCGCTTTCCGAAATTGAAAGAACGACACACGCAACTGGCTGGAACGCTGTCCGGCGGTGAACAGCAGATGCTGGCCATGGGCCGGGCACTGATGGCCAAGCCGCGGTTGCTCCTGCTTGACGAACCGAGCCTCGGCCTGGCCCCGTTGATTACCGATGATATTTTTGCCATCATTCACCAGCTGGCCCGCACCGGTACCACGATCCTGCTGGTAGAACAGAATGCGGCCCGTGCCCTGTCCGGCTCTGACAAAGCCTACCTGCTGGCCAATGGAAAAATTATTGAGCAGGGGAAAAGTTCAGAGCTACTCAATGACCCCATCCTGCGCTCGGCCTTTTTGGGCGCAGCCAGTCAAGAAAACCCGGCCGCCAGCCGTCTTGGTGCCGCCGGGCTGACCAATATCCGCCTGGAGAAACCTGATATGCGTCTGCAGAACTTTATGCCTGCTTTTCAATCCGAAGAAGAACTTCGTGCTATCCAACTGGACGGCCTGCGCTGGACAGTGCGCCACACCTTTGAGGGGTCCACTGAGTACCGCGAAAAATTTGACCAACTCGGGATTAAACCTGAAGATATCACCTCGCTGGATGATCTACAGAAACTGCCCTTTACCACCGCCGATGATCTACGCGCAGGCTACCCCTTTCCGCTACGTTCAGTCCCTTTTGAGCAAGTCGTCCGGGTGCACGCCTCCTCCGGAACGACCGGTAAACGGAAGGTACTCTGCTACACGCAGAAAGATCTCGATGACTGGACCGATTTTTTTGCTCGCTGCTACCAGATGGCTGGTGTCACCCCTCTCGATCGGGTGCAGATCGCTGTCGGCTATGGAGTCTGGACCGCTGGAATTGGCTTCCAGCTCGGCTGCGAAAAAGTCGGCGCACTGGCGGTTCCAATTGGCCCGGGCAACATCGATATGCAGATTCAGTTTCTGCTCGACTTTCAGTCGACGGTCTTCTGTTCGACCGCCTCAATGGCGCTGCTGATGGCCGAAGAGATTCACAAACGCGGCATCGCGGACAAGATCGCCGTC
>JBFHFM010000202.1:0-6623 GCA_041583595.1 Trichloromonas sp. | reverse complement strand
CGTGGTCGAAGCGCCGATCGACCTGAAAACACTGCACGCCCGCACCTCTGGTGACTTTTTTCATCTCGAGTTCGTTGATAAAACCCGTCTATTCGACAGCGATTTTGCTCGTCGTATCGAAACTGAAGAGACGGTTCGAGGGGTCTTCGTCCGCCGGGCTCGGCAGCTCATTGAGGAGGCCTCCCCCGAGAGACGGCAGGTGGTGGAAGATGCTTTTCGTGAAGTGCTGGTCCGCTTTCAGAGCTTTGGCGGAGGTCGTCCATGATCCTGCGTAGCCTGGAACTAAAACATTTTGGCAAGTTTGCCGAGCGGACCTTTGAATTTCGTCGTGGCATGAACCTGGTGGTCGGTCCCAACGAAGCCGGTAAATCGACTCTGATGGAGGCGATCCCAGCGGTATTGTTCGGGTCGCGCAACAAAGAACGCTTTAAGCCCTGGGGGCGTAACGGAAGCTGCGCGGCGGCCCTGGTTCTCGAAGGGCGCAACCGTACCGTGCGCATCGAGCGGGACATTCTTTCAGACCAGGTCAAGCTGACCGAACATGATGACCTCTACCATGAGCTGTATCAGTTCGAGGGGAAGGTTGCGCCCAACGGTCGGTCGTCTGAACGAGGTGAGTATTACGAGCAGTTGGCCAGGCTTTTTGGTATCGCCGAGGAGGATGTCTTTCGCGCCTCGCTCTTTTTGGGGCAAGGGCATCTCGAGGT
The DNA here is from genome assembly GCA_041583595.1 of Trichloromonas sp. GTDB lineage: Bacteria > Desulfobacterota > Desulfuromonadia > Desulfuromonadales > Trichloromonadaceae > Trichloromonas. Next base: position 5,916 of record JBFHFM010000202.1, on the reverse strand, counting down.
GCCGGGGCAGTCGGCTATGACGGCGAAAATCAAAGGGTTGCTATCCGGCTTCGTCGAGGTCGACTACGACAAGGTGCTCGAATCGCTCAGCGACGATTTGTTTGCTATTACCCGGGTCAATCCTTGGGGCAAGGACAAAACCAAGGACCGTGAACTTGAAGACGTAACCAAGCGGATCGGTACCATGGAAACGCGCTGGTATGAGGGGCGTGAGTCGCTTCGGGAGCTTGAGGCATTGCGTGCTGAAATGGCGGAACTCGACAGATCGATTCAGATCGATCGCGACGAGTATGCCAAGGGCGAACGTTATATTAAATGGGCCCGTAAACAGTGGCAGCTTGAAGATAAGGAAGTGGGGCTGCGCAAGAATTTCGCGCGGGTCAACCGACAGTCCGAAAAGGTCGGAGACCTTGAAAAACAGCGTCAGGAGCTCGAATCCGAGATAGCAAAGACCGGCCTGCCCCGTGAGATTCCCGTGGACCTGGTGGAAATTCTGGTTGCGGCAGACGAAGAGCGTAAGGAGCTGGTTTCCCTGCAAGGAGAATCGGCAGTTTTACGCCGGGAACTTCTGGCGCATAAGACTCCTCCATGGAAGCCTTCCGCTGGCCTGTCGGCACTTGTTTTTGCTGCAGGCGGCGGCGCGTCCTGGTTTTTTTCGGATCGGATGATACAAATATTGTTGGGAGCGGGATTGTTGACCGCAGTGATCTGGATCGTTTACCTCAAGCAGGCCGGCAAAGAGCGGGCAGAGCGAGGTCGCATTCAGGGGCAGGTTCAGGTGCTTGACCGGAAGCGGGAAGAAGCTCAGGCACGGCTGGCTGCTCTGGATGAACGATTCGAGCGGCTCGGCATGTCCCCCTCGGCGGTTGAGATCGTTAAAATGCAGAAAAATCTGGCTCGCCACCGGGAGTTGGCCGAGCGACTCAAAGAGGTGGAAATTTCACTGAATGTACTTGACCGTTCCGATGAATTGAAGCGTGATCAAGATGATTTGACCCGTGAGTTGGCGGTGCTTGACGAGCGTATGGAAAGAGAAAAACCGCTGCGCCCCGAAGGCTTGCTTCCGCTCGAGGATCTGCCGGGTGCCGAAGAAATACTACAGGCGCTGGGAGAAAGCCTGCAAGAACGGGAACAGCGGTTGCTCGAGCTGACCCGGAGAGAAGCGGCGCTACATGGCGCGATTGGCGACTTGCAACAGATCGAAGAAGAGGGAGAACGACTCAAGCTTCGAGAATTGGCTCTGCTGCGTCAGCGCGATGCCCTGATTGCCGCTTACGAATTGCTGAGCGGGGCTGTCGAAGAATTCCGCCGCACTTACCTTGAGCGGTTCGCCAGTGAAATCGGTACCTATCTTTCATCCGCAAGCAGCGGGCGGTACGTCAAGGTGCGATTGGACGAAGACTTCTCCCTGTCTCTGCCGGGGAAGGGGGAGGGGAGTTGGCAGGATGTCGGCTGTTTCAGCCGTGGCACTATCGATGCCGTCTATTTCGCGGTTCGTCTGGCCTTGACCCGGCATCTTTCCCGCGGTCGACGGTTGCCGCTCTTTCTTGACGATCCGCTGGTCAATTTCGACGCGGAACGGCAGGCCGAAACCCTGGTCGCCCTGGAAAGCCTGTCTCGGGAACATCAGATCATCTTTTTCACTCACAACGAGGGAATGCTCAAGCGGGCCGGCCAGAAACGCTGGAACCTGGTATCGTTGGATGAGGCTAAAAACAGCCGCAACCGTGTAAACGAAGAAAGGAATGACGATGTCGGACAATTGCATCTTCTGTAAGATCATCGCCGGCGATATTCCGGCCAAACTTGTTTATGAGGATGAACTGGTCGTGGTTCTTGAGGACATCAATCCTCAGGCACCGCATCATCACCTGATTGTTCCTCGCAAGCACATTCGCACTACCCTTGATCTGACCACGGCCGACAGCGAATTGATTGGCCATGTGTTTCAGGTTGCCGGAAAGATCGCTCACGACATCGGCTTCGCCGATGATGGTTTTCGTGTGATAAACAACTGTAATGAAGCTGGCGGTCAGACTGTCTGGCATATTCATTTTCATTTGCTCGGTGGCCGGGACATGCTCTGGCCGCCGGGCTGACCAGATTTTTACGTTTTTTGCGGGGCGTGCCAAGGCACGCCCCCTGTTTTTTGGGAGACGATTGGTGGAAAGACAGAAGGCCGAGGTACTGATTATCGGTGGAGGTCTGGCTGGCCTGGTCGCTGCCATCGAAGCCCGTCGGGCTGGCCGAGATGTTCTGCTGGTTTGTAAACGCCGGGTCGGCCGCAGTGGTAACGTCGTGGTGGCCGCTTGCAACCTGACCGGGTTGTTGCAGGAAACCGGCGACACCGTGGCAGGTTTGGCTATCGACACCCTCGGCAATGGCCGCGACATTGGCGATCCCGTTTTAGTGCAGGCGTTGGCCGAAGGCGCCGCCGGCGCCCTGGTTTTTCTCGAGCAGTGCGGGGTGCGTCTGTTGCGTAGCGAAGGGCACCTGCATGTTCTGCAAATTCCAGGGCATAGCTGGCCCCGTACCGTCTGTACTGATCGCCATGGAATCCCGGTGCAGACTTCAGGGCTGTCGCTGTCTTTGCCACTTCTTGCAGAAGCGCGTCGTCTCGGTGTGCGTTTTGTCGAACATGCTATGGTGTGCCACTTGTTGAAAGACGGTGACCGGGTCGTCGGGGCCAAGGCTTTGCTTGCGGACGGAAGCTCTCTGCACCTTCTGGCCGGGGCCACTGTGCTGGCCAGCGGTGGTGGCGGCCGGCTTTACGCCAGCAGCAACAATACCCGGGATATCACAGGCGACGGCTATGCCTTAGCGTATGAGGCCGGCGCGGCTCTGCGCGACATGGAATTCATCCAGTTTCATCCGGCCATGGGGCTGGCGCCGGTCAAGATTATTTTACCGACAACCCTGTTTGGCGACGGCGCCCTGTTGCGCAATCGTTATGGTGCGCGGTTTCTGCTTGGCAATGTGACAGGAGGAGAAGCCGCAGCCGGACGAGACGAAATGAGCCAGGCCATCTATCGGGAGATTCAAGCCGGGCGCGGGGTCGGCGGGGGAGTGCATCTTGATTTATCCGCTATTTCCGATGAACTGGTTACCACCCGTTACGCCGATCTCTGGCAATTGCTTAAAAAGCGTGGTTGCGACCCCCGAAGACAGCTGTTGACCGTCGGTATCGCGGTTCATTTTTTCATGGGGGGAATGGTGATCGATGGATGTGGCGCTTCGACTGTTCCCGGGCTCTATGGCGCAGGAGAAGTCACTGGAGGAGTCCATGGTGCGAACCGCCTGGGAGGCAATGCCCTGCTCGAAGCGGTGGTCTTTGGTCGCCTGGCCGGACAGTCGGCAGCCGCTGATACGGTGGCACTGACCGGAATTCCTGAAGCGACGAGTTCGGATGCGGGTGTGTTTTGCCTTGAAGATGAGTTGGCTGACCTGCGCAAGGAACTGCGTGAACTTCTCTGGGAGTGTGCCGGCGTGGTCCGGTCGGCTGATTCACTGCAAGCGGGACTGGCGCGCTGGCAGCAGGTTGTCGGCCGTTTTCGCAATTATTCGAGGGCAGTCGATGGGCAACTCTGGTGCGAAACAGGCCATATGCTGACCGTCGCCCGGCTGATTCTGCTCGCAGCTTGCGAGCGCCGGGAAAGTCGTGGTGCCCATTGTCGCAGTGATTATCCGGCCCTCGATGACGGCTGGCGAGGGACCCTCCTGGTGCGATGTGGAAATTCTGGGGGAGATCCGGTCTTTGAATTTGTTTCTGGTGCCGGGGAATGAGGTTCGATCTGCTGACCTTGGCATGCGTCTGGATTCTCTGGTGCGGGTTGCACTCTATGCTTGCTGCCGATCTGATCAAGCAGCGAGTGTGTAGTCGGCTGCAGATTTCGTCTTCCTGTTATCGGCTCTTCTACAATGGAATCGCGCTGCTGACTTTGGCCCCTGTTCTTTATTGGTCCGCTGACCTTCCCGGTGCCCCTCTGCTGGTCTGGGACGGGCCATGGCGGTTGCTGCAGTGGTCTCTTTGGCTAGTCGCCGGCGGGCTCGTTTGGTCCGGCCTTCGAATCTATCCTTTGGCTGAATTCCTTGGTGTTGACGGTCTGATGAGGTCCGCTGCTTTGTCAAGGAAGCAGGTTCTGATGACTGACGGGGTGCTGGGGATGGTTAGGCACCCCTGGTATCTGGCTGTTTTCCTCTTGCTTTGGTCCAGAGACTTGAACGCTTCAGCACTGGTGTCGTCATTCGTTCTTTCCGCTTACCTGATGGTTGGGGCAATCCTTGAGGAACGCCGATTAGCACGCCGGTTCGGGCGCTTATACGCCGATTACTGTAGGCGCGTGCCGATGTTGGTGCCTTGGCGGTGGCTGCTTTTAAAAATGGCTTCCATTTTTCGCAGATGATGAGACGAAAAAAGCGGCCGGCTTTTTGAAATCGGGCTTGCTGCGGTCCTTTTTCTCATTTAAGATAAAAAATCATAAACTTAGCTGGGCCCACCGATATCTTGGCCTGACTTCACGTAAGCCGACTGTTACCTGGCGTGGTTTTCACTACGTCAGCGTGCGTGTAGACCAGTCCTGATTTTGGCGAAAAAAGAGTTCTTTCCGAATAAATGAAAGATCCCCCCGCGTCCAACCTTGCAGTGGAGATTCTGCTTTGAGCTACGACAATCGTACCGAACAACGACTGATAAACGAAATCATGGAACTTCTGGTCACTCACCACGGGGGGGGGATGAGTGAGCAGGGACTCGATCAAGGAATCGACAGCCTGCATCGGGCTCTTAGGACCGCGGGGGATTCGCATGCGGGTGTACTACGCAAATCGGGTGAACCTTATTTTTTTCACCCTCTACGGGTGGCCCATATGGCGGCTCGTCACTGGATGGATTTCGCCTCGGTCGAGGCCGCTATCCTGCATGATGTGGTTGAGGACACCCCGGTGACTCTAGGGGAAATTGAGAGTGCTTTTGGTGAAGAAGTCGCGTTGTTGGTCAACGGTCTGACCAAGGCGGCGGATGAAAAACTCAGTCGCGAGGCCCTCAAGGCGGAAACCTACCGAAAGCAGCTGCTGGTCGCTATCGAGGATATCCGGGTTTTATGTCTTAAATTCTGGGACCGCATTGACAATCTGCAAACCATTGGCGCACTGAAGCCGGAAAAACAGAACCTGATCGCCGAAGAGACGCGTTCTGTTTACGTCCCGCTGGCCAGCCATCTTGGCATGGGTTATGTCGCTTCTGAATTAGACGCGCTGTCCCTGAATATCCTCTATCCGCGTCGGGCAACCACCTATGCTCGCACGGTTGCCGAGCTGCGTGGACGGTTGGAAGCGCCGTTGCGGAAAATACGCTCCGAACTCAATAAAGAATTCGAACATCACAAGGTTTCGGCGTTGCTCAAAGATCGGTGGCGGCCATTTTCCATCGCCGCAGCTAAGAGCATGAACCGCGGGTTCCCTACACTGTATACCCTCGAAATTCAGGTCGATCGGACCATGGATGCCTATCTCGCCCTCGGACTGCTGCATCGTCTTTATCCGCCGATTCCTGGGAAACTGCGTGATCATCTCAACGTCACCTCCCAATTCGGCTATCTGGCTCTTAAAACCACGGTACAGGCCGGTGAGCACCGCATGCGGGTCGAAATTACCACCCGTAAGCTGGCTCGTTTCAACGAGGGCGGGGTACTGGCGCCGGGCTTTGAGTTCCGCCGGGCCAGTTTCGAAGGGCTGACGCGTTCGTTGCTTGAAGGAGAATCTGCGTTTGATACCGAAAGTTTGCGTCTCGCTTCTGCATCCATCCAGGTTTATACGCCCCTGGGCGAAACCCGCTCCCTCCCTGAAGGCAGCAGTGCTCTCGATCTGGCGTTTGATATCCATGAAGAGCTTGGTTTGCACGCCTTTCGGGCCAGGATT
>JBFHFM010000201.1:0-6626 GCA_041583595.1 Trichloromonas sp. | reverse complement strand
GGCGACGCCGTCTCCCGAACCCTCGAATTCTTGGGACATAACGTCATCCGGCATAATCACGTCGGTGACTGGGGGACTCAGTTCGGCATGCTTCTGGCCTACATGGAAGAGTTGCGTCAGCAGGGAACCGAAATCCGCATGGAACTCTCCGACCTGGAAAACTTCTACCGCCAGGCCAAAGGGCGCTTTGACTCTTCGGCTGAATTCGCCGATCGGGCTCGACAACTGGTCGTGGAGCTGCAATCGGGGGATGCTTATTGCAATCAGCTCTGGCGCGAATTCCTGGAAATTTCCCTGTCGCACTGTCAACAGATTTATGATCGCCTGCATGTTGCCCTGACCCGCGACGACGTGATGGGGGAGAGTGCCTACAACGACGATCTGCACCAGGTGGTCGATGATTTATCGGCGGCAGGGCTGCTGACAGAAAGTCAGGGGGCCCACTGCGTGTTCCTTGACGAATTCAAGGGAAAAGACGACGAGCCGCTGCCGATGATCGTGCAGAAAAAAGATGGCGGATATCTCTACGCCACCACCGATCTAGCGGCCATCCGTTATCGCCTGCGTATCCTGAAGGCCGACCGGGTACTCTATTTCGTTGACCATCGACAATCCTTGCACTTTCAGCACCTGTTCGCCGTGGCTCGCAAGGCTAAATTTGCTGGGGCCGACATCAGTCTCGAACACATGGCCTTTGGCACGGTTATGGGCGAAGACGGCAAACCCTTCAAGACCCGCAGCGGTGGGGTGGCTAAACTGACGGATTTGATCGACGAGGCAGAGGCCCGGGCCTACGCCCTGGTCAAAGAAAAGAATCCGGAGATGGCCGAAGACGAATTGCGCAACATCGGCCGGGTCGTTGGTATCGCCTCAGTCAAATATGCCGATTTGTCCAAAAACCGCACCAGTGATTATGTATTCAGCTTTGACCAGATGCTCAGCTTCGAAGGGAACACCGCGCCCTACCTGCTCTATGCCTACACCCGGGTGGCCAGTATATTTCGACGTGGTGAAATCGTTGAAGATCAGTTGAAGGGGAGGGTCAGGCTCGAAGAGGAAATCGAAAAAGACCTGGCCGGCAAACTGGTTCAATTTGCCGAAGTAGTGAACCGAGTAGCCGAAAAGGGCTGGCCGCATCTGCTCTGTGGGTATCTTTACGAACTTTCCGGCCTTTTTTCCAGCTTTTATCAGAGCTGCCCGGTGCTGGTCTGCGAAGATCCCGAGATCCGTCAGAGCCGGCTGAAGCTTTCTTTGCTCACGGCCCGCACCCTCAAACAGGGGTTAGCACTGCTAGGCATTGAAACCCTGGAACGCATGTAATATTTCCCCCCATTTCCGCATACAAAGGCGTCAGGACTGTCGGTCCGGACGCCTTTGCTTTTTTCTACCGGTCGAATCAGAAAAGCTCCCTCATGCTTTAAAAAAAGTGAACTCAAGGTAAGCTTCATTGTAGAACTTTTAACTACAAAGGAGGACTTGCCATGAGACGAGTTGTTGTATCGCTTCTGCTGATGTTGCTGACCACCTCTCCAGGCTTGGCCTTGGCAGAGTCAGCGATGCTAGGGTTACCCGAGGTGCCAATTCCGGCGGATAATCCGCAAACCCCCGAAAAAATCAAGCTCGGTGACACGCTCTTTCACGACAAGCGCTTCAGCTCGACCGGAGAAGTCAGTTGCGCCACCTGTCATGAAGAAAAGAAGGCCTTCACCGACAGTCCGCTGAGTGTATCCGAGGGGATTCACAAGCTCACCGGCACCCGCAACGCACCGACCGTGATCAATTCGGCTTATTTCAGCAAACTTTTCTGGGACGGTCGCTCAGCGGACCTGGAAGAACAATCCATTCACCCCTTTATCAATCCGGTCGAAATGGGTCTTAAGGACCACGAACCGATCCTGCAGATCGTCCGCACCGATCCCGAATACGTGGACGCATTCAAGACCGTGTTCAACAAAACCGGAGATCAGATTACCCTGAGAGAAGTCAATCTCGCCATCGCTTCCTTTGAACGGACCATCGTTGCCGGCAACTCGCCCTTCGACCGCTGGTATTTCGCCGGAGACAACGAGGCGATAAGTCCCGAAGCGAAGCGCGGATTCGAGGTCTTTGTCGGGCAGGGACGTTGTGTTTCCTGCCATGTTATCGAACAGACCCAGGCTCTGTTTACTGACAATCGCTTCCATAATATCGGGGTAGGCATCAACCGGATTCAGGACAATGTGCCCGAACTGGCGGAGGCGTTTTTAAAAGCCAAGGCCGAAGGGATTGATGTGGATATCGCCGTGCTTACCGACAAGAAAACCTCCGAACTGGGAAGATTTGCCATAACGAACCAGGTTGACGAGCTCGGCGCGTTCAAAACCCCCACCTTGCGTAATATCGCCGTAACAGGGCCCTATATGCATGACGGCAGCCAAAAGACCCTCAAGGAGACAGTGGTCCATTACAACAACGGAGGCGTCACCCAAAAAGACGACCCGGTCAACGATTTTTTAAGTGGCGGCATTCGCCCCCTCGACCTGAGCGATCAACAGGTCGACGACCTGGTTGCTTTTATGGAGTCGTTGACCAGCCCCCAGTTTGCCCAGACGGCCGCAGCCGAGCAGAAATAGGAGATGACCATGAGCTATCCCATCAATCGTCGTGATTTTCTTAAAGGTGCCGGCGCCCTCGCCGTAACGGCCAGCTTGCCGATCAGCCTGGTCGAAATGGTTTTTGCCGATACCGCAGAAAATTTCACCTTTGCCTACATATCCGACTCTCACATCCAGCATATTTCAGGCAACAAATTTGTTCGCAACTGGGACCGTGGCCTGATCCGTGCCGTGGCTGAAGCCAATCTGCTCACCCCAAAGCCTGATTTTGTCATTTATGGTGGCGACCTGGCCCAGCTTGGCAGCAAAGCCGAGCTCAATCACGGGGCAGAAATCATGTCCGCATTGCGCTATAAAACCCACTATGTGATGGGCGAGCACGACTATTACCTGGACATGGGTGCCTACTGGGAACAACTCTTTGGACCCCAGTATTACAGTTTCGACCACAAGGGTGTGCATTTCATCGTGCTCAACAGTATTCGTACCTATGACGACTGGACCTACAATCGTTGGCCGACCGCCGAGCAACGGATGCTGGAGATGGCCGGGCTCGACAATCCTAACGGGTCCCCGTTTATGGTCGGTGAAGAACAGCGAAAATGGCTCAAGAGTGACTTAAACAAGGTGAACAAGAAAACGCCTATCGTTGTACTGTCTCACTCGCCCTTGCAGAAAATCTATAAGGGCTGGAACTTCTGGACCGAAGATGCCGAAGAACTCCAGGACATGCTCAAACCCTTCGACAAAGTCAACGTGCTGTACGGACACGTTCATCAGATTCAGTACAACCAGATCGGTAACATCAGTTTCAATTCGGTGATGGCCACCGCCTGGCCCTGGCCTTATCCGCAAAGCTACGCTCAGGTAGAGAGCCATCTGCCCAAGTTGACCGTGCCGATTAATCGTGCCGACCCCTTCTTTGAACGGGACGCCACCGGCTGGCAGTTCGTCAATCTTAACTCCGGCAAGGTTGATATGACTTTCAACCTCACCAACAACTCAAGCCGGACGGTGAAATTCAATCCCGAAACAGGACAACCCGAAGATACGACCTACCAAGGTGAAGACCAGAGGATTGCCCCGCAAACCCACTACTGAGCAAAGGAGACAGGTGATGAAAAAAATACAGTTGTCAGTAGTCGTTCTCGGTCTGTTGCTACTCGGGACGATAAGTATGGTGAATGCTGACGAATTTACCCAGGCAGACTTGAAACGTTGGGAAGGTGAATATATGTCTGTAGTTGAAAAGGGGCGGAATCTATGGGGGAGCGCTGAACTGGGCACCAATGGGGTCGCCTGCGGCCAGTGTCATCCAAACGCCGCGAATACTCACCCAGAAACCTATCCCAAGTTTCAGAAACAACTCGGCAAGGTTGCCGAATTGCGGCACATGATTAACTGGTGCATCAGAAATCCTCTCGAAGGAAAGGATCTCGAAACAGATAGCGCTGAAATGATCGCCCTTGAAGCATATATTCATTGGGAGCGACGCGGAGTGGCGCTGGCACCGGGTAAACATTAATTAATGGCGGCACCAAAGCCCGCCATGCCACGACAGACGAACCAGTTTATTGCGGGCGGCCATTCATCACGAGGCCGCCCGCAAAATAAGTGGCCCTTTAATCTCTTTTGGGTTATACTTCAACACTTTGTGAACTCCCCCGTCACGGTGGGCTTCATCGCCCTTAAATTCCGCTCGAATCGCCTTTATCAAGTCCTGCCGAGCACTATCCATACAGGTTATTCATGACAGAAGATTCCGTTATCAATTTCGCCCAACTCGCCATCCTTCCAGCCCTTCTCAAGGTTGTAGATGAACTGGGTTATGAAACCCCATCACCGATACAGGCCCAGAGCATTCCTCCACTGCTAGAAGGGCGTGACCTGCTCGGCCAGGCACAGACCGGCACGGGCAAAACAGCCGCCTTTGCATTGCCGCTCTTAAGCCGTCTGGATCTGTCAGTAAGAAGCCCACAGATTCTGGTTTTAGCTCCAACCCGCGAATTGGCGTTACAGGTCGCGGAAGCCATGCAAACCTACGCTCGACATCTGCCAGGATTTCAAGTCCTCCCGGTTTATGGCGGCCAGAACATGAGCCAGCAACTGCGTCAGTTGCAACGAGGAGTTCATGCGGTCGTCGGAACGCCCGGCCGTATCTTAGACCATCTGGGTCGCGGCACACTGAAGCTGGATCATATCACCAGCGTCATAGTTGATGAAGCGGACGAAATGCTCAAGATGGGTTTTATCGACGATGTCGAAAATATCCTCGAACATACGCCCGCAGAACGGCAGACCGCGCTTTTTTCCGCCACCATGCCCAACGAAGTGTTGCGAGTGGCTCGCCGTCACCTGAAAAACCCTGTTGAGATCCGCATCAAAAGCAAAACCTCCACAGTCGAAACGATCTCTCAACGATTCTGGCAGGTCAAGGGCCTGCATAAACTCGATGCACTGACTCGAATTCTTGAGGCTGAAGAAATCGAGGCGATGATTATTTTCGTCCGCACCAAGATCGCCACCATCGAGCTGGCTGAAAAACTTGAAGGGCGTGGATTTTCCAGCGCCGCACTCAATGGCGACATGACTCAGGCCCTGCGTGAAAAAACCATCGAACGCCTCAAAAACGGGGCGCTTGATATTGTCGTAGCCACTGATGTAGCCGCCCGCGGTCTCGATGTAAAGCGGATCAGCCATGTCGTCAACTATGATATTCCCTATGACACCGAGTCTTACATCCATCGTATCGGTCGAACGGGAAGGGCGGGAAGAGAAGGCAAAGCTATTCTGTTTGTCGCTCCCAAAGAACGGCGGATGCTCTATGCCATAGAACAGGCAACCCGTCAGCCGATCACCCCGATGAGCCTGCCGAGCTGTAAAGACATCACTGATCGCCGCATCGGTCTGTTTAAAGATCAGATTGCCGAAGCCATGGAATCCCAGGATCTGGAATTTTTCGAAGAACTGATCGACAGCTACCAGGACGAGTTTGACGTCGGGCATAGACGCATCGCCGCCGCCCTGGCGTACCTGGCGCAGAAAGATAAGCCACTGCAGCTTGAGGGCGGCCCGAGCGAAGAGGCCTTGACCGCGGCCCCCGCCGGACGCCCCTTTTCCGAAGAAACCAAAAACAGCCAGCGCAATGCCGGTGGTGCAGCCGGCCTATCCCGTTACCGGATTGAAGTTGGGCGCATCCACGGAGTGGAACCTCGTCACATTGTCGGTGCCATCAGTAACGAAGCGCAACTCAGCAGTAACGATATCGGCCAGATCAAACTGCATGACACCTTCAGTCTGGTCGACCTGCCTGCAGATATGCCCAAAGAAACGATCCGCCTGCTGCAAGATGTCTGGGTTTGTGGCCAGCGCCTGCAGCTCAGCGTTGATAAGGGTAAAATACCCAACTACAAGGGAAAGCCGGGCAAAAAAGGACCCTTTGAAAAAAATGCAGCTCGCCGAAGCGCACCTGCAGGCAAAAAAACGACACCCAAACGACGCAGTCCGGGCAAAAAGTAGGGTCCCATGAAAACCCTTATGAAAAAGATTCCGTACTCAATACTCCTGCCCGCTGCGATTCTGCTTGGGTTGGCGCCGTTTTTTCCTCAACCTCATGCGGTCGAAAAAATCCGCATGCTGGCAAACGGAACCCTGCACAAACCGATCGATATTGTCGACCTGATCATGCATCTGTCACCCGCCTTGCTGTTGTTATGCAAGTGGCTGGTAGAAACATTTTCCGGGCGCAACGAACCGACCCGAGAGGATAGACAAATATGATCGAATTTGATTTACAGGGACATGAATTCGTTGAACTACACAACCTGCTCAAATGTGTTGGGCTATGCCACAGCGGCGGCACGGCCAAGATGCTGATTGCCGACGGATTGGTGCAGGTGGATGGCCAGACAGAGCTGCGCAAACGCTGCAAGATCCGCAAGGGGCAGGTGGTGCAATTCGAAGGAAATGAGATCGGGATCGTTGATCAGCAGGATTGATCCGTATGGATGTTTAAAAACAAAAAAGGCGGCC
>JBFHFM010000200.1:0-6658 GCA_041583595.1 Trichloromonas sp. | reverse complement strand
TGAACACCCTTGCCGTTCGGCTAACGGTTCCCGTCATCAGGGTCCGTAGAGGACTTTCACCTCCAAGTCTCCAGTTGAACACCACATCCAACCGAATGGCGCTTGCGCGCCACGCGCCATGCCTGGCGCACCACAAAAAAAAGCCGGCGACTGCCGGCTTTAAATAGAGTTCCAATATTGATGAGAAAAATTATTCGATATCGTCGCTACTTCCGAGGCCTCCCCCCATCTGCAGCACATTGCCAATTCCGCTCAAAGCAAAGGTCAGCATGTACTCCTTGTCTTCAAGACGATCCCGATAGGTCAAAAACAGGCTCCAGCACTGAGCCCGGTATTCAACACCAAAAACTTCCTCCAACTTGACGCTATCGCGGAAATCGTAGCGATGTTGATACCCCAGATAGACAGGAGCCAGCCAGGCCAATTCCACTTGTCCGGTAATATACTCGTTGCCGTCCTCGGTATACTCGTTGCTATCCTCGGTATAACGATAATCGAGGGATAAAGCGTTTCCCGCACTGCCCCGCAGACTGCTTCGAGCATTAAAAACACTCAGAGAGTTCTCGTAGGGATCGTAACTGACATCGAAATCGAACGAGGTTGCACGATTAGGGGAAAAAATCATCTCGGCCCGAATATCGGATAAAGAATTTTCCCCCTCTGTATTTTCCCGCACCTGGCCAATATCCAAACTCTGAGACAGTCGCAAGTAAAGAAATTCAAGGTACTCCGCCTCTCCCTGCTCCGATTCGAGACGGGCGGTGAAGCGGTTGGTCAACGAAACAGTGACCTGATTTTCGTCTTCAATCCGATCAAGTGAATCAAAGTACGGCAGGTTATCCTGATCATTCTCAGGAATGTAAGAATATTCAATTTCGGGAACAATACTGTGACGAACCTTCTCATACGACCCAAGATCCGTATCGTAAACGCGAAAGAAACTCGTCCCTAAGCGCAAAGAAAGATCGTAGATCCCGGCATCTTCATAACCGGGACCGAGCTCCGAAGTTTGATAGATCCGTTCCCGGTACCCGATCTCGGGGACGACCTCGAGCCAGTCCAGCAGAGTAAAGTTGGCCGAAAGGGCCGGACGGATATTCAAACGATGTCCCGTGATCTTGTCATAGTCATCCGTTTGATCAACCTCCTCCTCATGCCGCCAGAAGTAGGTATACGCACTGCCGAGGGTGAAGGAAAAGGGGGTTTCGCCGATGCGCTGACGCAGGGCGTCAAAGCGAACCTCAGGAAGCCTCTGCAGGGTCGTATCGTCGTCCTCTTCCAGGTCCTGTGTATAGTTCAGCTCTGCGGCCAGAATGGTATTATCCCAAACCTTGCTCACAGAAACGACCGACTCGGTCTGGTCCTTATTGTACTCCTCGGCTGCCTCCCCAAATTCATCGAAATAGTCACGGTTGTTAACGTATTCGGTATCGGCGCTCAGACTCCAGCCTCCCGGAAGAGATCCCAGGTGGTTCCACTCCAGGGCGTACCGGTCGCTCTCGTCGAGCGTATCCGCCAGCGACGGATCCTCCTCGATCTGATCACGCAGGTAACTGTCGTGAATATTGTTCACGTAATAGCCCTTGAAGGACCCCTCGTTGTCTTGCCCGAAGACATAGCGATATCCGAGCCCCTGACCAGTGCCGAAATCAGAAAGGTAATCGATATAGAAGGTAGCATCCTGGTTGCGGGCAATAACCTGATAATAGGCCATTGACACCTCGACTCCGCGTTTTTCCGAATAGCCGTAACGGGGCATCAGCAGGCCGGATTCCCGCTCATTCTTGACCGGAAAAACAACATAGGGCAGATAGAGAACGGGAATATCGTGCAGGTAGAAAAGAGCGTTACGGGCAGTGGCATATTTGCCAAGGGTGACATCAATCCGGCTGGCACCAAACTTCCAGGACGGCACATCGCCGTCGCAGGTCGTAAAGGTACCGTCCTCAATACGATAGGTTTGCTCACCCAATTTTTCGATTTCAGTGCCGACCAGATGGAAGTTGTGCTCTTCCATAAACACCCTGCCGGTAGAAATTACCCCAAGACCGGAATTGAGATTGTATTCGAGTTGTTCCGCCCATAGGTCGCCAGAAGGCTCAGAAAGATGGACGTTGCCGCTAGCCTTGGCATCGGTGGTCGAGTCATTGTAAAACAACTGATCAGAAACAAGCGTCAATGCCCCCTTCTTCAGTCGAACGTCCCCAGCGGCCCGGTACGACGAAGAACCCTGATCGTAGGCCATCTCATCCGCCTCGAGATTGACGGGCAGTGGCGCACCCAGGTCATCAAAACCACCGCTGGCGGCTTGGGTCGCCGCCGGTTGCGCCGGCTTAACAGGCGGGGAATCAGCAACCGGGGGCGCGGGCACTGCGGTTGCCGCGAGTGGCACAGCTTCGGCGACAACCTGCATGCGGCTATCATCAGATGGGGTCGACGTGGCGGAAGAAGAAATGACCGAAGACGCTTCGGACGACGTGGGACGAACACTCAGATCGACCGGCATGGCGACTTTGCCTCCAAGTAGCCGGGCAATGCCGACTTCCGCCAGAATCTGGCGACCCTCCGGATCACCTCCCATGGCAGTCAGCACCACCTCGAGCCGGTTGCGCAGACCTCGCTTCACTCCATGCCGGGCCACCACCATTTCGGAGGCCTCTTGAGTGTCCTTTCCTTCAGGAACGACGGTCGCCAGCAACTGAAACTCGCCGGCGACCTGCTGGCGCACATAATCGACCTTTAGCACAGCCAGGTCGACCACGCGATACCGGTTTAGCCATTCGTGCAATTCTGCCGGCTGCTGAAAAACCCGAACCTGTACTTCTTCACCAAGTCGCTTTTGCAGATAAGAGGCAAACCGCTGGGCCTGCGGAACGGTAGGAAATAATTCGGTGGCCTGGGGAACAATCCCGAAGGTAACCTTGGCCTGCGCTGGAAGGGTCCAGCCAAGCAGCACCAGCAGAAGGACAATCAGCCTAAATCCCATAACAAAACAGATCCTTCCGACAAGCGAGCGGCCTAGCTTCCCCTACTCAGGGATAATAGCTTCACCACGGAGTAAATATTCACGGGCGGCAGCCACCAGAAACAACGAACCGGCCACCAGTACAATGTCCTTTTCAGCACAATCCGCCAGTGCGGCCAGCAGGGCCTCCCGACATGAGGAGAAAACCCGGGCGGGACAATCGGCCGCTTCAGCCAGGGAGGCCAGTCGCGCGGGGGACACCGACTCCTCAACCGGAATGATCGTACAATACATCTCTGTCACCAGCGGAAGCACCGGGGCCAAAATCGATAGCGGGTCTTTATCCCCCTTGATCCCGACAACCCAACGCACCCCTTGTCCACCCAGGGTTGCGAGATAGGCAGCGAGCACCCCGGCCCCCCCTTCATTGTGGGCCCCGTCCAGAAGAACGCGACGCTGGCCTTCCCACCATTCGAGACGACCAGGCCAACAGACCGAGGCCACGCCGGTACGCATGGCATCCGGTGTAACGAACACCCCCTGCCGGCGCAATGCCTCAGTCGCAGCCAGGGCCAACGACAGATTTTCATGCTGGTGCGCCCCGACCAATCCTGGCCGCAAGCCATCGAGTTGGATTTCGGAGCTCATATAGGAAAAACCGGCAGGATCGAAACGGGAAGTAAAATCGCGCCCGAACAGACTCACCGGTGCCCTCCGGTGCTGCGCCATATCAAGCAACACCTCGAGAGCCGGAGGAGACTGATGCCCAATAACCAGCGGAACCCCTTCTTTGATAATCCCGCCCTTTTCTGCGGCAATCTCCGGAAGGGTCGCGCCGAGGTGCCCGGTATGGTCTCGACAGACCGAGGTGATCACCTCCACCAGGGGGCGTTCGATGGCGTTGGTCGCATCGAGGCGTCCCCCCATTCCCACTTCAATCACAGCGAAATCAACCCGCTGCCGCTGGAAATAGAGGAGCGCCATGGCCGTGGTAAGCTCAAAAAAGGTCGCCCGGACCTCTCCAGCCAGCAGACGCAGTTCCTCGGCGAGTAATGCCACCTGCGTTTCGCTGATCGCTTCGCCATTAACCTGAATGCGCTCGGTGAAAGAGTGCAGGTGAGGCGAAGTGTAAAGTCCGACCCGATATCCGGCCTCACGCAGAATCCGGGCCAGACAGGCACTGACTGAGCCCTTGCCGTTGGTCCCGCCTACATGAATAACGCCATAACTGCGCTCAGGTTGCCCGAGCCGAGCCAGCAGGACCTTGATATTATCCAGACCAAGCTTGATTCCGAATTTCTGGAGGCCGTAAAGGTAGTCAAGACTCTCCTGAAAATTCATGATCAACCTTTGGTGAAAATCCGCAGAATCCGAGAAAGTTGTTGCTTCATCTCCCTGCGGGGAACAATCATGTCGATCATGCCATGTTCAAGCAAATACTCGGAACGCTGAAAGCCTTCGGGCAGGGTCTGGCGAATGGTCTGCTCAATCACCCGCGGGCCGGCAAAACCGATCAATGCCTTAGGCTCAGCCATATTAATGTCACCGAGCATGGCAAAACTGGCGGTGACCCCTCCGGTTGTCGGATCGGTCAGCACCGAGATAAATGGCAGGCCCGCTCTTTTAAGTTTGGCTAGAGCCGCACTGGTCTTAGCCATCTGCATTAGCGAAAGAATGCTTTCCTGCATACGTGCACCGCCAGAAGATGAAAAGATAATGACTGGACATTTTTTTTCCAGCCCCATCTCGATAGCGCGGGTGATCTTTTCACCAACCACCGACCCCATGCTGCCCCCCATGAAACCGAAATCGAAGACAGCCACAGCAACGGGCATCCCCTCGATGGTCCCTTTCCCGCAAATTACCGCGTCGCCGCCGCTCTTTTTAACCGCGGCCTTGATCCGGTCCTTGTAGCGTTTGGAATCTTTGAATTCAAGAAAGTCGACCGACTCCATGGAGTTATCCATTTCGGCGAAAGTCCCCTGATCGATAACCAGGCTGATCCGTTCCCGGGCCGAAATGCGAAAATGATAATCGCATTTGGGACAGACATTGAGGTTGCGTTCAACCTCTTTGGTATAGATGATTTCATTGCAGTTTTTACATTTGGTCCAAACACCCTCGGGCATCTTGACCTTTTTCGTTTCCACTGCAGCAAGCGGAGCTTTTGACCTTGTAAACCAGGACATATGTATACCTCGTAATATTTTAATCAGCGTTAAAATGCGGTCAAATACAAACGTCCGTGATGTGGAACCGGAACGCCACAGGCCCGCCCGCACTGAAAGACCGCTTCCAGACCGTCCCATGGACACCGGCCATGGTCTTACCTTTGCGCCAGAAAAACTGCCCTACCTTAATCTAAGCACCTGTTCTTTTCAACCGTTTTCTCCTGCCACAAGTTGCCTAACCTGCTGCAGCAGTTGCAAGAACATGGCCTCATCAATGCGCCGAGTCTGCACATTATAGCGACTGGTATGATAGCTGGCGACCAGTGTCAAACCATTTTTCAGTGGATAGATCGCCCCGTGCCCAAAGGGATAGGCCCCCAGGGAGGAGATCACCCCCTGCTCCTTGAAGAGCTGCAGGCAACTGGTGAACGCCCCCTGACCAAGAGCAAGTACGACTTTCAAATGCGGCAAGCCAACCAACTCACGGGCCAGATAGGGCCGACAATGGGCAAATTCGCTGGCCGTTGGCTTATTTTCCGGGGGCACACACTTGACCGCATTGCTTATGTAAAGATCTATCAACTGCAAACCATCATCGGTGTGGAACGCCTCGGACTGATTGGAAAAGCCTGCCCGATGCAGCAGGGGATACATAAAATCCCCCGCCCCGTCGCCGGTAAAAGGCCGCCCGGTGCGGTTGGCTCCGTGAGCGCCGGGAGCCAAGCCCACCAGCAAAACCTGCGCGCCCGGGTCACCGAACCCAGGTACGGGTCGGTTCCAATAATCAGCCCGGGTCCATTGTCCCTTAGGCGCCAAGGACTGCAGGTAGGCGACGAGCCGAGGGCATTTACGGCAACTGACCAAATGCCGAATAAACTCAGGGTCCACCCCGAACCTCCTTTTCTATCCCGGAAAAGCCGTTGTGCCGAACCCTCTCACTGAGTCCGTCCAGCAATCGCTGATGATAGGCAGAAAAGGCCGCGCGCCCGGTGAATCGAGCCAAAAATGCCTGTGGACCAGAGACAGTCGTCTCTACAGTGACGCGCACAGCACCAGGCAGCGCTTCAAATAGAAAACCGGTACCAGCTCGACTTCCAAGCACCCCAGCTCGACTGAAAACCAATTCATGATCAAGCTGGTAACGGTCAATCCGAGCCGGTCCATTGGCGGGATTCCCCTTTAAGAGGAGCTCCAAACTTTCGCCCTCGGCCCAGCATGAACCGAGCCGGGCCGTCTCAACCCCGGGCCACCACTGAGACCAGCGTTCTACTTCGGTCAACACCTGCCAGACTCTATCCGTCTTTTGATGAATCACTCGGGAGTCTCGCACCTCAAAAGTCGATGACTGGGTGGTCAGCAACAACACTCCAAAGGCGGCCATAATGACCAGAATAAGGAATAAGCCCTTTTTCAGCATCACATTTTCGCTGGCGAAAATATATCAGTTCTGTGAGCCACGTTCTGCAGGCCGCTTACGGTCGACGCCGACGCGGCGGTTTCTTGGTCCGGGCACCGGGTGCCG
>JBFHFM010000199.1:0-6676 GCA_041583595.1 Trichloromonas sp. | reverse complement strand
CCACTTTGCGTCGAATTTCCGGTGAAAGAAGCGAGGCGGCCAGGTGGCGAGAAGAGCAAAAGGCCCGGGGGATCTGCCCGGCGATCAAGATCATGGAAGATCTGGTGGGATAGGATAGGCATTAACGATTATTGGGGGGACTTTCGGGTCCCCCTTTTTTAAGGCGTTTTTTCATCGTTGCGGAAAAATTTTTCCATAGCAGCGAGTACCTCTTCGGTCGGTGCGGTGACAACCGCAGCGTCGGGGAGTGAGCGCAGAAAAATTCGACCATAGCCCTTTTTTATCACCCTCGCATCGAGAATCAGCACTACGCCGCGGTCCTCGCGGTGGCGGATAAGCCGTCCAAAGCCTTGCTTGAACTTAATGACCGCCTGCGGCACCGTGTATTCCATGAACGGATCGCCGCCGGCTTGTTCGATCGTTTCGGCTCGAGCCTCTAGCACCGGTTCGGTGGGCACTTTGAAGGGAAGTCGGGTGATAATGACCTGCTCCAAGGCCCGTCCTGGCACATCGACGCCTTCCCAGAAGGAATCGGTGCCAAAGAGCACGCTGGTTACGTCGGCGGTGAATTTTTTCAGTAGCCTATGACGGTTTTCTTCCCCCTGGCGCAGGCAGTGGTAGCCGCGGGCAGACAGGACCGGGGCGATTTCGCCGTGTACCCGGCGTAGCAGCGAGTAGGAGGTAAAAAGCACGAAACTGCGGCCGTCGGCGGCGATTACAGCCCTTTCGGTGAGGTCGCGGACCATTTCGGGGAAGCCGGTCCGCCCCGGTTCGGGGATATCCGAGGGGATGGCGACCAGGGCCTGGTGGGCGAAATCGAAGGGGGAAGGCAGCAGCAGTTCGGTGACTCGCCCCGGCTCGCTGCGGTCAAGTCCGACCCGGTGCTCGAAGTAGTTGAACGATTGGCCAACGGCCAGAGTGGCGCTGGTCATGACCACCGATTTAAAGCGGTCGTAAACTCCCTTGTTCAGATTGTCAGCCACTTCCAGCGGAGCGGTACAGAGACGGGTGACGATGCCGCTGCCGCGACCGATGCGGCCTTTGCCCACCTCGAGCCAGGCGCAAGTCCCCGGGTCCTTGGCGATGAAAAAGTTGAGATCTCCGGCGATTCCCTCTAATCGCGTGGTGATGCCTCGTAAATCGGTCACATGGCTGTGCAGCTTGTCATACGCCTCTTCCGGGATGCGACCGCATTCTTTGAAGAGTTCTCGCAGTCCTTTGCCTAACAGTCCAGAATCTTTGGCTAAACTGCGAACTTTTTCACAAATGGCGTGCCAGGTTTCGCTATCGGTGAAAGCAGGTACTACCCGGTGCTTGATCTCTTCCCGCTCACTGATGTCTTTGCCCAGGGCGGCAGCCAGATCTTGACCGATGGTCTCCAGGACTGTGACGGAACGCTCGGCCAGAGTCTGGCGAGCGACCATCAGATCTTCGATGCGACCGTGCAGGTCGCGGTAGAGCTGGTCTTCGCTGTCCGGCAGTTCCTTGGCCAGGGCATTTAAAAAACGTGGCAGCAGGCCTTTATCCGGTTTACGCGGGTGCCGCAGCTTGTTGAGTATGCGGGCGAAGGCGAAGCGGGTCACCTGGGAGGCGAAGAAGTTGGTGGCTACATCTTCCAGGTGGTGGGCCTCATCGAGAATGATGCGGTCGAAGGGGGGAAGCACGGCGACCGCAGAATAGTTGTCGGTCTGCAGGCGCAGGGCCAAATCTGACAGCAGCAGGGCGTGGTTGACCACCAACAGGTCGGCCTGAGCCGCCTGACGGCGGGCCTTGTGGAAAAAACAGCCGGCGTAGTGCTGACAGCGCACCCGCGAGCATTGATCTATTTCGCAGCGTACTTCGTCCCATACCTGGTCCTGAGGGATGAAGGGGAGTTCCTCCTTCGATCCGTCAGCGCTCTTGGCGGCCCAATCGCTGATGGCGTTCAATTCACCGGTCAACTCATCCTCAAAAAGCCCTGGTTCCAGTCGGGCTCCCTCTGCCCGTCTCTTGCACAGGTAGTTGCTCCGTCCTTTGACCAGTACGGCGCGAAATTTCAGTCCGGTGGCCCGTTGCAGAAAGGGGAGGTCTTTGCGGACGAGCTGTTCCTGCAGGTTGATGGTATTGGTTGAAACAACCACCCGTTCCTCGTTGGCCAGCGCCCAGAGGATGGCGGGAACCAGGTAGGCCAGACTCTTGCCGGTGCCGGTGCCGGCTTCGATTACCGCCAGTTTGCTGTTATTGAAGGCTTCGCCAACGGCAAAGGCCATGCGTAGCTGTTCGGGGCGGTCTTCGTACCCTGCAAGGGTGCGCGCCACCAGCCCCTCGGGGCCAAGAATGTCGCCGATCCGCTGAGGCTCGACTTGATGTTCTTCATGAGGAGCAAAGGGCTCCACCACCCTATACACATTTTCCACAGGGTTATCCACAATGTAGAAACCGACCCCTAGAGATCCTAACTGCGAGGCAATTTCGATATCGGCGCCGGACGGTTGGAGATTTCCGGAGGGGTGGTTGTGAATAACTACGTCGCCGTGGCGGCAGCTTTGCAAAATCGCCGGCACCGCTCCGAGATTACCCCGGGCCAGCACTTCGGCGTCGGTTACCCGCAGATCGGCGTCGGTGTGGCTGACGAAAAAGACCTCGTTACCCCCCGCGGCCTCGATGGCGTAGTGGATAAGTTGGCGGGCTTCAGGGGTAAAACTTTTGATCATAGATGCAGCTCCTTTGCAGCCGGCATTATAGGGAAGGGGGAGGGAAAAGGGAAGGGGGAGCGCAATGAACATGAATTGACTCATTTCATTAGTGTAGTATATTTTCTCCATAAGTAATCGACTGGTTGGGTGCAGCCTGAGGTCTTCGTTTTTTCTCTAGCACTGCTGGGGCCATGGGGGCATCGCGCAACGGATAATTCCATTTGAATTTGATGAAGGAGAATCGTCATGAAAGGGAAATTACTAAGGAATAGTGGCTGGGTTCAATTTATAGTCGCTTTTGTAGTGCTGCTGGCTTGGGTAGGCTCGGCCGCGGCTGAGGGGGATGCGGTCTATACCCGATACAATATTCATGTGGAGAAAAAAATTGCGAAAAGTGGAGAGGCGGTTTACAAGGCCAGCTATGCGGGGTATGTCAGTCCGCCGTCTGGGGAGCATGTGATTCTGCCACCGAATACTCGCATCATTCCGGTCAATCAGCGTCGGACCTTTACTAAAAACTTCTCCTTTCAGGTCTTGGGGAAGGAGATGTCAGTGGTCTATGAGTTTGACGCCAAGCGCATGGGGATGGATTACGACCAGTACATGGCGATGATCACCTCGCCGCAACCGGTGGCGCTCGAAGGGCTCAATCCGACTGACCAAAAAGGAGTGACGGATGGCAAGGCTTATGTCGGCATGAGCAAGCAAGGGATCATGACCGCCCTGGGGTATCCCGCAGTACACAAAACACCCTCGCTTGACAGCAATGTGTGGACCTATTGGAAGAACCGCTTCAGTACGATGCGGGTAGAATTCGACCAGACCGGAAAGGTTTCTCAGATTATTGAATAGAGGGCGACCGGCTCAGATGAGTTGCTTTTTGAAAACCCCGCAGTAAATGCGGGGTTTTTGGCATTTTGGCGCAGAGAACTCCCCGGCCATACGCAATAAAAGATCTATTGACATGCCTATGTTGTTGGCCATATTGTGCATATACACAAAATTGGCGGTGAGGGATTGACCATAACGCAGCCGTCCCGGATCGTTCGATCGCCCTGGTGATCGAAATTTTTGTTCAGCCATCTTCAGAGTTTTGGCGAAGGTATCTTTGTTCTGTTTTGTAAAATAACAAGCCGTAACCCAGGATGAATTGATGTCCCCACGACCGAAAAAACCGAGAATCTGTTGTCCCTATCGGGCTCCGGGCAGTTTGCTCTTTAAACCGGCTGGAACACCGGTGACAAAAGTAGAACAAGTCATCCTTGAGCGTGATGAACTGGAGGCGCTTCGCCTTTGCGATTTTGAGGCACTTAGCCAGCAGCAAGCCGGAGAGCAAATGGGGATTTCCCGCGGGACTGTGCAGCGACTGGTCAGCACGGGGCGAAAGAAAATCATGGGTGCACTCCTCAGCGGTCGAGCTCTGGTGGTGCTGGGGGATGACCTGGAGCTGCAGGATCCCCGCCTGAACTGATATTGGATGCGAGGTGCCATGCACGGCAATCCGTTGGACAATCAGAACCATCTCTCAACGATTCTCGACAGTGTCGCAGAGGGTGTTTTTACCGTCGATGAAGCGATGCGCATCACCTGGTTCAATCGGGCCGCCGAAGAAATTACCGGCTTCAGTCGGGAAGAAGCGCTGGGGCAGAGCTGTTGTGAAATTTTTCGCAGCAGTATCTGTTTCAGCCAGTGCCCGGTGCGCGAGGCGATGGCCAGTGGCCTGAATGTGGTCAATCGTGAGGTCGATATTCTCGATAAGCACAACCGCGAAGTGC
Organism: Trichloromonas sp.; assembly: GCA_041583595.1. GTDB lineage: Bacteria > Desulfobacterota > Desulfuromonadia > Desulfuromonadales > Trichloromonadaceae > Trichloromonas. The sequence goes on along the minus strand of JBFHFM010000199.1, from coordinate 2,226 downwards.
CGATCTCGGTGAGCGCCTCGGTGCTGCGGGACGACGCCGGTCGGCCGGTCGGGGGGGTGGAAACCTTTCGCGATCTTTCCCAGTTGCAGGCACTCAAGCGCGAGGTTGAAGATAAATATACCTTTCACGAGATGGTCAGTCGTAACCCCGCGATGCGCCGGCTGTTCGATGTTTTTCCCGACGTGGCGGCCAGTGGAGCGACGGTGTTGTTGCAGGGGGAAAGCGGCACCGGCAAAGAGCTCTTCGCCCGAGCCCTGCATGACCTCAGCCCAAGGCGCAAAGGACCGCTGGTGGTGGTTAACTGCGGAGCCCTGCCCGAACCGCTGCTCGAGGCGGAAATTTTCGGCGCCAAAAAAGGCGCCTATACCGGCGCGGTTGAGGACCGTCCCGGTCGGCTGGAACAGGCCGAAAAGGGGACGTTGTTTCTCGATGAAATTGGTGATCTTCCTCTATCGCTGCAGGTGAAGCTGCTACGGGTGTTGGAAAATCGCGAATACCAGCCACTCGGTTCCCGGCGGCCGCGCATTGCCGATGTCCGTTTTCTCGCTGCCACCCACCGGGATCTCGAAGAGATGGTCACTGAAGGGACGTTCCGTCGCGACCTCTTTTTTCGTATCAACGTCGTTAATTTGAAAATCCCCCCTTTGCGCGATCGTCGTGAAGACATCCCCCTGCTGCTCGAAATGGCCCTGGATCGGTTTAACCGCAGCTACGGAAAAAAAATTCGCGGATTTTCATCCGAGGCGCTGAGTCTTCTCCTTGACCAGTCCTATCCCGGCAATGTCCGGGAGCTCCTTAATATCGTTGAACGGGCTGTTATACTCAGCAAAAGTGAGACTCTCGGCATCGACCTGCTCCCTTTGGCACCGATTCAGTCAAATCCATCGTCTGATGGGGCCCTTCTTTCATCGGAGCAACTTCAGCAGCTGCTGCAACGCCACGGCGGCAATCGTACCCTGGCTGCACGGGAGTTGGGGGTCAATCGCACCACTCTCTGGCGCTGGCTGAAACGGCTGGCGCAATAATCGTTTCACTCCCTGTTCTGGTGAGGTTTTTATGATTGCCATCCTTATGGATATCCTGGCTCACGCCCTGATGATAGCCGGCTTCGTCTTTGTCATGATGCTGGTGATTGAGTATCTCAACGTGCTAACCCAAGGGGTTTGGCAGCAAGGTTTGCGCGGCAGTCGCTGGCGGCAATACCTGCTGGCCGCTTTTTTGGGCGCAACTCCCGGCTGCCTTGGGGCTTTCGCCGTGGTCTCGCTATATTCCCACCGGGTGGTTTCGCTGGGAGCGGTGGTCGCGGCCATGGTCGCTACAAGCGGTGATGAGTCGTTCGTTATGCTATCGATGATTCCTGAAACTGCCCTGCGGATTTTTGTCCTGCTGCTGGGTATCGGCCTTTTGGCTGGGGTACTGACCGATCTGTTGATCAAGGACCGTGTGGCTGGCTGCGAGATGACCGGGCCGGGGATCGCCTACCATGAGGAAGAATCCTGTCACTGTTTTCCCCGCTCTTTGATTTGGGATCAATGGCGTCACTGCACCCTGGCTCGTGCCGTTTTGATGCTGGTGTTAATCCTCTTTTCCCTTGGCTTGGCGACGGGGCAGCTCGGGCCGCCCGCATGGAACTGGGTGAGGGTGACCCTGCTTCTGTCCACTTCGGTGGGGCTCTTCATTGTCGCCACCGTTCCTGACCATTTTCTCGAAGAACACCTCTGGCAGCATGTTGCCAAGGTGCATATGCCGCGGATTTTTTTGTGGACCTTCGGTGCTCTGCTGCTGATGCACCTGCTGATAACCCAGTTGCAGCTGGGTGACTGGATTGCGCAAAATCACCTCCTGCTTCTGGTATTGGCCTGCCTGGTCGGGTTAATCCCCGAATCGGGACCGCACCTGATCTTCCTCACCCTTTATACGCAAGGGGTGATTCCCCTCAGCGTTCTGCTGGCCAGTTCTATTGTTCAGGATGGTCACGGCATGCTGCCGCTGCTGGCTGAGTCGCGTCTCGATTTTGCCCGGGTCAAGGGGATCAACTTCTGCGTGGGGCTGGTGGTCGGTCTGATCGGATATGGGATCGGGTACTAATGTTCCGGGCTTTGTTCGTTGTCAAAAACAGGGCTGCGAACTAACCGCAGGGGGCACTCAATGGAAACCTCGGAAAAAATAGCGCTACAGTCCATCGCGGTTAATCTGTCTCTGGTTACCATCAAGGTCGTTCTGGCT
>JBFHFM010000198.1:0-6699 GCA_041583595.1 Trichloromonas sp. | reverse complement strand
TCAACCACCTGGTGTTTGCCTTCAGCCCAGTCCCGCAAGTTATGCGCGTTGATCTGAATCAGTTTTTTTTCTATCGCCTTGCCCAGAATACTATCAGCAAAGGGCGAAACGAACATATCCGGGAACAGGGTTAGAACATCAAACTTCATCAAGTTCAGAAACCAACCCTTCAGGCAAATCGACGGTCATCTGGCCGGCATCCAGATCAATATCCAACACGAATTGGCTTACTGCCGGGATCAGGACTTCACCAAAACGCCCCTTCACTACGTAAACGTCATGAGCCCCGGTGACCATAAGCTCTTGCAGGACACCCAGTTCGCCACGCGTCTGGTCAACGACCTTCAGCCCTTCCAATTCGTACCAGTAAAACTCATCGTTATCCAGAGCGGGAAGATCAGCGAAACGCATCAGCACCTCGCTGCCAACCAGCGGCTGAGCCGCCTCAATCGTGTCCACCCCGCGAAGACGCAGAAGCACATTACCCTTTTGAACGGTCGCCCGGGACAGCTCATGGGTATGAACACTACCGCTTTTTTCACGCATAAAAACCTGCGTAGCGGCCAGAAGCGATCGCGAATCAGGCGTCAGCGACCTCACCTTGAGATCACCGCGAAGTCCGTGAGTCCCGACAACCACCCCCAATTGAAACAACTGCCCTGCTCCTTCTTTCATCACTCCATTATCTGGAGAGAAGCGCGTTTATCCTCGCGAGTCGCCTTGGCATTGAGCAGAGTACGCATAGCTTTGGCTGTACGTCCCTGCTTGCCAATAATCCGCCCCATATCCTCCTGAGCGGCGGCCAACTTGATGAGGGTGCTGCCATCCTCTTCCAGTTCCTCTGAAATGACAACCGCGTCGGGATTCTCAACCAGAGACTTGGCGATGAATTCGATGAGTTCTTTCATGGAGTCCGTCCTTCGGAGGCAGGCTGACCCGACCCCTCTTCTGAAACAGAAAACGAAACAGCCCCCATCCGGCTCTCAGGATGAGAACTAAGCCCCCAGGGGCTGCTTGAATTTTGCCCAAATTCCCTGTTTGCGGAGGATCTGACGCACGGTCTCAGTCGGCTGAGCTCCTTGCTTCAACCACTCGAGGGTCTTGTCTTCATTCAGGGTCACAGCAGGCGGATCCTGCCGGGGATCATACTGGCCAAGATTCTCAATAAAACGGCCATCGCGCGGGCAACGCTCATCGGCGACCACAACCTGATAGAAGGGCTTCTTTTTTGCACCACCACGAGCCAGTCTGATTTTTACTGCCATCTGTCTTTCCTCCTGCTTGTTTCCGAACGGATTTCCCGTTAACGATTTATGAGAGTATATGTATCTGTAACGGCAAATTCGCCCAAAGGAATCACTTTCCCGGGCTTTGCTTGCCAAGTCGTACCTAAAACGGCATCCCGCCGCCCCGTCCCATCAGGCCCTTGAGCCCTTTGGGTCCCATTTGCTGCATTTTCTTCATCATCTTCTGGGCTTCAGTGAACCGTTTGAGCAACTGATTAACATCCTGCACCTTGGTACCACTGCCGTTCGCGATACGCAACCGCCGAGATCCATTGATCAACCGGTGGTCACGCCGCTCCTGCTTGGTCATCGAGTTAATGATCGCCTCGATTTTCTTCATTTCTTTATCGGGCAACTGCATCCCCTGGGCTTGCTTCAGCGCCTTGCCGGCCCCGGGAATCAGCTTAAGCATCGACTCAAGGGACCCCATTTTTTTAATAGACTGCAACTGATCACGGAAGGTCTCCAAGGTGAAGCCCTCCTTGCGCATCCGTTGCTCCATCGCCATGGCCTCATCCTGGCTGATGGCCGATTCGGCTTTTTCGATCAGCGACAGAACATCGCCCATACCGAGAATCCGCTGTGCCATGCGGTCCGGATGAAACACCTCAAGGGCATCCATTTTTTCGCCAAGACCCACCAGTTTCACCGGTTTGCCGGTCACGGCGCGAATGGACAAGGCAGCACCGCCACGAGCATCGCCGTCCAACTTGGTCAGAACCACCCCGGTCAGAGCCAGTTTCTCGTCGAAGCTCTGGGCGACATTAACCGCATCCTGGCCGGTCATGGCGTCTGCCACCAGCAGGATTTCATTAGGCGTCAGTGCCGACTTAATTCGCACCAGTTCGCCCATCAATGCTTCATCGACATGCAAACGACCGGCGGTATCCAGAATCAGCGTGTCGTAACCATTGAGCTCGGCATAACGCTGGGCCGCCACACAGATTGCCACCGGATCCTGCCCGGCCTGCGAATCGTAAACAGCGATATCGAGCTGCCGACCGACGGTCTTCAACTGCTCGATCGCGGCCGGACGATAAACATCGGCAGGAACCAGCAACGGGTTACGCTTGTCGCGGCGCAACTTGAGGGCCAACTTGCCACAAGTGGTTGTTTTACCTGCACCCTGCAAGCCGCAGAGCATAATTGCGACGGGCGGCCGACCACCGAGCTGAAGGCTGCTGTCCTCGCCCTCACCCATCAGCAGACCGAGTTCATCACGAACAACCTTGATGACCTGCTGGGCCGGAGTCAGGCTTTTAAGGACGTCCTGCCCGACCGCGCGAACCCGCACAGCTTCGACAAAATCTTTGACGACCCGAAAGTTTACATCGGCCTCGAGCAGAACCAAACGAACTTCCCGCAAGGCCTCTTTAATATTCTCCTCGGACAAGCGCCCGTGACCACGGAGCTTCTTGAATACCGAGTCAAATTTTTCGGTTAGATTGTCTAGCATCCAGACTCACTCGCTACCAATTCGAGTTAACATCAAAAAGGGGACTATAGTTAAGCACAAAATCCTTGTCAAGGGAAAAACCAACCAGAAACAACCCCCTGGAGGATCAAAACTCCTCAGACCGAAACTCCTTACCATCATAGGCATACAACTCGGCAGGCAACAGGTCTTCGCGACGCAACGCCTCGATCACACGCCCATGCTCAACCTGCGGATAGCGTATGGCCAAGCCACAATCCGAAGTAAGCTGACGCGGCACAGGAATCAGCAGGATATCGGCACGCTCTTGTTTGAGAATTTTTTCAGCTTTCATCACTCGATGAATTGAGTGAAAAATAGCCACCAGATCATTGTTACGAACCATTCGATCTCCTCTACTCTTCATATATGGCAACAATATTGACACCAATGCTAAAGACTTGCAAGCAGGGGAAACATCGCAAGTCGGGCCTCAATTCAAAAATGTCCACACTTTTTATATGTGGATACATGCACATTGCAACATGTCAAAACCCCCTTGTCTAGCTCCCTCCCTTTATGTTAGATTTCAAAACCGTATAAGGATCACCCCCAATAAATATGCAAGCAAACGCCCAACAAACCAACATCCATCTGGAGGAAAACCCGTGAAAAAACACCTTTTTTACCTATCCATCGGCGCCCTGGCACTGACCATGGTTGCTGGCTGCAAGGATGAGACACCCAAAACCACCGTCGCCCCCCATGCCACCACCGAAACCGCAACTCCAGCTGCGGCAACCATGCAGGGCAAATCCGGCACAGTCGTTGAAACCATGAACTCTGCCGGTTACACCTACGTTCAGGTCGATACCGGCAGCGAAAAGTTTTGGGCCGCCGCCCCTGAATTCAAAGTCGCCGTTGGTGACAGTGTCGCCGTCCCTGAGGGGATGCCTATGCCCAACTACCACAGCAAAACCCTCGACCGTGATTTTGATCTGGTCTATTTCGTGCCGGCCGTTATGACTGGCGGCACCGAAGGCGCCATGTCCGCTGCACCGGCAGGCGAACTGCCCAGCGGACATCCCGCAATCGGCGCTCCCAAAGCCGAAAACATTGACCTGACCGGCATCGTCAAGGCCGAAGGCGGCAAGAGCATTGAAGAAATTTACGCCGGCAAAGCCGAACTGGCTGGCCAGCAGGTTACCGTGCGTGGCAAGGTCGTCAAGTTCAGCCCCGAAATCATGGGCAAGAACTGGATCCACCTTCAGGACGGAACCGGCGCCGAGGGGTCCAATGACCTGACTATCACCACCAGCAGCATGGCGAAAGTTGGCGATACCATCGTCATTAACGGTGTTCTCACTGCCGACAAAGATTTCGGAGCCGGCTACAAGTACGACCTGATCATCGAAGACGGCCAGGTTACCGCAGAATAAATCGGTTTCCTGATCAGCTAAAAGCCCCCGGTCTAAGACCGGGGGCTTTTTTTATGCTATTTTATTAAGGCACATCCCAAAAGCCGAAAAGATGGCCAACAAACTTCGGTGTCCAAAGCTTCGTGTTTTTTCAGGGGCTTGCATATAAAAGCTATCCACACCTTGAAAAACGACTAAAAATCAGTCAGACCGACTTTTTGCGACACCTTCAGAGGGACAAGGAGTGTCACACCTATGATTCGCCTAGCCATCTTCCTTACGGTTTTTCTTTCCATCTACACGGCGATGCACGCCTTGGTCTATCGGGGACTCCGCCCGGTCATGTCGCCTCGCCCCCGCTCCCGCTATACCACCCTGGCCTTTATGGCCCTGATGATCATATCCCCGGTTTTGGTACGAGCGCTGGAATACATCCGACAGGAAGAGATCGCCAGGCTACTGGCGCTCATCAGTTACTCATGGATGGGGTTTGTCTTTATCACCTTTGCCGGCTTCGTTGCCGTTTTCGCCTGGGACCTTCTGCTTCGCCCCCTGTCACGATTTCACCCTGGCGCATCTGAATACACTCTGCACGGGTCCCGCTGCGCCGTCCTTGTTCCGACCCTGGCAATACTCCTGTGCATCTATGGCTTTTTCGAAGCAAACCAGTTAAAAACTGAAACGATCATCATCCAAACCGACAAACTCCCGGCAGAAGCGAAGCCCATCCACATCGTCCAGATATCTGACCTGCACCTCGGACTGATCAACCGACATGCGAAGCTGGAACAAATTATCACTCGAATCGAGCAGCTTCACCCCGACTTGCTGGTCGCGACCGGCGACATCGTCGACGCCCGAATCAACCACCTCACCGGCCTGGCGGAAATCTTCGCCCGACTGTCGCCTCCACTCGGCAAATATGCCATTACCGGCAATCACGAATATTACTCCGGCCTCGAGCAGGCCGTGGAGTTTCTCGAGCGGAGCGGCTTCACCATCCTGCGCAATCAGGCGGTAACAATTGGTCCACTGATACTTGCCGGAGTTGATGACCCGGCCGGCGGTATCGTTGCCAACGAAGCAACTCTGGTCAAAACAGCCGACCTCTGCCTCTTCACCATCTTGCTCAAACACCGGCCGCTGGTTACCGCAGCAGGTGAAGAATTTTTCGAGCTACAGCTCTCCGGCCATGCTCATCGTGGCCAGATCGCACCATTCAACCTGGTAACCGCCCTCGAATACCCCATGCAGAACGGCCTTTATAGTCTACCGACCGGAACCCGCCTTTATGCCAGCCGTGGCACCGGCACCTGGGGGCCTCCTATCCGAGTCTTCTCTCCACCGGAAGTCACCCTGATCAAACTGATCCCCTATCGACCCAAATCTTCCCCTCCAAAAACATCAGCCCCACCAGGGGGTAGCTTGTCCGCCCCCATTGTGGCAGAATGAACCTGGACCCTATCTGCCAAGACACTTGCCATCTGAAAACTTTTTACAACTACGCCAACCATAGGACGGTCTGCAGCGGATCACAACAGCCTCCGACTCAACCAAGGTTTGCCCGATGCCCCTTTCATCACCAATTGACCTTGCGCATATCCGCCAAACTCTCGCCGCCAAGCCGGCCAAACTGATCGATGACCCCGAGCGGGGACACGCCGCGGTCGCCCTGATTCTTCGTCCCGCCGACCCGGGACCGGAGTTGTTATTCATCGAACGGGCGCAACATCCCCAGGATCCCTGGTCGGGGAACCTCGCCTTTCCCGGCGGACGTATCGACCCCGGAGATAGCAGCGCACGTGGGGCTGCCGAGCGAGAAACCCTGGAAGAAATCGGTCTCGACCTAATTCCTGCCGACTATTTAGGCCAACTCGATGATATTGTCGGCGCCTACCTGCCAGTGCGAGTCTCCTGCTTCGTCTATAGCCTCAAGAGCGATGCAGCCACTCCCGCCGACCTGAACCACGAAGTAAGCAAAGCCTTCTTCTTTCCTCTGACCGAATTACACAATCCGAATCGACAGATTAACGCCAAAATCGACTGGGAAAATGGCATCCGCCAGGTTCCAGCCATTGACCTCCTCGGCCCCCAGCGCCCGTTGCTCTGGGGAATCACGTATCGGCTGACCTGTCAATTCCTGAAAAAACTGGGACTGACACTAGCCTCCTGCCAACCCTGAACTTGTCCTCCCAAAACACAAAGGGCGGTGCAAGCCATTCATGCCTGCACCGCCCCGAAAAAAAAAGCCTGATGTTCGCGCTCAGTCGGGTAAATCGACCGCCGAAGGTGTCTCCGCCTGAACCGAAGTTTTTGGCACCGGCTTCTGCCCCCGAGCCTTAGGCAGAACAAAGGAGAAGTTGCTCCCCCTGCCCGGCTCACTGCGGACCTTGAGCTTGCTGCCACTCCGACGAAGCAGCTCATAACTGAGCAGCAGCCCCAACCCACTGCCAACTTCGCCAGCCGTACCGGTTTTAGACAAGCGGGTTCCCATCTGAAACAGGCTCTTGAGCTCTTTTCGAGACATCCCCACGCCGCGGTCAGTGACACTCACCCGCACCTTGTTTCCCCACCCCTTGCC
>JBFHFM010000197.1:0-6710 GCA_041583595.1 Trichloromonas sp. | reverse complement strand
TTTCGACCAGACCACGAGAGAAACCCTGATCGGAAAATTTCACCAGTTCACCGAACCGGGCGGCTACCTGTGCATCGGCCATTCCGAGACGATCGGACGCAGCCAGTCACTTTATAAATACCTGATGCCGGCAACCTACCAGCGTGAAAGCGAACTATGAACAAAAAAATCCGCGTCCTGATTGTGGACGACTCAGCCCTGGTAAGACAGATCCTGTCTTACGGGCTGTCCATGGACCCTGGCATTGAGGTAATCGGGACCGCCACGGACCCCTACTCGGCCCGGGACTGCATCATCAAGCAGCGGCCCGATGTCATGACCCTGGACGTTGAAATGCCGCGTATGAACGGCCTCGAGTTTCTGCGAAAACTCATGCCCCAGTATCCAATCCCGGTAGTGATGGTCAGTTCCCTGACCCAGAGCGGCAAACAGATCACCCTCGACTGCCTTGAAGCCGGTGCTGTCGACTTTGTCGCCAAGCCAACCTCAAACAAGGGCCACAACCTCGATATGATGCTGGCCGAGCTGCGCACCAAACTCAAAATCGCCGCGACAACCAACGTTTCGTGCCTGAAAAACCTTCGTAATACAGGGCCGAATCTGGGTGTTCCAACAACACCTGACCCCCTGGCTGAATCAGCGGACAAGGTCATCGCCATTGGCGCCTCGACCGGCGGCACCGAAGCGATTAAAAAAGTGATCATCCCGTTCCCGGCCAACATGCCCGGGATAGTGATTGTGCAGCACATGCCACCAGTTTTTACCAAGATGTTTGCCGACCGCCTCAACCAGCTCTGCGCCATGAACGTCAAAGAGGCTGAAACAGGAGACCGGATCACAACCGGCCAAATTCTTATCGCCCCGGGGGGCCGGCACATGAAGGTCAAACGCTCCGGCGGCTTCTACCAGGTCAACTGCGAAGACGGCGAACTCGTCAGTGGCCACCGTCCCTCGGTCGACCTACTCATGCACTCGGTTGCCGAAGTGGTCGGCGCCAACGCCATCGGCATCATGCTGACCGGTATGGGAGCAGACGGTGCAAACGGCCTGCTGGCCATGCGCAAGGCCGGGGCCCGCACCCTGGCCCAGGACGAAGCAAGTTCAGTGGTCTTCGGTATGCCCAAAATCGCCTTCGAACGTGGGGGAGCCGAACGACTGTTACCGCTGAACGATATTGCCCCTGAGACCCTCAGGCTTCTTTCGGAGAAGAGCGTATGAAAACAATGATACTCGGGGTTGGCGATCTGGGTGCCAGCAACAGCCAGGATGCAGAAATCAAGACCTATGCGCTGGGATCCTGCGTGGCCGTCATTCTACTCGACCCGAGAACCCGAACGGCCGGCATGGTGCACATCGCTCTCCCCGAGGCGAAAATTAACCCGGCCAAGGCCCATGACCGGCCAGGATATTTTGCCGATACGGGGATTCCGGCACTGCTGCAAGAAATGAGCAAATTCGGCTGTCATCCCCAAGGCAAGGGACTGCTCGTTAAACTGGCCGGGGGGGCCGCCATCATGGACCACAACGACACTTTCAATATCGGCAAACGCAACCTGCTGGCGGTAAAAAAAATTCTCTGGAGCTACGGCATGGGCCCCCGTTCAGAAGATGTGGGGGGAACTTTCAGTCGTACCGTTTCCATCTCGATAAAGACCGGAGAGATCTTTTTATCCTCGCCGGGACGACCTAACTGGAAGATTTAGGAGACTAGCCATGAGCCCTTTCAAGCAACACCCCGAAATTGCCCGGGCCATCGCGGAGGCTCCCCTTCTTTCTCCCGTGGCCAACCAACTTTTGCAACTTACCGCCAAGGCGGATCATGACCTTAAAGACGTCATCGACCTCGTCAAGTGCGATTCGATTCTCACCGCCCGCATACTGAAAGTCGTCAACTCCGTGGCGATGGGCCTGATGCACAAAATCAACTCGGTTGAGCACGCGATCAGTTTTCTGGGAGAAAGGATGGTGATCAGCATCGCCGTCGCTGAATGCGCCTCAGATTTTTTTTCCAAGCCGCTTGACGGCTACGAAGGCGAGTCGGGACAGCTCTGGAACCACAACCTTTTCACCGCCATCGCCTCCCGCGCCGTGGCCCGCCTTGCCAAGGGCGAACTCCCCCCCGACATGGCCTTTACCGCCGGACTGCTGCACGATATCGGCAAAGCCATTATTTCTGAATTTTTGCGTGGTACCTCGCATAACATGGTAACCGACATCGCTCAGGGAAAAACGGCGGATTACCTGACCGCTGAGCAAAACCGCTTGGGACTCGACCATTCAGAGGTCGGTTTTAAATTGGCCCAACACTGGAAACTGCCGGAAGTGTTGCAGCAGGTCATTCTCCATCATCACCATCCCGAGCGGGCTGACGCCAGTTCAAAGGCTCTGACCTACGCGGTGCACCTGGGGGATATCCTGGCCATGATGGGCGGCCATGGAACCGGCAGCGACTCAATGCAGTATCATCTGCAACAGGACTATGCAGACCACTTCAACATATCCAGGGACGATTTGGCCCTGCTGCTACTTGAATGCACGGAAGAATTTCAAAAAATTGAAGCATCTCTTGCAAACAGAGAGGAGCATTGAGGTGAAGCGCATCGTTATCGCAGACGATTCGGCGACGGCCAGGATGTTCATCAGGCGCTGCCTGGAAATCCTCGGCATTGACAACGCAGCCATCATTGAAGTGACCAACGGCAAAGAGGCCTTGGCCAAAATCAAGGAAGCAGCGACCGACCTGGTCATCACCGATCTCAACATGCCGGTCATGGATGGAGAAACCTTGATTAAATGGCTCAAAGCCAACCCGAAGCTCAGCCAGATTCCGGTACTGGTCATCAGTAGTGCCGGCAATCCTACCAAAGAGGCTGAACTGATTAAACTCGGAGTCACTGCCGTCCTCAGCAAGCCCGTGTCCCCCCCGGCCCTGATGGACAAGATCGCCCCCCTGCTCACGCCTGCTGACATCAGCCACAATGGGAGATAACATGGAACGCTACGATCGGGCTATACGCAGCGCGGTGATCAACAGCGTGGAAAATATGCTTTTCATAGAAGTTCTGCCCGGGGATGAGCAAAGGTCCCCGCCGAACGAACCAGACCGGCTAACCGTCAGCATCCTGATTCACGCCCCGGTTCTAGGCGAGCTTCGGCTGAGCATGCCCGAGAGTCTGGCAACACGGATTACGGCGGCGGCCTACTGCCTTCCAGCCAAAGAAGTCACGGACGAGATGCGCAGCGACACCCTTGCGGAAATCATCAACATTATCGCCGGGCGTTTCCTGAACGAAATACTAGACGACGACCAGAGCTTCCAGCTCGGCCTGCCGCAAATTGAATCTGGCCCCTCGATCGACCAGGGGGTGGAACAACAGAAATGGACATTTTTATCTGATGCCGACGCATTTACCGTCGTCGCCATCGGCAGCGATCTGTTACGCCGCTAAATGGCGTACCCACGCTTGACACATTAATCCTACTCAGCTGAAAGAAAGGTCTTTGCCCCATGGGAAAAAAAGTACTGATCATTGATGACTCAAGCACCATGCGTAAAATCGTTACCCGCTCCCTGCGCCAGGCCGGCCTCGACTTCGACACCATCCTCGAAGCGGGCGACGGCGTGGAAGCTCTGCAGGTTTTGCAAAATGAATCCGTCGACATCATTCTGAGCGATATCAATATGCCGAATATGGACGGTATTGAATTTCTGCGGCAGAAGGCGGGAATTGACGCCATCAAGGCGATTCCCGTCATTATGATTACCACCGAGGCCGGTGCCGATATCCTGACGGAAGCCAAATCTCTCGGTGCCGCCGGAAGCATCAAAAAACCCTTCACTCCGGATCAGGTCAGCGATATTATCGGTCCGCTGGTCTAACCTGCGCGGAGGTGCCATTGGACTGGGAGCAGCATGTTATTGACGCCACGACGGAGGTTTTTTCCACCATGCTCATGATGGAGGTAACTCCGGAGTTGCCGCGCCTTGAAACAATTGAACCATTTGACCACAGCATCACGGGAATGGTCGGCATGGCCGGACAATATAAAGGCATGCTGGCTATTCACGCTTGCGATCAAGTCGCCATGGCGATTACGAGCAACTTTCTCGGACTGGAGGTCGACTCACTTAACGACGATGTCAAAGATGCCTTCGGGGAGTTGGCCAACATGCTGGCCGGCAGTATCAAAGCCTATCTCAGCGACAACAGCAGGGATATTCAGCTCTCTATTCCCTCTGCGGTGTGCGGTCAGAATTACAGTATTGATTTTCATCCACACCGCCGCAGCACCATGGTGCCGTTCACCAGTGCAGAAGGAACCTTTCTGGTCGAACTGCAACTGGAACATCAATCCTAAGATTGCGAAAGAAAGGATATAATTGTGGATTTGTCTGCAGCCATTATCGATTCCACCAGCGATGTCTTCTCCACGATGATTCCGCTCGACGCAATTCCCGGTTCTCCAATTACAGAAAAGATGCTATCTTTTCACGAATCGATTACCGGCATGCTCGGGTTTTCTGGCGACATCAAGGGAATGCTGCGCCTTCATTGCCCCAGCATGGTGGCTTTGGCCATTACCGGGAGCCTGCTGGGCATGGAAGTTGAGCAAATCGACGATGATGTTCATGACGCCATCGGAGAGCTCGCCAACATGGTGGCCGGCGGACTCAAAGTGAACCTGGCCGAGCACAACAAAAACATTGAACTATCCATCCCCACGGCGATTGGCGGTATCTCCTACACGATCCACGGCTTGGCCAGTGCGGAACGAATCACCATTCCTTTTGCCCTGAAAACCGGGCAGATGCTGGTTGAACTCGAGTTCATCCGCGCCTAATAACGAAAGAAACCAAAGCGGCACCATGGACAAACAGGTCTTCATCAACAAGATACTCACCGAGACCCTCAAAAAGATCCAGGACGAAGTCGGCGGTCTGTTGGGCCAGGATTTTTCCTGTCCCAAACCCAGTCACCGCCTGATCAGTCGTGACGACCTGTTTGCCACCCTGAGCGGCAAGGCGGTACTGGCAACCCTTAGCATTAGCGGCGATAATTCCGGCACGGCTTACCTGGTGGTCGGCTTGAAGGATGCCATCAGCTTGGGCGGCACGCTGATTTTGCTGCCGCCGGATGAAATGGAACAGCGCCGCGAACAAAACCTTTTCGATGACGAGGTTGATGACGCCTACGGTGAAATCGCCAACATCATTGCCGGCGTCTATACGGCCGTATTCACTGAACACGCCAATCCCAAACTGCATTTCAAAAAAACCGGACTGACCCCCTTCTCCCCCGACGATCCGAATGGCCCCGTACCGGCCGGCACCTATTACGTCTCAACCTGCCCAACCCAACTGGCGAACAAGCCTCTGGGAACGCTGAGTGTCCTTATTCCCCCAGAACTCCTCGGCCTCGAACCGCCCCCAGAAGTTGCCGAAGCTGCGGCAACAGCCTCACAGCCATCCACATCCGCCTCAGGTCAACCGAAAGGGGCCCCTCCTGGCGAAAAACCAACCGCTGGCGCCATGCCAGAATCCCCGTCCACTCCGGCTCAAACGGGAGTCTCAGCACCTGCCGCGAAGTCGGCTTCAACCGCCGGTCAAGCAGCAGCGCCGACGCAACCTTCTGCAGCCTCCGAGACAGAGTCGGACGCCGAACAAATCACCCCGGAAGGTGAAAAACCTCCTTCAACCGGGCCATCAGCCAACCGGATTTCTCCCTCAGCATCAACGGAACCGCCTGTCATTCTCGTCGTTTCCGAAACACTGCAATCTGCGGAAGCCTTCGCTCATAGCTTCATGGACCGTTGCAACTGCACCGTGACCTGCATGCACTTTCAAGGAGATTTTCTGACCAACACCCGGGGGAAAAACGTCAAAGGGGTTTTCCTGGCCATGCGCGAAGTCGGAGATCGAGGCCTGGCTTCTATTATCAAAATCCAGTCGGCCGTGGGAGAAGTCCCTCCGCTGGTTGCCGCCGGCCCTGAATGGACCCGCAAAACCGTTTTACAAGCCGTCAAATACGGAGCCAGCGATATCCTGGTCACTCCCGCGACCCCCGAAGAAGTACTGGAAAAAATAGATAAACACATGCAACTCCCCCCGAACTGAACAGCTTGCCCCCAACGGACTTTTCGCCGGTCGACTCCCGAACTCAGAGGCAAACGCGGGCATTTCGAACCGAAGGGTTTTCACGATAGCCGTACAGGCAACCCTAGATGCCCGGATTAAAAGAACAAACTGGTTGCCGCTGACCAGCATTCAATGGTATAAGAGACAAGCACGTGAACCACAGGGGTCACCCCTGTGGTTTTTTATTTACCGCTGAATCCGAAAAGACGGATCCGGGTCATCACAAAAAGGACATATTACCTTCATGATCAGCGCCAACAATGTGGCTCTCGCCTACGGCAAAAGGGTCATTTTCAAAGACGTCACCATAAAATTCATTCCCGGCAACTGCTATGGCTTGATCGGAGCCAACGGCGCCGGCAAATCCACTTTTCTTAAAATTCTCGCCGGAGAAATCGAGGCCGACAAAGGCGAAGTATCAACCGGTACCGGCGAACGGATCGCCATGTTGCGCCAGGACCATTTTGCTTTCGATGAAGAGACGGTCTTCAACACGGTCATGATGGGGCACCAGCGTCTTTACGAAGTGATGGCCGAGCGCGAGGCCATCTATTCAAAAGCAGAGTTCACCGAA
>JBFHFM010000196.1:0-6718 GCA_041583595.1 Trichloromonas sp. | reverse complement strand
TTTTTTTACACAACATTTGATTGTGAAAACCGTAATAAATCGCCGCCATATCTGCTTCTAAGTTTTCTTCCCCCTGCTCCTCTCGCCATGAAACCTGCTGGACTATTCATAAGCCGGCTGCAAAATCGTCTATTTGATCCAACTTCCAATTCTTTTTCGACGAATAGAGACGACTATTAGCTCTCAAAGAACCTCAAATCTGCCCTCAAATATGTAATTCTTCACTGCATCCCGCCTAATCGGACCGACCCTAGATTACCTTTCTCCCAGCGGCTTTTTGCTCATAACTGCCCTCACCTTTCCGGCGGCAGAATGCCCCCTTTTTTCCTCCAGCCTGTTGCCTGCGTTTACCGGCCAGGACTACAGATACAGGCGGAAAATAAAAAAAGGCCGCCCCCTTGCGGGAGCGGCCCATGTCACGGCATTAAAAACCGTTGTTTTTTTTTACAGAGTACGCTGGCTGTAAATGGCGTCAAAGCCCTTCATCTCGTCGAACTGGAGATACTGGTAGACTTCGTCCTTGACCGGCGCAACCTTCTCCATGTACTGGGCCAGATACTCGGCCGGAGTCGGCAGCTTGCCGAGGAGGGAGGTCACAGCACCGAGCTCGGCGGAACCGAGGAAAACCTTGGCGCCGTTACCGATGCGGTCATCGAAGTTACGGGTCGAGGTGGAGAACATGTTCACCCCGTCAGGCACGCGGGCCTGGTTCCCCATGCACAGGGAGCAGCCCGGGGTTTCGATGCGAGCGCCGATCTGGTTGAAAATGGCGAAATACGCCTCGTCCTTGAGCTTGGCCTGATCCATACGGGTCGGGGGGCAAATCCAGGTGCGAATGTTGGGGTTGAACTTGTGCCCGGCCCAGATCTTGGCGGCGGCGCGGAAATGACCGATGTTGGTCATGCAGCTACCGATAAAGACGTCCTGAATCGAGGTCCCCTGCACTTCGGAGAGGAGCTTGACATCGTCGGGATCGTTAGGGCAAGCCAGGATCGGTTCGGTGATCTCGGCGAGGTCTATTTCGATAACCGCAGCGTATTCAGCGCTGGCGTCGGCTTTGAGCAGCTTGGGCGCTTTGAGCCACGCGTTGACGTCGTCGATGCGGCCCTGCAGGGTCTTGGCATCGCGATACCCTTCAGCGATCATCTTCTCCATCAGCGCCACGTTGGAGCGCAGGTATTTGCAGACGGCGTCTTCCTTGAGCTGGATGCAGCCCGCGGCGGCGGAGCGCTCGGCGGCGGCATCGGTGAGCTCATAGGCCTGCTCGACGTCGATGTCGAGACCTTCCATCTCGAGGATGCGGCCGTTGAAGATGTTCTTCTTGTTTTTCTTCGGTACGGTCAGCAGCCCCTGCTTGATGGCCCAGAGGGGGATGGCGTTAACCGCGTCACGCAGAGTGATGCCGGGGTTGAACTTCCCTTTGAAGCGGACCAGAACCGACTCGGGCATGTCGAGGGGCATGAAACCGAGGGCCCCGCCGAAGGCGACCAGACCGGAACCGGCCGGGAAGCTGATCCCGATCGGGAAACGGGTATGGCTGTCGCCACCGGTACCGACAGTGTCGGGAACGAGCAGGCGATTGAGCCAGCTGTGGATGACGCCGTCGCCGGGCTTCAAGGGAACACCGGCGCGCTCGGCAATGAAGTCGGGGAGGAACTTGTGCATCTTCACATCGGCCGGTTTCGGATAGGCAGCGGTGTGGCAGAAGGACTGCATGAACATCGGGGACTGGAACTTGAGGCAGGCCAGTTCCTTCAGTTCGTCGGCGGTCATCGGCCCGGTGGTATCCTGGGAACCGACGGTGGTCATCTTCGGCTCGCAGGCGGTGCCAGGGAGGACGCCGTCAACGCCGCAAGCGCGGCCGACCATCTTCTGGGCCAGGGAGTAACCCTGGTTCGCCTTGGGCACCGGGTTAACCGGCTTGGTGAAGATGTCCGATTCGGGCTGACCGAGGGCCGCGCGGGCCTTGGCGGTCAGGGAGCGACCGATGATCAAAGGAATACGACCGCCGGCGCGGAACTCGTCGGGTACGGTATTCGGCTTAATATCGAAGCTGGTGACGACTTTCCCACCCTTGGTCACTTCGCCCTTCTTGGTGTTAATAGTGATCACGTCGCCATCGTTGAAGTTGGAAACATCCATCATCAACGGCAGGGCGCCGGAGTCCTGAGCGGTGTTGAAGAAGATCGGAGCGATGACGCTGCCGATGATCACGCCGCCGCGGCGCTTGTTGGGGACGGCCGGGATATCGTTACCGATGTGCCACAGCACGCTGTTGCAGGCGGACTTGCGGGATGAACCGGTACCGACCACGTCACCGACGAAGGCAACGCGATTGCCGGCGGCGCGCCAATCTGCGATATCCTTAAGACGATTGGGGAAGCGAGTTTTCCCCATGGCCAGAGCATGCAGAGGGATGTCGGGACGGCTCCAGGCATCGCCGGCGGGGGAGAAGTCGTCGGTATTGATCTCGCCATCGACCTTGAAGACCTTAACAGTAATCTCTTCTTCAAGGGCGGGCTTGCTGGTGAACCACTCGGCTTTGGCCCAAGACTCTACAATTTGTTTGGCTTTGGGGTTGCTCTTGGAGAGGGCGATGATCTCATCGGAGGCATCGTACACCAAGGTGGTTCCGGAGAGGGCGCAGACAGCCTCGTCGGCCACTTCGGCGTCCTTGAGCGCGGCGATGAGGTATTGTACGTTGTACCCGCCAATCATGGTCCCGAGGATCTTGACAGCATCTTTCTTGGTGATCAGGGGGCTTTTGGCCGTGCCGGCTAGAATTTTACCAAGAAAATCGGCCTTAACTTCAGCAGCCGGGTCAACACCGGGAGAAACACGCTCGGTGAGCAGATTCAGAAGAAAAGCTTCCTTGCCTGCGGGGGGAGCCTCCAGCAATTTACACAGGTCAGCGGTCTGCTCGGGGGTCAGGGGAAGCGCGGGAATACCCTGGGAGTTACGCTCTTCCTCTTGTTTCAGATAAGCTTCGATCATCTCTCTCCTCCTCAATGTAATGGTTGACAGCCCGGGCGTATGTCGCGGGAACTGCCACTTAGAAGTTGCCAGTAGAGCCAATTATGACGAATCAGGAACGCTGGAACATCGCCTTCTGCATCCGCGAAACGAAACCGAAAACTTGCATACTGTATACGATTGGATTGGTGATTGTCAACGTCGAAGTCGCGGCGAATTGCGAGTTTTACGGGCCGTTGCTGTAGAATCTTACATAAAAAAAGGATTAAAATACCGAGGATCAAAAACGGGATAATTCTACCAATCCCAAGGTCACTGTTCGGTGGGCAACCCGGCTTTTCGCCAGCCAGACATATGTCCCTCCAACAGTTCAAGATTGCGATACCCGAAAAAGCCAAGCACCGATTTGACCATTTGGGCTCTTGGACCATGTTCACAGGTCAATACCAGCAGGGTTTCACGGCTCGATGGCAAGCGGCTCCGGCGCAGTAAAATCGACAGCAACGGGGCATGAACGGCACCAGGAATGTGCCCGGAACGAAATTCCGGCCCTGTGCGTACATCAACCACGCAAGGAGCCTGGTCAGATTTGAGCTGTTTAGCAAGTTCATTAATTTTCATGGCAAACCATCTCCCTGTTTCATCTCAGTTGGTCACGTCAAAGAACGCTGATGCAGCCAAGCCATCAACTCATCTGGAGGGAGGGGCTTGCAATAATAGTAGCCCTGCACCTCATCACATCCCTGAGACCGCAAAAAATCGAGTTCAGCTTCGGTTTCGACACCTTCGGCAAGAACCCGTCGACCGAGTTTGTGCCCCATGGCAATGATGGCATCAACAATAGCCGCATCGTCCTTGTCGATATTGATGTCGCGCACAAAGGAACGATCTATCTTCAACCGGTCAATAGGAAAGAGCTTCAAATAGCTTAGAGATGAATAGCCGGTACCGAAATCGTCGATCGACAAATGAATGCCGCGCACCTTGATATCCAGCATGTTGGCAATGACCTCATGAGCACCGTGCAGCAAGGTGCTTTCAGTTAACTCCAACTCGAGGTAGTCCGCCTCCATGCCTGATTGAAACAACACCTGGTCGATCTTATCAACAACCCCCGGTTGGCCGAACTGTTTTGCCGACAGATTGACGGCCATCTTAAGGCGGGGATAGCCCGCCTGCTGCCAAAGGACATTCTGGGTACAGGCAGTTTTCAGCACCCACTCCCCGAGCGGCCGAATCAGACCGGTTTCTTCGGCCAGCGGGATAAATTTACCAGGAAGGATCAACCCCTTTTCGGGATGCTGCCAGCGGACCAGCGCCTCCACTCCCATAACCTTGCCCGAATGAAGATCAACCTGAGGCTGATAGTAAAGACAGAATTCATTGTTTCGGATTGCCCGACGAAGATCAGCCTCTATTTCACTCCGCTCAAGGGCCTTGAGATTCATTTTTTCAGTGAAAAACCGATAGGTATTGCGACCCTGATCTTTAGCAGCATACATGGCCACATCCGCATGCTTCAGTAGCACTTCAGCCTCGTTGCCATCCGCAGGAGAAAGCACCACACCGATACTTGTGGTGACAAAGAGTTCTTTCGATTCCAAGATAACCGGTTCGGACATCATCTCCAGAATATGGCGGGCAACGGCGGCGGCGGCGCGTTCATCACTGACCGGGGAAATCAGCAAAACGAATTCATCGCCCCCCAACCGGGCCAGGATATCATACTGTCGCAACCCCCGGGAGAGACGATTCGCCACCTGGTACAGAAGTTCGTCGCCAGCGGCGTGGCCAAGGGTGTCATTTACCACCTTGAACTGATCAAGGTCGAGAAACAACAGGGCCAACTGGCCACTATCCCGACGCGACTGAGCCAGACACTGGTTTAGGCGATCCATAAACAGGGTCCGGTTGGGCAAACCAGTCAGGTTATCGAAATAGGCCAACTGGCGGATTTCCTGTTCAGCCTGTCGCTGTTCGCTTAAATTATGAGCCTGAAAAATAACCCCTTTATTCTTGTCGACAGAGAGCGCAGACACTGAAAGAGCTACTGGAATGATGCGACCGTCATGACCACGATAGAACGTTTCCTGGCCCGAAACAATTTCCTCAGCGTGCACTTTATCAAGCAACAGTTCCTGCTGATGCGAGTCGACCAACAGGGTGGAATAAGGCTGACCAATCAACATTTCGGGGGCATAGCCGAGCAGAGACAGGGTCGCCAGATTGACACTGGCAATGGTGCCATCGGAGGAAGTCACCACCAGGGAATCAACCATTGCCTCAAAAACGCTTTCAAGATGATCTTTGGCCGAAACCAGCTCTTCGTTGAAACGATACAGATCCTCGGCCATGCGATTGAAGGATCGTGAAAGATCACCAATTTCATCGTTGCTATGAGCATCGATCCTGACCTCGAAATCGCCACCGCCAATCGATTCAGCGGCCCACTTCAAAAGCCTGACAGGTCGTGATATGGCACTGGATAAAAGCAAACCAGACACAAGAGTCATCAGAACCAACAAGGCGGCAACAACCGCAATATGCTCAATTCCAGACCGGATCGCCACCCGAACTCGTTCACTGCTGTTAAGCAGATGGTTCGTTTCTCTATTCAGGGCACGTTCTATAACCAGGAGAAAGTTCTTTTCGTCCTGCTCGAAAACATCCTTCAATTCTAAAAGGGTTTCGTCGGGTGCGGCCTCCCTTATGGCCTCGAGTAAGTGAGAACTGCTTTGCATCAAAGATTCGCCAGTCCGGCGGACATCGGTAAGGACATCTCCATAATCTGGCAACGATTGCAGGGCAAAGGATTCATAACGCTGAAAAGCCTTGCGATATTCCCAATAACCGCAAGTGATCAGTTCGAGTTCTTCTTTTTTCGTTATATCCACTCGTTCAGGAGCCTGTTGCAGACGAGCCAAAAATCCATATTCTACAGTTGAAGAGACGATTCGCAGACCGGCAAACCGCATCTCGCCAAGAGCCAGCCCCATCGACAGAGCGTCGACAGCGGCCCTTTTGAACTCAGCTTGAATGGACTGGATCACGTTAACAGAAAAAACCGCGATTCCCATAGCGAAGCAGGTTAGCAACAGATAGGAAAAAACGAGCTTTTTTTTGATTGTTAGCCGCATAGCCCCCCACCGAGTGCACCAGAAAACACAGGGAAAATTTGCAAATAAATTCCGTTACCATCCATAAAGACAAAACAATAAAAAAACACCCGGGGAGGAATTAACCGGTAAACTCTATCCCCATAATGCTCACGTCATCACTGGGAGCCCTGCCACCTCCGAATTCCCGCAGGCGAAACATCAGATTATTAACCCCCCGCTCAACGGGTAAGTCTCTGGCAAGCAACAAATAATCAAACAGGCGCTGCTCACCAAACAAATCACCCGTTTCAGAAAAATATTCGGTCACACCATCGGAATATAGATACAGGCGATCTCCTGGGCACAGCTGAACTTCGCCCTCTTCGTAAGGAACCAGCCCCCCCATGCCGATCAAGGTACCCCCCTCAGGCAACAACTCAAGGGTACCGTTGGCCCGAATCAAAACGGGTAACGGATGCCCCCCGTTGCAGTACCTGACCCTACCCGTTGACGGCTCGAGCAGTAGATAAACAATGGTAAAAAACTTATCAAAGCGTTCGTAAGGATATTCTCGATCAAGGCCGGTCAATACCTCGGCGGGACCGGGAATCTGATAGTAGGGCGGCTGGTCAAGCAACCGCTTGACC
>JBFHFM010000195.1:0-6731 GCA_041583595.1 Trichloromonas sp. | reverse complement strand
TTCTGTTCGTCGGGCCGGGATTTTGCCTACAGCTTCCTTCAGATTCCACCTCGCGATGAACACCCTTGCCGTTCGGCTAACGGTTCCCGTCATCAGGGTCCGTAGAGGACTTTCACCTCCAAGTCTCCAGTTGAACACCACGTCCAACCGAATGGCGCTTGCGCGCCACGCGCCATGCCTGGCGCACCATAAAAAAAAGCCTGGCCAGCGGATCGCGCTGGCCAGGCTTTGCAGAGTGGTTATTTAAAAGAGACATTGGCCTCTGGCGGCGACACTTCGCCAGGAAACCGATTAAACGGATAAGGTTTGGCATTTTCATTCAAGGTAAGATAACGAAGGACCCGGTATGTATAGTCGGAAACCCTTCCACCAAATTTTTTCAATTGCGGGCTAGGAGTCCCCATCACCAACAGATAAACATACTGGGCAAGCACCGTCACCTGTACAATCAGTCGAAGGATCTCAAAGACCAGCAGAAAAAGGATGGTATAGAGAAAACGAAGGAGAACTTTCATGCGGGAAATCGGCTCTTTCAGGGAGACGACATCCGCAGTTGCCGATGCCGGACGAGAAGAGCGAGGTATGAACCACCTGCCCTGAACCTTATGCGCATGGGGAATGCCCCCATCCCGCAGCAACCTGCGCATCGGTTCTCCCGGCTTCGATGGATCATCAGCCAAGAGGCCGGCCTCATTGAGCAGCCGACTGGCTTCGGCAGCCGGCAACCCATCGAGGTCGTTCTTCGCCAAATAGTCATCGATAAACTTAATGATCTCTGCATGTTCAGTCATTGTACCCTCCCAATATAGATATGTTCAGATAAACAATCGCCTTCTAGCATACATAGATTAGTTAGCTTTTTCAAACCAAACACGAAGACATCAGGGCAAAAAGAGTTTTCGGGCCCGACGATAACCGGTTTCAGTAACAAGTGACTTGTCCAATATCCGCTCAATCTGCTCAGGGCCCTTACCCACGACGACTTCCGTAAGATTTACAAGGGCATCGGCATCCCAAAGAATGCGAAACTCTGGGGAATCAACGGCACCCGGGGTATGATGACTGCCGACCAGATCGCAGACGGTCTCGATCAACCGCTCGTCGGCACCGAGCCCTTCGAGAAGAATCCGAGCCACAGGAGGACCTTCCTGTTCCTGGTAATGCCCGGGACAACTGCCGTATTTTCGCTCAGCCTCAGGGATACCGATATCATGCAGGTAAGCGGCCACCATGGTTTCGGTTTCATCGGCATCGACGGCTGCGAGCAACTCCCGGGCGTACCCGGCAACCCGGTGGGCATGATCGATGCGGCGTTGATCGGCACCGAAGTAATCTTCCATGGCCAAAGCGACACTTTCGATAAAGTTTTTCCGTCGGCCGGGATCCGACATGGTCCAGCGAGTGCCGTAGCGATTACTGGAAACCCGATCATAATGCAGGGACTCCAGAGGATGCGGCGATTTCGTCTCAGCTGGATACCCGATGCCGACAATCGCCTCGACTTGAAAACCGTCAGGCAATTCCAGGGTTTTACACACGTAATCACTGGAGGACAGCTCTTCACTGTAGCGACGTTCGCGGATCTGAACCCAACAACTCCCCAACCCAAGCGACTCAGCGGCAAGATGAACAATCAGCGCGGCGATCGAACAATCCTCGATCCATACGTCGGAGATTTGCGGATTGGCGCAAACGACAATGGCCAACGGCGCCCCATCGAGTAAAGACGAGCCATGCTCCTTAGCTCGGGACAGTTGCTTGAGTAACTCCGAATCGGTCACCACGACAAAATCCCAGGGGTCGAAGCCGCGGGAAGACGGTGAACGCAGCATAGCTTCCACCAACTTATCAACCTTTTCGGATGGTACCAATACCGGCTGAAACTTCCGGATGCTTCTGCGTTTTCTCAACAACGTCAACAACATGGAGTCCTCTCTTATAGGTAACTGGCGAATGGTTAAGCCATATCTATTCTGCGATCCGGGCCCTAACGACCCCCACCTTCACCCCTGAGAGCGAAGCGGTGCTGCTGACGGGTCCGATTCCGGTCGACATCCGCACGACAGTGCCCGGCGCCAGGGTCTCGGGAACCCGTAAGGCAACCTGACGCTGAGCCCCTCCGGCATCGATAAACTGTATCAAATAGTCGATATCGGTCACCGGAACACCGGTCGGATTACCGATTTCCGCCAATAAATATCCGGACTTATCGAGGCCCAGTCGAACCTGCAGATAGTTGTTCGGGTTATCCGGGAGGTCGAGCCGGGTCAGGGAGAGCGACGCCTCTTCGCCAGGTCCGGATTTGGAGCCGGCGGCGGCAGCAAAAAACTCCTTGGCCTTTTGCCGGTCACCCCGAGCCAGCGCCAGATTACCCAGCGAATTCAACGCGGTAGCCGTCGGCAGCAGCTTCAGGCTTTTTTCGAGGTCAACGTAAGCGGCCTCTTTCTGGCCGAGTTGCTCACGAGCGAGGCCGCGTTTGACAAAGAAATGGAAATACGCGCCGTTGTGCTGAAGAGCCCGGTCGTAATTAGTGACCGCATCCTGATAACGCCCCTGCTTGAAGCGTACGTCACCGCGCAATGAATGAAACAAAGCCTCGCGCGGCTCAGCGGCCAAAGCCTGTTCCGCCAGCGAAAGCGCCTGCTCGACATGTCCCTCGGCCAACGCCTTGCGGCCCTGATCATAGGCAGCATAAGCCTCCTTGTCGCGAATCAGAGTCGCCATTTTCTGCCGATAGCGCTCCGCACCGACCTCCCCACCAGCAGGAAACTGCTTTGCCGTCTCACGGTTAGCTTCGACCCGTTCCTGTGAAGCGGGATGACTGGCAAAAAGCCCGGAAAGCCAGTCTTGACTGCGCCCTTCGGACAAGCGAACGAAGGTCTCCTGCAAACCGATAGCGGCCTGCGGATCATACCCGGCCTTGGACATGTATTTCATGCCATAAAAATCTGACTCGCTTTCGGCATCCCGACTGTACTTCTGACCGATCATCTGGCTGGCCAAAGCCGCACCGCCAACCGCCAGATTGCCAAATTCACTGTTACTCGATGCCACCTGGGCCGCAAGCACCGCCCCTTGCAGCAGCATCCCCCGTTCCATCCCCTTGGCACCATGACGAGCCGCGGCGTGAACGATTTCGTGCCCCAGGACAGCCGCCAGCTCCGCTTCACTCTTCAGTTCAGTCAACAATCCACGGTTGATGGCGATCTTTCCGCCAGGCAAGGCCCAGGCGTTGGGCGTTGAATCATTAATCACATTAAACTCGTAAGGCAGCCCTCGGTCACTGACTGCAGCCAGCCGATTCCCCACACTGCTGACATAGGCACCAACCTCAGGATCGACGACATAATCCCCACCCTGCATCTGGCGACTGGGTGCATATTGCTCGCTGCCGAGGTTTATTTCGGTACTTTCCGGAACCAGCCGCAATTCGTTTTTTCCGGTTACCGGATTCACGGCGCAGCCAAAGAGCATCCCGACGAGCAACAGAAGCAGCAGAAGCCCTAACCGCTTCATCCTAACATCACCTATTAATTTCATTTCAGCATAACCCCTTCAGCGGCTTGCCACCGCGTGCCCTTTGACAAGCTTTGCCTTAAAACCGAAAATGAAACGAACCCTGCTTGCTTCACCACCAGAAACGGGGCGAAGAGAAAGCCGCTTTATAAATATACCTAATTAACACCAATCTTCAGCCAACAGCCCCCTTTCCTAAAGGGGAATGAGGGTATGCAAAAGATTGATAGTGAACCGATAAATATATGTCATAATTTTCGTATCACAGCCAGCCGCTGGATTCAATACCACCGAAAGTACCACCGTAAAACATGGGCTCATAATATCTTATTCAGGAACCTTACTCCAGCAATCTAAGACAAGAATCAAAAGGGTCTAAAAACTAGTGCTCTGGTAAAACACCATAGGATCAATGCAACAGCTGATTAAAGGAATCAGCATTGAAGATGCGCCAATCTAGAAGTGAGCAACTTACGCTCATAAAACTATAAAAACACCGCTATCACATAACAAATTCAGCACTTCCCCCAGCAACTCCCGTATTGAGCATACCGATTACGGTCATGTTATTAATTTGCGCTTTAAACATCCCCAGCACACTTTGCCGTCAGAGCCAAGGCAATCTCGTCAGGCAGTTTTGGGCGCCCCCTCTCGTTGAGGGCGGTGCCAATAATCCGGGCTTTCACAATCAAGCACTGATCTGCTTCACGGTAGATATCCTGCAAAAACGCAAACCGCAGGGGGGTCAATTTTTCCAGACGGGTGCCGACCCAGAATCGATCAGCACTGACGAGGGGATTCTTATAGTCGAGCTCGGCTCTGATCACCACCAGATTGATCTTCTGCCTGGCTAATTCAGCGAAATCAACCCCCAATGTCTTGATAAATTCATGTCGGGCATGTTCCAGGTAGTTCTGGTAAACCGCATTGTTGACCACCCCTTGCATATCACACTCGTAATCCCGCACCTGAAAATCAAGGCGCGCCGCATATTGAATCATGGAATGTTTTTCCTTTCGACGGTTAAAGTTTGACGCATTGACAAAAGACATTGAGATAGTTTCCATCCGGAATCCAGGGATAGAACGAGTGCAGTTTTCAAATGGGAAACAAGCAGTTTTCCGCAAGGTCAAGGTCTTGAAAAACAAAAGGAAGACCGTAGAGAAAACTATTTTACGACGAAATTACGAACACGGGAGAACCTTATAAAACGAGAGGCTATACACCCTGAACAAAATATAAATACACCCCTAATGTCTCAATATTCAACACAATTTCAATAACTTGCAAAAACACAAAGTTCAAAAAATCACGGTATTTTAATGTGAATGCGTATATTTAACATATACATTTACCTTTCAAAAAGCCCCCCCAAACTCCCTCTAACAATAGATTAAAAATTTTTTTATTTCGCAAAAACGATTAGTTATATTTTTAAAATAAATAAAATCCAACATTGGTACACTATTCGCTACATAAATAATAAAACAAGCCCCACAGAACCGAAGGAGCTCACCATGAAAAACCCTGTCATACCAGCCATCATTCTGTTCATCGCTTCAACTTCGACGGCTCTGGCCAACACTAATGCTGAAAAATCCGGGCTCAGCCTCATCACGATACTGTTTCTTGTATTTTTCGGACTAATCATCGCCACCCAACTGTTTCCTGGCCTGTTCCTCTTTATCACCGGGGTTAAGAGCCTCTTTAGCAAACGCCCGAGGCATGCCACCCCAAAGCGTTGAAAAAGACCGTTTTCAAAACACTCAGTTAGAAACTAAGCCAGTCAATCCCCATAGCCCCCTCAAGGAGGACATCATGAAAGCCACAGCTAAAATCGCCACCGCCACTGCCATCCTTATGACCCTTGCCAGCACCGCCTTCGCTAGCGGAGACCGGGTTGACCATAGCGGAATAGTCGTCTGGATATTCCTCGGATTCTGCGGATTAATCGTCGCAGCACAATTGATTCCCGCCCTACTGGTAATGCTCGGCTTCGTCAAAGGTGTGGCGGGCTCTCACGAAGAGACTGCCCACGAAACCAGCAAGTAACCAGAGTCAATTCTACGCAAAAAAGCCGGGGCCACTGCTCCGGCTTTTTTGCGTCTGCATCTGCCAAACATTCAGGGATAAACCCGCGCCAGAAATTCAACCACGCAAGCCGGTTTTGCACCGCCCTCGATCTCTACGGTGATTTGATAGAAGATCTGCACCGCGTCCCCAACTTTTTCTGTACGGTCAAGCACCGTCCTGGCTCGAATACGCGAGTCAACCCGCACGGGAGCAGGAAAACGAATTTTATTGGCGCCATAATTCACCCGCATTTTCATCCCCGGGTAATTCTTCTGAAAAAAATCAGGATGGTTGCTTTCGGTGAGATACGGCAACAGCGAAAGGGTCAGATAACCATGAGCGATAGTCGTCCCGTAGGGGGACTCTTTTGCGGCCCGCACCGGATCGGTATGAATCCACTGAAGATCCCCGGTCACTTCAGCAAAACGGTCGATCCGCTCCTGGGTAATGGTCAGCCAGGGACCAACGTGGATCTCGCAGCCCAGTTGCGGTTGTAGAAATTCCATCAACGATTCAGCAGACATAAATGCTCCTTGAGGCAAGTAAACTCACGAACACTCCACAATCGGCAGACATAAGCACCGTCGCTTGAGCAATTAATGCGGCAGATGCCGTAGCCCCCCCTACCCTAATCCCAGCAATAGGCGATCAGCAAGCTGATCAGCCGCCGTCAAAATATCCTGCCGTGAATCAACATCTCCGCGCTTATATACATCAATCACCCGCAGCGGATAGGTTTCAGCAAAACCTGTCCAATGAAAGATATCGCGGTAACGGGGAAGAATGTCGGTAAATAAATCCGGGTCGCGATGCCCCTGGGTCAGGATAAAGACTAATGGCTTACGTCGAACAAATCGACTCGGATGTTTTCTGGCAATGTAGCCAGGGAGCAGGTAAGAATAACTGCGATCGATGAAGCCCTTGAGCTGAGCCGACACGTCAGTGTAGTAGACCGGCGAAGCCATCACCACCAGGTCGGCCCCAAACACCGCATCCAGCACCGGGGCCAAGTCGTCCTGCAGCACACAGCGGTCATGGCTGGTTTTGCAGGCATCACAGGCCTGGCAGCCCCGGTAGGTCAGGTCGTTGAGATAAAAACTCTGGGTATTCGCGCCATGCTGCTCGGCCCGCCGTAGAAAATG
>JBFHFM010000194.1:0-6741 GCA_041583595.1 Trichloromonas sp. | reverse complement strand
CGGTCATCGATACGATACGAAATTTATCAGGATGGGCGGCGACAATATCGAGGGTACTGACACCGATAGAACCGGTCGAACCGAGGATCGCAAGTTGTTTCATCAATGAATACCCATGGGGTGAAAAAACCATAGAGCATAATAATAGGCGGGGGCAAAAGCAAAAATCAAACTATCGAGCCGATCTAGAATACCGCCGTGACCAGGAATCAAAGTTCCGGAATCCTTGACGCCGAAGCTGCGCTTCAACATCGACTCAAAGAGATCGCCGATCTGTCCCATGGCCCCGAGACCGAGCCCGAGGAACAAGCAATCGCCAAGGGACAGTTCAGGAAAAAATCCGTACTTGTAACAGAGGGCGCCGACAAAACTGCCGCATAGTCCGCCAAGAGCTCCCTCAACACTTTTATTCGGACTGATGGCAGGATAGAGTTTGCGGCGGCCGAAATTGATGCCGGTGAAATAGGCTGCGGAATCCCCGACCATAACAATAAACAGCACCAGAAAAATCCAGTCTTTGCCATAGGGAAGTCCATGCAACAAAGAGAGATGCCCGAGTAGCAACGGCAGATAGAGGAAGCCAAGCAATACCAGGGCCAGTTGCTGAATTACTGAATGCAGATCTTTAAAACGCCACAGGAACCAGCCAGAAAAAAAGAACGTGATTAGCGTCAGAGAAGGCAAGGCTGCGGCGACACTCAATATCGGCACAAGGGTCAGCAGCCCGCCAGCAGCTATGGCTGCATAACGCTCCGGTTTCCGCTCGACCGGCAGACTCATCCGGTAAAACTCAGACAGCCCAAGCACAACGACGACCATCACCATCAGGTCAAAAAGGATCGACCCGGAATAGGCAATAAACAGAACCAGTAATGGAAGGCCAATCAAGGCGGTAAGAATACGTTGTTTAATAACTATCCTCCGATTTGGCTTGAGCGCCGGTCAAACCGAAGCGGCGCTGTCGTCGCGCAAACTCAGCAAAGGCTTGACGCAATTTCTGACGACCGAATTCGGGCCAGAGATCCTCGGTGAAATAGAGTTCCGTGTAGGCGAGTTGCCAAAGCAGAAAATTGCTGATCCGCATTTCGCCGCTGGTGCGGATCAATAAATCGGGATCAGGCATTCCTGCGGTATCCAGATAAAGACTGAACACTTCATCATCAATAGCCTCAGGAGCGAGAATCCCGGCAGCGACCTGACGGGCCAACTCGCGAACCGCGCGAACCATCTCGTTACGCGCACCGTACGAGAGCGCCAGAGTCAATACCATTTCGTCATTATTAGCCGTTTGATGGATCGTACGACGCAGTACCTGCCCCACCTCCGTCGGTAGTCGATCAATTTCGCCGATCACCTGAAAACGGATATTGCGGGCACACATGGTTTCGAGTTCTGACTCAAGATAACGCCCAAGCAAACCCATCAGGGCGTTGACCTCATCCTCAGGGCGGCCCCAATTTTCAGAACTGAAGGCATAGAGGGTAAGATAACGGACCCCGAGGGTTCGGCATTCGGCGACAACTTCCTGAACAGACTCCACGCCTCGATGATGCCCGGCGATACGGGGCAGATTACGTTGTTCGGCCCAGCGGCCGTTGCCATCCATAATTACGGCGAGATGCCTGGGTATTCGCATCGTTATCAACTCAAAATAAAGTGGATTGCAAAGAAGGAGCTAAGCTAACACGAAAGGAGGTCGACAGGCAAGAAAGGATATCACGGGGAGACAAAGCAAAGGGGCGCCAGAAGGCGCCCCTTTTCAGAACTTACTCAACGATGGCGTTAACCGGGCAGCTATCGGCGCAAGCACCACACTCGGTGCAGTCGTCGGTGATTTTGTACTTGTCGCCAGCTTCAACAATAGCGGCAACCGGGCAGGTGTCGACGCAAGCGCCGCAAGCAATACATTCGTCAGTAATTTTCATGACTTTCTCTCCTTGGTTGGATTGGATAGAATGCTCAGACTCTAGAGCTCCATCACTTCTTTCTCCTTAACAGCCACAGCCTCATCGGCCATAGCAACAAACTTATCGGTCAGCTCCTGGATCTCTTTTTCGACCCGTTTGGCCTCATCTTCAGAGATTTCTTTATCTTTGGCAAGCTTTTTTACATTATCGTTGGCGTCACGGCGCACATTGCGAATAGAGACCTTGGAGTCCTCGCCCATACGCTTGAGCTGTTTGGCCATTTCTTTACGGCGATCTTCGGTCAAAGGCGGGATCGCAATGCGAATCAGTTGACCGTCCGAAACCGGGTTGAGCCCCAGGTCGGATTTCAATATAGCCCTCTCGATCGCGGGCATCAATTTCTTTTCCCAAGGCTGAATGGTGATCAGCCGAGGCTCAGGCACGACCAGAGAACAGACCTGACTGAGAGGGGTCGGCGTTCCGTAGTAATCGACCCGTATATCATCAAAAAGTGAAACAGACGCTCTCCCGGTACGAACCCTGGTGAAGTCTTTTTTCAACGATTCGATGGCTTTATCCATCCCGGTTCGAGCGTTTTTGAGAATCTCTTTCGTCATGGGATTCAATCTCCTTTGACAATCGTCCCGATCGGCTCACCAGTGACCACCCGCTTGATATTACCACGGGAAGTCAGATCAAAGACCACGATAGGGAGGTTATTGTCCATGCACAGCGAAGTAGCGGTGGCGTCCATAACTTGCAGTCCCATTTTCAGTACATCAAGGTAGCTCAGGCTGAGAAACTTGACCGCATCCTTATCCTTGGCCGGATCGGCATTGTAGACTCCGTCAACCTTGGTTGCCTTGAGAATAACCTCGGCCCCGATCTCCATGGCACGCAAGCTGGCTGCGGTATCCGTCGTAAAATAGGGGTTTCCGGTTCCGGCAGCAAATATTACCACCCGGCCCTTCTCGAGGTGCCGCACAGCTCGCCGGCGAATGTAGGGTTCAGCCACTTCCTGCATTTCAATCGCCGACTGCACCCGCGTCACAACGCCGACTTTTTCCAGAGCATCCTGCATGGCCAGACTGTTCATTACCGTGGCCAGCATGCCCATATAGTCGGCACTGGCACGATCCATGCCCCGCGAGGCCGCCGCCACACCCCGGAATATATTGCCGCCGCCGATGACGAGCGCAACCTGAACTCCAAGGGCAATCACTTCGCGAATTTCTTCGGCGATATTGGCGATCACCTCCGGGTCGATGCCATACCCTTGCTTTCCTGCCAGGGCCTCACCGCTGAGCTTGAGCAAAATTGTCTTATATACCGGTTTTTTGTCAGCCATGTGCGTCCCGTCGGGCTTCCCCCGCAGGGGAAGCCCAGTTCAGAGTGTCGACCTTTATTCGATTACTTAACGAGCGACGCCACTTCAGAGGCAAAGTCGTCTTCGCGCTTTTCAATGCCCTCGCCAAGCTGAAAACGGGCAAAAGCGGTCAACTTGACCTCAGCACCGAGTTCCTTAGCCAATGCATCCACAACCTTAAGGATCTTCTGGTCAGGATCGATGACATATGCCTGTTCAACGAGACAAATTTCGCTGAAAAACTTATTAATCTGACCTTCGAGAATTTTCTCGATGATATTGTCAGGCTTTCCGCTTTCCTTGGCCTTTACGCGCATGATGTCTTTTTCGCGCTCAATGACATCAGCAGGCACCTCCTGACGATCAAGGTACTGAGGATTCGCTGCAGCAACATGCATGGCCAACTGACGAGCCAAGGCCTCAACCCGCTCATCGTCGCCCTTTTCAGTATCAAGCTGAACGAGGACACCGATTTTGCCACCGGCATGAACATATGACGCCACCACGCCCGCGGTTGATTCAAGGCGAGCGAAACGACGCACATTGATATTTTCACCAATAGTTGCCACCTGATGGGTCTGCTCTTCGGCAACTGTTCTCCCGGTACCCGGAAAAGATGCGGCCATAAGTGACTCGAGATCCTTCGGCATGGCGGTCAGAACTGCCTCGGCAACGCCTGCGGAAAAGCCCTGAAAGCCACTATTTTTAGCCACGAAGTCCGTCTCAGCGTTCACTTCGGCGATCGCACCAACGGTGCCCGTACCAGCTGCGACAACCATCCCCTCGGCAGCAACCCTGCCCGCCTTTTTTGCGGCAGCCGAGAGACCTTTTTTGCGCAGATAATCGACAGCCGTTTCCATGTCGCCGCCCACTTCGGTCAGCGCCTTTTTACAATCCATCATGCCCGCGCCAGTCTTGGCGCGAAGCTCCGATACCATCGATGCGGTAATCTGTGCCACTGCTATCCTCCTGTCGCCCGCCGAGTTTAATCAGCGGGAGAAATGTTGAATTTCGACCAACGATGACCGACAAAAGGCGACCATCCAGGTCGCCTTTTGTCGAACTGTCAGTTAATCAGCCCTCGGTCGCAACCTGAAC
Source organism: Trichloromonas sp. (assembly GCA_041583595.1). Lineage (GTDB taxonomy): Bacteria > Desulfobacterota > Desulfuromonadia > Desulfuromonadales > Trichloromonadaceae > Trichloromonas. The sequence goes on along the minus strand of JBFHFM010000194.1, from coordinate 2,370 downwards.
TTCGGCATCAGCAGCCGCTTCAACAATCGCCGATGCAGCGACCTCTTCAGCGGTATCCGCGCCTTCGGATTTGGTTCGGATCGCAGCTTCGCGAGCTTGAGCCCCTTCAATGCAGGCATCAGCCATCTTCGATGCAAACAGACGGATGGCACGGATCGCGTCATCATTGCCAGGGATAATATAATCGATGTCGTCCGGGTCGCAGTTGGTGTCAACTACGGCCACCACGGGAATGCCCAGTTTACGGGCTTCTTTGACGGCAATCGTCTCCTTCTTGGGATCGATAATGAACAGAGCGCCAGGCAACTTGGCCATATTCTTGATACCACCGAGGTTCTTTTCGAGCTTGGCGCGCTCGCGCTCGAGCTGCAGGGCCTCTTTTTTGGTGATCAAATCATAGGTACCATCCTCGGACATAGCTTCAATCTTTTTAAGACGATCGACGCTTCCCTTGATGGTGGAAAAGTTGGTCAGCATCCCGCCGAGCCAGCGATTATTAACATAGTACTGCCCGGCACGAAGGGTTTCTTCGGTGATGGCATCCTGAGCCTGTTTCTTGGTACCAACGAACAGAATCTTGTCGCCATTCTCAACGGTCTGCTTGACGAAATCATAAGCGGACCGGAAGTAGCGAACCGTCTTCTGCAGGTCAATAATGTAGATGCCATTTCTCGCCCCAAAGATATAGGGCTTCATTTTCGGGTTCCAGCGTTTGGTCTGGTGACCAAAGTGTACACCGGCTTCGAGCAACTGCTTCATCGTGATCTGTGCCATGCGATGGATCTCCTTCTACCTGGTTAGTTTCCTCCGCTTCCTTCATCCCTGCCAGAGTCCCTGCGGCTTATCCGCCGGGCACCCCCTGTCAGATCCGGAAACGTGTGTGATATGGAACAAGTGTCTATAACATGTGAGTGTCACAGGGGCAAGTGAAAAATCACCCAAAACTGGTTTACAAGCGCCACTACTTAGTCTAATATCCGCTCCCATGTCAACGAACAGAATTAACATTTACATTACCAGGGAAATCGCCATTCCGACAGTTCTCGGAATAGTGATCTTTACCTTCGTCCTGCTCATGGGGCGGATTCTCAAACTGGTGGAACTGGTCATCAACAAGGGCGTTCCGGCCTTCGACATTGCCAAGCTCTTCTGTTACCTGCTCCCATCGTTTCTGGTCATCACCATCCCTCTGGCCTTTCTGCTCGGGGTGCTGCTCGGCTTCGGCCGTCTTTCTGCCGACAGTGAAATCATTGCCCTGAAATCTTCAGGAATCAGCCTATTCGGCCTGGTCAAGCCGGTAATCGGATTAGCCGTCGTCGCCTGTCTGATCACCGGAGCATTAACTCTCTTTGCCGGGCCCTCAGGAAACCACGCCTTTCGGCAACAAATTTTCCAGATGGCCTCCAATCGGGCGAGTATCGGCATTCAGGCGAGGGTTTTCAACGACGAATTCGACGATTTGGTCCTTTACGCTAACAACACAGACGAACGCAAGGGATCCTTCGAGGGCGTGTTAATTTCCGATCAACGTGTCGCGAAAACCCCCTCCATTATCCTGGCCCAGCACGGTCGGGTCATTTCCGACCCTGAAAAGCTGATTCTGACGCTACGATTAGAGGATGGGTCCATTCACCGAACGTCATCAGACAAAGACACCTACCAGATCATCAAGTTCACCACCTATGATCTCAACCTCAACATGGGTGAACAGTTGCAACAGACTGATAAGCAACCACAGAAACCAAAAGATATAGGGACAGCAGAACTCAAAGCGGCTCTTGCCTCCTCGGACCTGCCACTGGACAAACGTCAGAAATTGGCCGTAGAGTTTCATAATCGCTTCACTTACCCCCTGGCACCCCTCATTTTCGCCCTGATCGGCGTCCCACTCGGCATCCAGTCGAACCGCTCCGGACGGGGTACCGGCTTTTCTCTGGCCCTGATTGTCTTTCTCAGCTACTACCTGTCCCTCTCGCTGGCTGAAACACTCGTCATTGAAGCAGGTTTTCCACCGCTATTGAGCCTGTGGCTGCCCAATCTCATCTTTTTTACCGGGGGAGCCATTCTATTCCACCAGACCGCCAATGAAAAACACCATAATTTATTTACCTTGATCGTCGAAGCTCCACGCCGAATCATGAGAACCCTGTTTTCCGGAAAGGGCCGATCATGACCCTTCTCAACCGTTACATCCTCAGCCTTTTTACCAGGCTCTTCCTGTTATCCCTAGCAGCCTTTGTGGGGATATTCATGCTCATCGACTTCTTCGAGAGGGTCGATGATTTCCTGGAGCATGGAGCCCGCATATCCCTGTATTTCCTGTACCTGCTCAACACAATCCCCGTCGCAGCCATTCAAGTCGTACCCATG
>JBFHFM010000193.1:0-6752 GCA_041583595.1 Trichloromonas sp. | reverse complement strand
CTCAAGTTAAAAGATTTTTCGAGGAGGCTGGACGCAGCTTCCTTATTTGCCCTGGACGACTTACCCTCCTGGTCTCCAGGGTTTTTTTTGTCTGCTAATCAAACGGCCGCCCATCGGTATTGCGATGGGCGGCCGTTGTGCGTTTCTATGCGGATTTCAGAGGGACTATTTGCCTAGTTTGCCGAGATTGGCTTTTTCCATCTGAGCCAGTTGCTCGAAGTTGTAGCGCCTTAGGGTAGCCATCATTTCAGCACGTACTTCACTCCAGGCATCGTGAACCGGGCAAAAGATTTCTCGTTCGCAGGTCTCTCCATCTGACAGGCATTCGTTCAGATAGAGCGGGCCTTCCTGGGCAATCACCACATCAAGCAACGTCACTTCGGACGGAGCCTTGCGTAGAAAAAATCCGCCACCGACGCCTCGCTGCGAACCGACGATGCCTTCTTTGATGAGGGGTTGCAGGATCTTGGTCAAAAAGGCTGGGGTGATGTTCTGGTGGCTGCATATGTCTTTTTTGAAGACGATCTCACCGCGTGGTTGTTGGGCTAGGTAGAGCAGGGCGCGGATGGCATATTCCGTGGCACGGGTAATGATCATGGTGACCTCCTATTTTTAAGCAATCCGTTAACAGGTATCGTTGTTGCGCTGATTTGTCAACATTGAAGACTGATTAGACCTGTTTTACCTTAAAATAAATTTCCTTTATCGTTCGGTCCTTAAGGTCCTCTTGACAGTCGTTGAGGTGTCGGGCATCATCAAACTTCCTTTGGAGGTTATTGTTGTGAGCTCTTATGTCCGATGAAACCCTCGTGCCGGTTGGCCGCTTTGCTCCCAGTCCCACCGGGTCGCTCCATTTCGGTTCGTTGCTGGCAGCGGTTGGCAGTTATTGCCTGGCTCGCCAGGGGGGCGGCCGCTGGCTGTTGCGGATCGAGGACCTGGATACGCCCCGGGTCGTTGCCGGCGCGGCTGATGAAATCATGCGCACTCTTGAGGAGCTCGGTCTGCATTGGGATGGCGAGGTCGTTTGGCAGAGTCGGCGTACCGAGCGTTATGCTGCTATGCTGGCGCACCTGGATGAAAAGGGGCTGGTGTTCGGTTGCTCCTGTTCTCGCAAGGAAATATTGGCCAGTGCACCCCACCTTGGGGAGGAGGGGCCGGCCTATCCGGGGACCTGCCGTAGCGGTTTGGCGCCGGGCCGGCGGGCGCGGGCCTGGCGGTTGCGGGTGCCCTCATCGCAGATTTGTTTAACCGATGGGGTGTTTGGGGCGGTGAGCCAGTGTTTGGCCGACGAAGTCGGAGATTTTGTGCTGCGCCGGGCCGACGGCCTCTTTGCCTATCAACTGGCGGTGGTGATTGATGATGCCGATGCCGGGGTGACTCAAGTGGTGCGCGGCCAGGATCTGCTCTCGTCGACCCCACGCCAGATCTACTTGCAGGATTGCCTGAATTTCCCCCATCCACGCTATATTCATCTGCCGCTGGCGCTGGCCCCCGATGGTAAAAAGATCTGCAAACGCCAGGGGGCGGTTGCCATCGGAAGCGACGGCGGCGGTGCCCTCCTCTGTGAGGTGCTGAGGTTTCTCGGTCAGGCCGTACCTGGGGCATTGCGAGGCGCTCCGCCTGCCGAAGTGCTCTCATGGGGGGTCCGTTACTTCAATCTGGCCAAGGTGCCGAAACGTTCGCGGGTCTTGGCTCCGAGGGCCGAAGTTTGACCTGGGGAGCCGCATTTGCTGCGTGATAGAAAATGGCACATCTTTGCCGTGTTGACCGGTATGTACGTGGTTGCCTATTTCTATCGGGTGTCGGCTGCGGTGATTGCCGGGGATTTGCAGGCTGATCTTGGCTTATCCCCTGAAGAGCTGGGAAATGTCTCTTCGGCTCTCTTCTATGCTTTTGCCTTTACCCAGTTGCCGCTCGGGCCGTTACTCGATAGAATTGGCCCGCGCCGGACAATTTTTTTCCTCAGTCTGGTAACGGTCGCCGGTGCCCTGTTGTTTGCTTTTGCCGGGGGGTATCTCGGGGCCTGGGTGGGGCGGGCGCTGATTGGAGTCGGAACTGCCTGTGTTCTGATGGGGTCGCTGAAGGTCTACACCGCCTGGTTCGAGCCCCGGCAATTTGCCACGCTGTCGGGTTTGCAGGTCGCCTTGGGAAATATCGGTAATCTGTTGGCGACCGCGCCTTTGGCCTGGCTTGCCGCAACGGTCGGCTGGCGTCTGACCTTCGTTGCGGTGGCCGGGGTGACTCTTCTGTTCGCGTTAGCGGTGTTGATCGTCGTTCGCGATGCGCCTCCTCGTTTGATTGGCAGCAGGCGAACGCCCGTTGGGGCCGGTTGGAGCCATTTGGCTGGGACACCGTCCTTCTGGCTCCTTGGTTTTCTCGCGTTTTTCTGGTATGGAAGCTACATGGCGGTGCAGGGACTCTGGGGCGGCCCTTATCTGGTCGAGGTGCTCGGTTGTGGCAAGTCGACGGCGGCCTCGCTATTGCTGCTCACCGCCGTCGGCTTTATCGTCGGCTGTCCTTTGGCTGGCCGCCTGTCTGACCGGGTTTGGGCCTCGCGCAAAAAGGTGTTGGTGGCAGGGCAGTTGGGGGTGCTGTTGATCCTGAGCCTCTTTCTCGGGCCGCTTGAACGGTTACCCGTCGCGCTTCTGCCGTTGGTCTTTTTTCTTTTCGGGATTTTTGTCTCGAGCGGACCGGTGCTCTATGCTCAGGTCAAGGAATTGTTTCCGGGGGATGGCGTCGCTACGGCGATGACGTCGGTTAATTTTTTTGTGGTTATCGGTGCGGCCCTGACCCAACAGGTCATGGGATATGTGATGAGCGGAACACCCTCGCAGACCGAGGCTTTTCACTGTGCTTTTGCGTTTCCGGTGGTGGGGCTCGGGCTGGCTTGGGTGAGCTATCTGTTCTGTAAGGATACGCATCCGCAATGATGGGGTTTCATTTTTTTCGATTCAAATAATTTCAATCCATTTATGGGAGGCAGGACTATGCAAAGGTGGTTTTTGGTCTCGGTGTGTATGCTGTTGATGGTGGGCTGCGGAGGCGGTTCCTTTACGGTATCCAAGGACCAGTATCGCGAACAGGTGCAAACCTTGGGGGTGCTCCCCCTGATGCTGGATGAGTCCTCGGACATTAGTCATCCTGACAGTAATATGGTCACCGAAATATTGCGTCGCTATAATGGTGCATCTCAGGGCCTTCTGGTCGATATCCTCAAGGAGGGCAAGGATTATTTCGATGTTCGTGCTGTGCCTGGGGATGCCCGGGAATTATTCAACCGATTGGTTGTGGGGAGAAACCTGAAGGGAAAGGGCGACGAACTGCATCGGGGGTATGTTTTTAATGGGGCGGAGATTTCAACGTTGGCCGACCAAAATGTGGTTGATGCACTGCTGGTGGTCGTTTTCAACGGGATCGAGCGTCAGGAAAAACGTTGGGATCGGACCAAATTGACCTACCTGAAGGCCAAGTACAATGTCATCCTGGTCGGGGCGATGGTCATCACACCGGAGGGCCGGGTTCTCTGGGAATATCATGGCGAGCCGGGGGAAAGCTTTCTGCCGTTGCAATATCCAGACTTTGATGAAGCGTATTACAACAAGACCGAAGAGGTAAAGATCCGGTTTATTTCGATTCCCGGTCTGGAGCGGACACTGGCGGAAAAAGAGAAAGCGATGTTTGGTAAAGGTTCCTGGCCGCGTCTGCATAAGGAATTGTTCGAGGACCTGGCATCTGAATTGAGTCCCGGTATGCTCAATCCTCTGCGTCAAAAGCCATAGCAGGGTGCGTTGGTTGATAATTCTCGGTCCTGGGCTTGCGCTGTGACCTGCTTGATGTAATATTTTTAATATCTATTGGCGCCCCTTGGAAGATGCAGGGGCGCCAATATGAGCCTATAGATGATAAAAGTGATTGACAGATAGTGGTGAATGGATGTACATAACAAAGGTCGTATCGTATTTTCCCCACTACACTGCCCGTCATCAATTCGACATCCTATATAAATAATCTGATAAATCAGTGGCTCAATTACAGATAGATTTAAAATTACTTTTACATACGGTTTTCTGGATAGCCGGTTCGTTGTTAACCGCTGGCGCTGAATGTTTTGGCGGCAGTTGATAAAAGGTAGCCCTACCGCTCACTCCTGACTTTATTCCATGAAACTCATCATAGAGATAAACCCGAAGTGTCTCTTCAATTGAATTCAACTGGCCTTGATATGCCCTTTTGTGCGGTGTACGCGCCTAGCCTGTTATCTTGACGGGCCCCCTAGGAGAACCCATGAATCTGAAGGATCTGAAAGAAAAGAAAGCCACGGACCTGGCCGCAATTGCCAAGGATCTTAAGGTCGAGGGGGCGGCCGGGCTGCGCAAGCAGGACCTGGTCTTCGCTATCCTTAATGCGACGGCTGAGAAAAACGGAGCTATTTTCGGCGAGGGGGTGCTGGAAATCCTTCCTGACGGGTTCGGTTTTCTGCGGGCACCGGATGCCAACTATCTCCCCGGGCCGGATGACATTTACGTGTCGCCATCGCAGATCCGCCGCTTTAACCTGCGGACCGGTGATACCGTGTCGGGGCAGATCCGGCCTCCCAAGGAGGGTGAACGTTATTTTGCCCTGCTCAAGGTTTCTGAGGTCAACTTCGAAAATCCTGCGGTGGCCCGCGAAAAGACCCTGTTCGACAATCTGACTCCGCTCTATCCGGAGGAACGGCTCATTCTGGAAACAGCCGGCGACAACTTGCCGATGCGGGTCGTTGACCTCGCCGCCCCTATCGGCAAGGGACAACGCGGACTGATCGTAGCACCGCCGCGGACCGGCAAAACGATGCTGCTGCAGAATATTGCCAATTCGATCACCGCCAATCACCCCGAAGTCTATCTGATCGTTCTGCTCATCGACGAGCGTCCCGAAGAGGTGACCGATATGCAGCGCAGCGTTGATGGCGAAGTGATTTCTTCGACCTTCGACGAGCCGGCTACCCGCCACGTACAGGTCGCCGAGATGGTCATCGAGAAAGCAAAACGCCTGGTCGAGCATAAGCGTGATGTCGTTATTCTGCTCGACTCCATCACCCGTCTGGCCCGCGCTTATAATACAGTGGTTCCTCCTTCGGGCAAGATCCTCTCCGGTGGTGTCGATTCCAATGCCCTGCATAAACCGAAGCGCTTTTTCGGTGCCGCTCGCAATATCGAAGAGGGGGGCAGCCTGACCATTATTGCCACCGCCCTGGTCGATACCGGCAGTAAGATGGATGAGGTTATTTTCGAGGAATTCAAAGGGACGGGCAATATGGAACTGGTGCTTGACCGGCGCCTGGTGGATAAGCGGACTTTCCCGGCCATCGACATCAACAAATCCGGGACTCGCCGTGAGGAGCTTCTGGTTGATCGCAACAGTCTGCAGCGCATCTGGTTGCTGCGCAAGGTCTTGTCCTCGATGAATGTGGTCGATAGCATGGAGTTTGTTCTGGACAAATTGGGCGAAACCAAGAGCAACCAGGATTTTCTCGATTCCATGAACCGGTAATGCGGTTTTCAGATAAAGATCTTGCAGTTTAAGTTGAATAGTGCTAAATAGTCTTTTTTGTTTACCCAGGGTCGATATCATGCCTGTACTAGCCAGGTGCTAAGGAGAATCGTACATGAAAGAAGGAATTCACCCCGCCTACGAAGCGGTAACTGTTAAGTGTCACTGCGGCAACACCTTTGAAACCCGCTCGACTAAAAAAGGCGGTGAGGTTACTACGGAAATTTGCTCGGAGTGCCATCCGTTCTACACTGGCAAGCAGAAGCTGATGGATACCGCCGGACGTATCGAGCGCTTCAACAAAAAGTACGGAAAGCCGTCAGCGCAATAGCGAGTTCAGGAGACGGCCTGTGGGCCGTCTCTTTTTTTAACGGGACGCGTACGCGGTCGTCTGCTTCTCCCGCCGCATCTTGTTGGATGCGGCGGGTTTCTGCGTTTTTTCTTCATCTAAGGGGGCGCTGCTCTCAATGGCATTACTGGTTCAGTTGCTGACCCATACCCCTGAGCCCGACAAGGTGGTTGCTGCCGCCGCCCGGCTCTGTTATTCCTCATCATCGATCGATCGTCTGTTGGAACAGGATAGCGAGGCGCGTGCCACGCTGGTTGCCAAAATCCTGTCTCTCGGGCATTTCTCCGTTCTTGAGCACGTCGTCTTTACCTTTGGTATCGAAGGGATCAGTCGTGCCTGTTCACATCAGCTGGTTCGCCACCGGATCGCCTCTTTTTCCCAGCAAAGTCAGCGCTACGTTTCGCATAAAAAGCAATTTGCCGCGGTGGTCCCTGCTTCTATTGCCGACCGTCCCGAGTTGCTGACGCGTTATAATGATTTGCTCCACGAGGCGCAGGAGGTTTATAGCGAGCTGCTTGCCGCCGGTGTGCCGGCCGAGGATGCCCGTTTTGTCCTCCCGAATGCCGCGGAAACCAAGTTGGTCATGACCATGAATGCCCGGGAGTTGCTGCATTTTTTCAATTTGCGTTGCTGTCGGCGAGCCCAATGGGAAATCCGCGCTATGGCCACCGAAATGTTGCGCCTTGTGCGTCGGGCCTCCCCGCTGTTGTTTGCCGATGCCGGGCCGGGCTGTTTGCAGGGGGCGTGCCCGGAAGGGGCGATGACCTGCGGGGCGATGGTTGAAGTCCGCAAGGAATTCAAAGAATTATTGTAGGGGCGACACATGCGTCGCCCGGGCAAGGCTTGTCTTGCCCCTACCCTGGAAACAACT
>JBFHFM010000192.1:0-6758 GCA_041583595.1 Trichloromonas sp. | reverse complement strand
TTCTGTCCGACATCTAATCCGACCCGTTTGAGTACGCCGAGGATGTTGCGCTCTTTGGGATCGGCGTCGGGCCCGACGATAAAGTCGGGGGCGGCCAGGAAAAAGAAATGCACGTAGTGATCCTCGATAATCGAGGCGTTGTATTCGAGCTGGCGAATCAGTTTTGCCGCCGGTGGCGGCACGACGCCGAAGATCTGGTCGAGGGCTTTAGTTGCGGCCATGTGATGGGCCGATGGGCAGACTCCGCAGATGTTGGGGACGATCCGGGTCATCTCCTCGGCCGGCCGGCCAAGGCAGAAGCGTTCGAAGCCGCGCAGTTCCATGACTTGCCAGAAGGCGTCCTGCACTTCCCCTGTTTCGTCGAGAAAAATGTCGATCTTGCCGTGGCCCTCAAGTCGGGTTATCGGGTTAATCGTGATTTTTCGGGTCATCTGCAGGCTCCTGGCCGAGAATCGAGCAGGGTTGGGTGAAGCGGTAAAAGTAGCCGGCCGGGTCATCGAGGCTGTCGATGACTCGCTGGATGTCGTCAAAACCTTCGGTTTGTAGCAGAATCGCCAGGGCTGACAAAAATCGGCTGCCGGAATCCTCGACCCCGGCGACCGGACCGAAGCAGCCGCGGCAGGGGGTATTGGTCTGTAGGCAGCTCTGGCCGCATCCGGCCCGGGTGGCAGGCCCGAGGCAAATGATTCCCTTGGCAAGAAAACAGGTGTCGGCATCGACCTCAATTTCATGGACGCGCCTGATCGTGCTGATTTCCATCCGGTAGGGTTTCGATTTGTTGCGCGAGCAGACATCGCACAGGGCTTTTTGTGGCGCCAGAGTGTAGCCCTTGGGTGGACGTTTTTCACCTAATAAGGAGTGCAGAGCGGCGCCGATCAGGTCGATTGGGGGAGGGCAGCCCGGCAAAAAATAGTCGACCTCAATGATCTGGTGCAGCGCATAGACGTGCTCGAAGAACTCGGGTAGGGTCAGTCGTTGACCGGCCATTTCCACGCTGGTTTGGGGCAGGGTGCCTGTGGGGTTGTCCACCGTTGGCGCATCCCGGTAGACCCAGTTGAGAATGTCCAGACGCGACCGGAAGTTGGCCAGTGCCGGGGTTCCGCCGAAGCAGGCGCAGCTGCCGAAGGCTAGCACCAGTTGCGATTTGGCGCGTAGCAGGCGCGCCATCTCCAGGTGTTCCGAGTTGCGTACGCAGCCGTGCAGGATGCTCAGGGTGATGGACTGATCGGGGAGGGCGCGGATGTGGTCGACTTTGAAATCCATCGCTAAGGGCCAGAGCACGATATCGACCTGTTCGGTCAACTGCAGTAAACTCTCGTCGAGGTCGACAATCGACTGGTCACAGCCGCCGCAGGCGCCCAGCCAGTAAATGGCAAGTTTCGGCTTATCCGTCATGGGGCGAACCCTTTGTGTTAGCAACCCTGGGCGGCAACTGTTTTAGTTCGTTGATCATCTCGACGCTTCGTTCAAGCATCGTTTTCCCTTCGGGGTCGAAGGCGAAAACGGAGCGCACCCTTCGGCCGTCGATGCTGAACTGTTCGAGTACCTTCTGCAGCAGGGTCAGACGTTTTTGCAGTTGGTAGTTCCCGTCCTGAAAATGGCATTGGCCATCGGGACAACCGAGAATCAGCACCCCGTCGGCCCCTTCGACAAAAGCGTGCATGATCGTTTCAATATCGACTTTTCCGCTGCAGAGGACAGGAATCCAGTGGGGGAGAGAGGCTGCAAGTTCCAGCTGGTCTGCCAGGTAGCCCCAGCCGAATTGACAGGAAAAACAAACTAGTTTTGGCGCATCTGCACTCATGTCTGATCCAGTTCGTTCAATACTTTTCGGGCACGGGTGGCGGTGGGATCATCGACCATGCGTCGGGCCGCCGACGGGCAGGTGATCACGCACTGGCCGCAGGCCTTGCATTTGAAGCGGTCGGTAGTGGAGACCCGCTCTGCGCCGCCGCGCAACTGGGCGGCGCCGTAGGGGCAGGCGGTGACACAGATACCGCATCCGCAGCAGCGCTGCTCGTTGACCTCGACGCTGGGCAGGGTCTCTATCAGGCCCAGCGAAACACAGGCCTTGCAAGAAACACAGGGACCGCAGGCCAGGCAGCGTCGGGCTTCATCGATCGCTTCTTCGATCTCGAAGCCTTCTTCGAAGAGTTCGAAATGCAGGCGTTTCTCCGGCGGAATCCAACAGATATCCGGTTCGTGCAGGTAGTGGCGACGTAAGGGGATTTCCTGGGCCTGGTATTCACGCTGCCGTCCTTCGTGCATGTCGATGCCGCGCAGGTAGCGGTCGATTGATTCGGCGGCGACCAGACCGTCTTGCATGGCTTCGACCATAAAGCCGATGTGGCGCATGTCCCCGCCGACGAAGACCTCTGGTCGATTCAGGCTCTGCAGCGTTTGAGGGTCGGCGGCCAGTCGGCCGGCACCGTCGAGCAGCCCTTCCTGGCAGAGCAGGTCCCGGTCGGGCCCCTGGCCAACTGCGATAATCAGGATATCCCCGTCGATCAGCAGAGTATCGTCCTGGTCGAAGACTGGATTGAAACCCTGATCGTCGTACACCTGGCGGCAACGAACTGTTTCGATGCCGCTGAAGGTGCCTTCGGTGCCGAGAATTTTGCGGACCCCCCGGGAATAGACCAAATGGATACCTTCTTCCCAGGCTCCCTTGATTTCGTCCTCGTCGGCCGGGATGCCGTCGCGTGACTCTTTTTCTTCGCATTCGAGGCAGACCAGGCTAACGCTGCCTCCAAGCCTGCGGGCAGAGCGGGCCACATCGAAGGCCACATTTCCGCCGCCGATGACGAGGATCCGATTGTCTTTGAAATAATTGCTGCTGAGGTTGCCATGGCTGATTTCATAGAGAAAATCGTGGCCGAACATGACGCCGCACAGGTTTTGCCCTTCGAGCCTTTCTCCGGCAAAACTCAGCACTCGAGGCGAAGGGGATCCTTTGGCGATAAAGACGGCTTTGAACCCGAGATCTTTCAGGGTGTCTAGTGTGAGCTCTTTGCAACCGAGGCGGCTGTGATAGCTGACCTCGATGTGGGCTATACGAACCAGGTTAGCGATGGTAATCGTCAGCATTTCCGGGGGGAGGCGATAGGCAGGGATCAACCAGAGGGCGCCGCCCAGTCGCTCTTCGGCTTCGAAAATAATCACCTGGTAGCCGCGACGGCTCAGGTCGAAGGCGGCCATTAGCCCGGCTGGTCCGCCACCAGCCACGGCGACGGGTCCCCTATCCGTTTTAATCGTAAAAGGTGCTTTCTGATCGAGATGCTGCAGGTAGTGATCGGCGATGAAGCGTTTAAGCAGGCGTCGGCGGATGGCGCCCCCTTTGCTTGAATAATTGCACCCGAGTTCGCAAAGACCACAGACGTAGCCGCAAATGGTGAACAGAGGGTTCTTTTCGTACAGGCTGTCACCGATCTGCAGCAGGCCCTCGTGAGCCGCTTGCAGATCTTTCGGCAGGAGCGACAGCAATACGTTGGTGCGTTGAATGTTTTCGTTAATCGGACAGCAGATCTGGCAAGGGGGCAGGATCTGCCGGATGGCCGGTTCGGCTTTGCTCCTGTCTCGGCATTCGGATTCCCACATGCTCTGAACTCCGAGGGAATGACCTGTGATTGGACAGACCTTGACAATGAGGCTTTTAACGCCTGTTTAATGAATCGCCAGAGCGAAGAAAATGGATGAAATGTCAATCAACCGCCCCGAAGTCGAAACGGGACGGCTGCAATATTCAATGGTGAATGACTCGGGGAAGCTGTTTGGCCTGCTCGATCCAGCTTTTGATCTGGTTGAGCGAGGGGAGTTGCCGCACCAGCTTCCGGGTTTCATTCGCATTGATGAGCATCCGGTGCAGGTTTTCCGGGTTGCGCATGGCTAATTCTGGAACCGTATCGACTCCGGCAATTTCGAGCAACTCGGCATATTCTTCGCCGATTCCGCGGACGCGAAACAGGTCCGCGTTATTCAGCCAGCGCAGCAGTTGCGATTCGGGAATCCCGGTTGATCTCGACAGCTCATGGCGCCCTTCGGCCAATGCTCCCTTGTCAAGCAAGGCCTGTACTGAAAGAATTCCGACACCCTTCAGTCGTTTAGAATATTCATCGCCAATGCCTTCGATCCCTTTTAGACGGGTCATGGTCCGCCTCCTTTGTGGGTTGTCACCTGTCCTGGTGTCACGACGATGTAAGGGGGGGGAACGACAGGAATCCCTCACCGCGTAACCTAAGGGTAAGCAAAAATTACGATTACGCAAGTGGGGCGTGCATATTTCCGGGATTCGGCATAAAACTGACGCGGGAAGGAGAGGGCAGGGAAGGCTCGGTGCATGATCGAATCAGATCCCAAGGGTGGCGGCTAATTTGAGGATGACGGCGTCGATCGGCCGCTTTCCTATGGAAAGAACCTGCTCGATGTCGGTCAGCTTGATGCTGGAATAGGAAAGGCCGACCATGTTGCCGCCGTCTCCGGCCAGCAGAGCTTCCACTGCAGCGACTCCGAAACGGGCAGCCAGGGTGCGGTCGAAGGCCGAAGGGGAGCCGCCGCGCTGATAATGTCCGAGAATCATGACCCGGGTTTCAAAACCAATGACGTCTTTGATCCGGTCGGCGATGTCCTGAGCTTTGCCGGCTCCTTCGGCGACCATGATGATCGAGTTGCTGCGTCCTTCTTCGAAACGCCGGCGCAGGTTTTTGCAGATGTCGTCGAGATCGTAAGGCATTTCGGGAATAAGGGCGTATTCGGCGCCGCTGGCGATCGAGGCCATCACCGCCAGATAGCCGCAATTGCGGCCCATGGTTTCGACGACGAAAGTACGGTCATGGGATGAGGCGGTGTCTTTCAGACAGTCGACCGCGTGGATGATGTTGTTGAGGGCGGTGTCGACTCCCAGTGACATGTCGGTGAAAGGAATGTCGTTGTCGATCGAGGCCGGAATACCGATGACCTGCACCCCGTGGCGCTGCAGAGCCAGCGCACCGCGCAGCGATCCGTCACCACCGATGACCACCAATCCTTCGACGCCGAGTCCCTTGAGGTTTTCCGCCGCCAGGCGCTGACCCGCTTCGTCCATCATCTGTCTGCACCGGGCGCTTTGTAGAAAGGTGCCCCCTCGCTGCAGAATATTGCTGACCGAACGGGTTCCGAGGATTTCATAATGACGGTCGATAAGGCCAGAGTAGCCTTTCTGGATTCCGACGATTTCGATGCCGGCTGCCAGGCATGCCCGTACCACGGCGCGGACGGTGGCATTCATTCCAGAGCAGTCGCCTCCGCTGGTCAAGACGGCAATCCGTTTTGGCTTCATTTAAATCCTCCCATACGATTGAATGAATTTTATGTTTTCGTTAAAGGGTGGGGAGCATCGTGTTCAGGTCGAACCTATGTTCTCGGCCGCCCGTGCCTTGACACCCCTCATCCGGTTGATATCCTGTTGATTATATCTTGTCTGATGCCGGTTTGCACGAACTCTGCTTTCAGGATCTTGCCTGGAGTCTCCGATATGAAAGAAATTGCCCCCGATAGTAAGAGTAAAGGTCTGCAGAAAGGGGTGCCGCTGGTCGCGACTGACACCGATCGCCTTCTGCATGAGCTTCAATTTGAGGTGGATCAACTTCGCCTGGAATTAACGGCCCTGAAAAATTTCATGAAAGCTGCCAATCCGTCCTTTGCTGAACAGTTTCCCCAGCTTCTCGAAAAAACCATTCACGACGTCGACACCGAAACTCACTAACGCGGAGTGGAGCCCCAATGCCGGTTTACTCCCTGACACCCGAGATTCTTCCTGTTTATCCATTGCGGGATCTGGCGGTTTTCCCGCACATGGTTTTTCCTGTGTTTATTTCGGCCGCGGGTATGGCGATGATCGATGAGGTCATGCATGGTGACTCGTTGTTGGTCATGGCTACCAGTACAGAGAACCGCTCGGGGAGGTACTTGTCGGATTTTCATCCGGTCGCCACCGTCTGTCGCATCAACCAGATCTTTCGATTTCCGGATGGCGGGGGGAAAATTTTCGCGGAGGGTCTCAGGCGCGTTCGTCTACTTGAAGAAGTGCAGTCCCAGCCTTATCTGCTGGCCCGGGTTGAGGAACTCAATGAACCTGACCGTCGCGGCCTGGTGTCTGAGGCGCTGGTACAGAGCGTCAATGCGTTGTTGAAGATCGCTATGGCCTATGGGCGCCCTTTGCCGAGTGATGTGCTCAAAATGATCGACAAGATCGATGATCCCGGCAGCCTGGCCGATCTCGTTGCGGTCTACCTGCGGCCTGAGCTGAATATCCAGCTTCGCTTGCTGAGTATCCTCGATCCTCTTGACCGGCTTAAAGAAGTCTATTTGCTGCTGACCGCCGAAGTGCAAAAGCTCCAGGTGCGGGGTGAAGTGCAAAGTGAAGTAACCAAGCGGCTCGGTCGAACCCAGAAGGAATACCTGCTGCGTGAGCAGATGAAGGAAATACAGGAAGAACTTGGCGAAGTCGATCCCCGTCAAACGGAGCTTAACGAATTTAAAAAACAGATTGTCGACAGTGGCATGCCGACTTCCGTTCGGGAGGTGGCCGAAAAAGAGCTGGCGCGTCTGGAGCGGATCAACCCGGCTTCTCCCGAATACACCGTATCCCGCACCTATATCGAATATCTCTGTAACGTCCCCTGGAACAGCAAGACCGATGACGTGTTGGATATCAGTCTGGCCGAGCAGGTTCTTAACGCCGATCATTACAACCTCAAGGAGGTCAAGGAGCGGATTCTTGA
>JBFHFM010000191.1:0-6783 GCA_041583595.1 Trichloromonas sp. | reverse complement strand
TTCGGGGTTGGCGCGCTGGCGATTTTGATTGGGGTGGCCATCTCCCGCAGTGTGGTTCGACCGTTGGCGGCGGTGGTAAGTAACCTTAAGGAGATTGCCGAAGGCGAGGGGGATTTGACTACCCGCCTGAAGGTTATGTCGAATGACGAGGTTGGAGAATTAGCTAAAAACTTCAACCGGTTTCTCGAACGAATGCAGGAAATGGTTCGCAGGATCAGGGTGGTTCGAGAAGATCTGGGGGGAGCCGCCAAAAAAATCCGGGTTTCCTCGAGTCAGGTTAATGAAGGCGTCCTTCACCAGTCCCGTTCCATTGATGAATCTCACTCGGCAATCCAGGGGATCGAGCAGACCTTGGGTGGTATTGCTGAAAGCACGGGCTCGCTGGTCGATGCGGTCGAGGAAAGTTCCTCGGCGACTCTCGAACTTGGATCGACTATCGAGGAAATTGCCGATCAGATGGAAAACCTGTTCGCTACGGTAGATGATGTCTCCAGTTCGATCAACGAGATGTCGGTAGCCAGTCAGCAGATTATGGAAAATGTCGAAATTTTGGCCAGTTCCACCGAGGTGACTGCTTCATCTATCATTCAGATGGATGCCGCCATTAAAGAAGTTGAAGAGAATGCTGAACTTACCAACGCTCTTTCCGAAGAGGCTGCCAGAGATTCTCAGCAAGGGAAAGAGGCGGTGGATGAATCGATCCGGGGAATCGGCGAGGTTCTCGAAATGGTCGATGGGGCCAGTACCGTGATTCGAGATCTCGGTCGTCAGTCCAGCGCGATTGGCAAGATCCTCAATGTTATTGATGAAGTGGCCGATCAGACCAGCTTGTTGGCATTGAATGCGGCCATCATTGCCGCCCAAGCCGGGAAGCATGGCAAGGGGTTCGCTGTTGTCGCCGATGAAATTCGTGAGCTGGCCGAACGGACGGCGGTTTCAACCCGTGAGATTGCCGGCATCATTGGCAATCTCCAGGATGGGGTGCAGAAAGCGGTCACGGTTATGGATGCCAGTAGCGAAAGGGTTCACCATGAAGTTTCCCGTTCCCGGGAGGCTGGCGCCGCGCTGGAAAAAATCCGCAACAGCACCATGAAGTCGACTGAACAGGTTCGCAGCATTGTTCGCGCCACCCAGGAACAGGCCCGCGGCAGCCAGCAGATCACCAGTTCGATCAATCAGATTTCCGGGATGCTTGGACAGATTTCAGCGGCGATCAAGCAGCAGACTGCTGGTACCCAGCAACTGGCCCATGCAGCCGAGTCGATGCGTTCGATTGCTTCGCACGGCAAGCTCAGTACTTCCGAACAGGCCAAGGGGAGTCGTCAGATCAATAGCAGTATGGAAAATATCAGTATCATGATCGAGCGTATCGATGAAGCGACCCGCCAGCAGGCTGAGAAAGTCCGCCAAGTGCTCGGCGCGGTGGCCAGTCTGCGTTCCATCGCCGAAAGTAACGCCCTGCGGACTTCTGAGCTTGACCAGGTTGTGGATACCCTCACCGAGCAGACGACGGCTCTTGGTGAAGAGGTTGGTGCGTTTAAGGCATGAGCGGCCGGCAGATCACGGTGACTATCCTCGGCTCCGGCACCAGCACCGGGGTGCCGGTGCCGGCCTGCTCCTGTCCCGTCTGTACTTCGTCGGCGCCGCAGAATCAAAGGACCCGCTGCAGCATTCTGGTTTCCTTTGATGGCCACAATATTCTGATCGATTCATCCACTGACCTGCGGCAACAGGCCCTGCGCGAAAAGATCACCCATATTGATGCCGTGCTCTATACCCACACTCACGCCGACCATGTCAACGGTATCGATGACCTGCGCCCCTTCAATATGGTTTCCGGCGAGGCCATTCCCATACACGGATCCCGCGAAGACCTTGAGGTATTACGCCGGGTGTTTTCATACATTTTCGACGAAAACGACCAGCCGGGTTACCGGCCCAGGCTGCAACCGCATGTGATTTTAGATGAATTTACTCTATTTGACCTGAACATTACCCCCCTTCCATTACTGCACGGGCCGGGCCGTTCGCTTGGTTACCGGATCGGTCCTTTTGCTTATCTTACTGACTGCAGTTCTATCCCCGAAACAACCCTGGCTTCTCTTGTCGGGATAGAGATTCTGGTGATCGACGGTCTGCGTTTTAAGCCTCATGCCAGTCACTTGAATATCCCGCAGGCCTTGGCCCTGGCCGAGCGGATTGGCGCCCGTCGAACCATTCTTACGCATCTCAGTCACGATGTTGACGCATCCCGGCATGCCTCCTTGCTGCCGGCCGGTACCGAGCTGGCCTACGACGGTCAACGCCTGGTTTTTCCGCTCGATCCCCCCTGAACATTCAATCTTCCCATCCCACTTGCCTGGTGGGACACACGGGGTATACTATCCAGAGCTCATTATAATATATTGAGGTGAAGTATGAATCTGGAGCAGAGGTCCGTTCGCAATATTGGTATCATTTCTCATGTTGATGCTGGGAAAACGACGGTTTCCGAGCGAATCCTCTATTACAGCGGCGAAATTCACAAGATGGGCGAGGTTCATGATGGCTGCGCCACCATGGACTGGATGGACCAGGAAAAGGAACGGGGCATCACCATCACTGCGACCAGTACCAGTTGTCGCTGGAAGGAGTTGTGGATCAACCTGATCGACACCCCGGGGCATATTGATTTCACCATCGAGGTCGAACGGTCACTGCGGGTACTTGACGGTGCGGTAACCATTTTCAGCGCCGTTGAGGGGGTGCAGCCGCAGAGTGAATCGGTATGGCACCAGGCGGATCGCTATCGGGTGCCGCGCATCTGCCTGATTAACAAAGTGGATCGTATTGGTGCCGACTACCGGGCGGTGCTTGAGCAGATGACGCAGCGTCTACAGGCCAAACCTGTGCTGCTGCAGTTGCCAATCGGTCAGGAAGGCGATTTTTCCGGGGTGGTGGACCTGGTTTCCGGTCAGGCCCTGCTTTTTGATGAAGGCGATCAGGGCGCTACTGTGCATTCCGGGGTCATTCCGACAGAGCTGGCTGGTGAGGTGACGGCTGCCCGCGAGGCGCTGGTTGAAGCGGCGGCCGATTTTGATGACAGCATCCTGGGGGATTATCTCGAAGGACGGCCGGTTGACGCGCCGCGGCTGCTTACGGCTCTGCGCCGGGGCACCCTTGCCTGCAAGCTTTTTCCGGTGCTGCTCGGTTCGGCGTTGCGAAATAAGGGGATTCAGCCTCTGCTCGAAGCGGTTGGGGCATTTCTCCCTTCCCCGCTCGATGTGCCGCCAGCTGTGGCACGCCATCCCCAGCATGCCGAGCTTAAGGAATCACTGGCCAGTGACCCGCAAGGGCCGCTGTGCGCCCTGGCCTTTAAGGTTCTCTCCGATGAGGGGCGCAAACTTACTTATTTGCGGATCTATTCCGGCACGCTCAAGGCCGGGGAGGCCGTCTGGATCAGTAACCGGAACTGTCACGAAAAGGCCGCCCGGCTCTTTCGTATGCATGCCCATCGCCGGGAACGTTTAGAAGAAGCAGGGGCTGGGGATATCGTCGCAGCGGCGGGGCTGAAGAGTGTGCTGACTGGCGATACGCTCTGTCACGTCGATCATCCGCTGTTGTTGGGCGGGCTCTCCTGCCCTGAGCCGGTTGTGGCATTGGCGGTCGAGCCGAAGGGGGGCGATGATCGGGACAAGCTGTTGCCGGCGCTCGAGAAGCTGCAGTGGGAGGATCCCACCTTCAAGGTCCGTGAAGATGATGAGACCGGGCAGACCATCCTGGTTGGCATGGGCGAACTGCATCTTGAAGTACTCACCACGCGCCTGGCCCGAGACTTCGGGGTTGAGGTCAAGACCGGGCGTCCCCAGGTCGTATATCGGGAAACCCTCGGCAAACCCTCAGAGTGGCGCGAGCACTTTCATCGCGAGGTTGACGGTCGGGTGCAGGAGGGGGAGGTTCTGCTGCACTTGACGCCACTGGCGCGAGGAGAGGGGCTGCGGCTGGTTCTCCCTGACGAGGAAGTGTGCTTGTTGCCGGAGGAGTTTCGCCAGTTGCTGCGTCAGAGCCTTGAGGCCGTCATTGCCGGTGGCGCGGCCGCCGGTTATCCGCTCACCGACCTGGCCATCGAGGTGGTGGAAGCACCATTTGTCCCGGGGGGGACCACTGAACTTGGGTTGCGGGCCGCGACTCAGCGTGGCATGGTGATGGCGGCTCGCCAAGGCCGGCCGTTGCTGCTGGAGCCGGTTATGAGTCTTGAGCTGACCGTGCCGTCAGAATATGCTGGAAAGGTGCTCGGTTCGCTGCAGCAAAAGCGCGGCCGGGTCGATGGTATGCAATCCCGTGGTGACATCGAGGTGATACGCGCTCGGGTCCCCCTGGTTGAAATGTTTGGCTACATGACCGAGTTGCGCAGCGCAACCAAGGGGAGGGGGACCTTTACTATGGAATTTTCCCATTACGATGACGCTCCGGAAGACGTGCAGAAGCGGTTTGGTCTGCATTAGGAGCTTATCGGCCTTTACATGAGCCCGCTACAAAATCGGTTGACTGGCCCATATCTTCCAACAAGTCGCCCTGCAATTCATGCTCAAGTTCTTGAAAATTTGGTCTTGACCATCAAATTTTTCATTTCGATTCTGCAAATCGAGCTTTTTTTCCTTTCTGACCCTTGATTGAGCTCGAAACTTTCCGTGGTCAGCCAGGAAAAAACTTGTTATATTCAATATCCATCCTCGTTTTGCCGGTGTCTTTGGCTTGATTATATTCGGAAAATGACATGAGCAGATTGAAAGAACTGAACCAAAACAACGTCAAGCTGCCGTCTCCTCCGGCCATCGCGGTGAGGATTCTGGAGGTGGTCAAGCAGGATAACTCGTCTTTTGCCGAACTGGCAGGGATTATCTCTGCCGACCCGGTGTTGACAGCCAAAATGCTCAAGGTCGCCAACTCATCCGTTTACGCTCTGCCCAATAAGGTCAATACCATCGAAAAAGCCCTGTCGGTTCTCGGTGTCGATGTGCTCAAGAATATCGCTTTGTCTTTCGTGATTGCCAAGGAAATGCATGGCGGAGAGGGCGATGGATTCAGTTTTGAATATTTCTGGAAAAAATCGGTGACCTGTGCCGTCGGGGCGGAGTTGCTGGCCAAGTTGCTGCGCTATAAAAATGACGATATCTTTGTCTGTGCCCTGCTGCAGGATATCGGCATTCTGATCATGTTCCTGTGTCGACCTAATGACTATCTGCGGGTGCTCGACGAAAAAAAGGCGAGTGGCGGCGAAATTATTGACGTGGAGAAAAGGATCTTCGGTTTTGATCACCAGGAGATCGGCGCCGAGCTGCTGCAAGAGTGGGGGCTGCCGGAAAATATCTATGGCCCTATCCTCTATCATCATGGCGGCGACTGTTCCGAAGATCAACGCATGCAGGCTGATCTGCTGCGCTGGTCGGCCCTGCTCGCGTCGGTTTACCACGGATCCCGTAGTGCTGAGAGGGTGCAGGCGCTGAAGCTGGAATTGGTCGAGCGGTTCAAAGTCGAGGAGGACCGGGTCGACGCCTTGGTTGACTCGGTGGCGGAAAAGTGCATCGATATCCTCTCCAGTTTTGAGATCGACCCCGGCGACATGAAACCCTTTTCGCAACTGCTGCAAGAAGCCAACGAGGAACTGCGGCGACTTAACCTGTCTTACGAGCAGGTGGTCATGGAATTCAAGCAGGCCAAGGAAAAGGCAGAAAAACTCGCCGGCGAGTTGATGGAAGCCAACTCTAAATTGCGCGAGATGGCTTTTCAGGACGGATTGACCGGACTTTTCAATCACCGCTATTTCCAGGAACTGATGGCCCGGGAGATGAGCCGTTCGGTTCGCTACGGCAGTGTGCTGTCACTGATGATGTTCGATATTGATCACTTCAAGGTGGTCAATGACACCTACGGGCATCCCGGCGGCGATGTGATTCTGCGCAAGCTGGCCACTCTGGTTCAAGACAGCATGCGCACTTCGGACGTCGTTGCCCGTTACGGTGGAGAAGAATTCGCGGTGATTCTTCCGGAGACCAACGCCGGTGGTTGCAAGGTGTTTGCCGAGCGATTGCGGCGCAAGGTTGAACAGATGACGACGGACATTGACGGCATCCAGGTGAAAATTACCGTCAGCATCGGTCTGGCGACCTACCAACCGGGAATGGCCGCCACCGAAAAATCGCAGTTGATCGATGCCGCCGACCGGGCCCTGTATCAATCGAAAAAAAATGGTCGTAACCGGGTTAGTTTTTCTGATTTGAAATAGCTCCTGTCTATTTGACGGCAGGGTGTTGATGCCTATGTTTACTGCCGGCTCTGCCGGATTTAGCGAGAGAGAATAAAGCCGATGCCAGTTTCTGACCACCGGGCGGTGCTTCTGAAAGACTATGCCCCGCCGACCTGCCTGATTGAATCCGTTGATCTCCATTTTGATCTGGGTGAAGAAATCACCATTGTTACGGCCCGATTGACCGTCAGGGCCAATCCGGCTGCCGTTACATCCGAACGGACGCTTCAGCTCTTTGGCCGCGACCTCGTGCTCAGGGGCCTGAGTCTTGACGACCGCGAACTGGGGCACGG
The DNA here is from genome assembly GCA_041583595.1 of Trichloromonas sp. Taxonomy (GTDB): domain Bacteria; phylum Desulfobacterota; class Desulfuromonadia; order Desulfuromonadales; family Trichloromonadaceae; genus Trichloromonas. The sequence goes on along the minus strand of JBFHFM010000191.1, from coordinate 204 downwards.
CGATTATCTCATCAGCGGTGAAACGCTGACCATTACCGACGTGCCGGACGCTTTTTCGCTGCGGATTGAAACAGAAATTCGGCCGCAGGACAACACCTCCCTCGAAGGCTTGTATAAATCGAGCGGCAACTTCTGTACCCAGTGCGAGCCCGAAGGTTTCCGTAAAATCACCTATTTCCCCGACCGCCCCGACGTGCTGGCCCG
>JBFHFM010000190.1:0-6808 GCA_041583595.1 Trichloromonas sp. | reverse complement strand
GCTGTCAGTTCCCCTACCGCCCAACGCGTTTTCATTCTCAGCGCCGATACCCTTGAGTTGCAAAGGGAGATCCCTGTCGGTCTCGAAGCGGAGAGTTTGCTTTACTGGCAGAATCGACTCTATGTCGGTGAGCGGGGCAACCATTCAGTCACGGCTTTCGACTACCGTACAGGAAGGCAAATGGCACGCATTGTTGTGGGCGCTGAGCCGGTCTTTATGACGGCTGTCGACAGTAAGATCTTTGTCAGCAATTTTCTGGATAGCTCACTCTCGGTCTTTAATGCCGGGCAGAGTTCAACGGCACGTAGCATTTTGGTTGGCTCGGGACCCTATGCCCTGGCCGCCTCCGAGCGGCGTCGTATTTTGTATATTGCCAATCGTGATGCAGCGAGTCTGACTGTTATGGACCTGGTGGGAGAGCGAGTCCGGGCCGTTGTTCCTTTGGGGGGGGCGCCCTTTTCTATCGGGGTCCTGGATTAAAATTATCGCATGGAATATTTGATTAATTACATTACTGTTGACAAATTTTTTGTGAAAGTTGAAAATGCCAGGTAATTAGTAATAAGCAGTTGATTAGTTGAGGAACCTAAGGAACCAGGCTTTTTTTATTTAGTTTCAACGTGATTTTTTTTGGGTTTTTATGGGGAATGAATGTTCCCTGGCCAGTTTGTTGTTATCGGTGCCGTAATTAATGCCGTGATTCTTGTGGTCGGTTGAGCGGTGCGTACTGACTTTTTTATAGGGTTTTTCAGGGTTTAAGCGTCGACAGTGCAGGTTTGGTTTGTGCCATTTCGGTCTGTCATCGGGCCAGGGTTCAATAAAAGAGTTCCACTGTCGGTTTGTCTTGCCGGGAAAGGAGGTGTCGGTTTCGAAATATAAGTGAGGGTCGGCCTTGGGCCGCGTTTCAGGTGGGGGTTTCAGTGAAGGCCCGACCGAACTTTCGGACTGCCTGCCATGGATTTCAGTCCGAAAATGCCTGCAGGAGAAATTCTGGCAGGTAAATGAATATGGAACAGGAGGTAAAATGAAGATGAACATGTTCCTTCGGGGTCCAGTCGGCCCCGACCACCTGAGGTTTGTGGGGCTTATTGCCCTGCTGCTTCTCCTCACGAGCACCACTACCTGGGCACGGGTTGGCGGTCCTTGTGTCAACTGTCACACCATGCATAACAGCCAAGACGGCGCAACTGTTGTTGTGTCTTCCTCTGGCAGCGCTCCGTTACCCGCCTTGATCAATACCGATTGTGTTGGTTGCCATTCAAGCGATTCGGAAACCATTGTCGACCTGGGCGATGGCACTCGGATCCCTATTGTGTACACCACAAATGCGCCTAATTTGACTCAGGGGACGTCGACCTCAATGCTGGCCGGTGGTAATTTTCATTGGGTAAAAACCGATGATACCAAAGGTCACAACGTTTTTGGTATCGCTGAGGTTGATGGCAATTTGCCTGAGGCGCCAGGGGGGTCGACAAGCTGTTCTCCTTGCCATGATACTCTCTCCACCGCCAAAAGTGGTTGCCAGGGGTGCCATCTGGCAGCCCATCACGCCGACGATTCGGCGGCGGTGGTCACGGTGAATCAGGGGTCGTATCGCTTTCTCGGCGATGTCATGATGACTTATTTTGCGACCAATGGGGGCTACCCGGACGAAATTTCCAGTCAGAAATTTAACGGGGTTTCCGGCATCGAAGATCCGGATTGGGAACAGAGCGTTTCCTCGACCAAGCATAACGTCTATGGCGGAACGGTCGATCTTTATGCCGCGGCTATTACGCTCAAGTACGCGACCATCGGTCAGATGTGCGCTGGTTGCCATGGTAACTTCCATCACAAAATGAATAGCGTACAGTCTGACCTTTCCGGGGCCTGGATCCGTCATCCCTCTGATGTGCTGATCCCTGCCGGCGACACCGAATATGCCGCCTACACCAAATACGACCCATTGGCTCCGGCGGCCAAGCCGGTTTCGAGTTTGGCTGATGGAATGCAAAACTCGGAGTTGGTTGAGCCAGGAAAAGATATCGTGACCTGCATTTCCTGCCATCGTCCCCACGGATCACCCTATTCGGACATGCTGCGCTGGGATTATGAAACTTGTGATGCAGGTACAGCCAATGACGAGTGCGGGTGCTTTGTCTGCCATACTGCCAAGGATGACTAGGTTGTCTATTTCTAATCGATTAAAAAATGACCAACAAAAAGGGAGAAAACTGATGAATGGAGGAAGAGTTAAACTGATTGTCTCGCTGGCCGTTTCAGCACTGGTTCTGTTCAGTGCCGGCAACGCTCTAGCTAAGGCTTCGGGGGCTTGTGTAAACTGCCATACCATGCATAACAGCCAAAATAACGCTTCGATGATGATTGACGGTAGCGACACTGGCGCTGCTCCGGCTCTGGTCCGTGCCGGTAGCTGCTACGGTTGCCACGGAGACCAGGATATTGCCAATGGTGACTGGACCAATACGACGACCGCCCCTGGCAAGACCCCTCGCGTCAATGCCATGACTTACGGGGATTATGGGGTCTCCGGCGATACTCTGGCCGGTGGGTCCTTTTACTGGGTCGATACCAATCTTGGCGCCACAGACGCCAAGGGGCATAACGTCAAAGGTGTTGCAAATGTTGACAGCGCCGCTTTTGGCGCCACCCCTCCGGGCTGGAACGCTACTTTCTCGGCAAATGGCCAGATTAACGGCGGCGCTGCTACCTGGACCACTGATAATCAGTTGACCTGCGCTGGCACCAACGGTTGCCACGGCGATCATACCGCAGAAGACGATTTTGCCGCAGTGCGTGGAGGCCATCACGGTGGTGCCGGTGATGGGACCACGGACGGCCTGACCGTTGCGACCAGCTACCGTTTCCTCAAGGGAATCCTGGGTTACGAAGATGAAGACTGGGAATACCAACCGACCGTGAGTGAGCATAACCAGTACCACGGCGAAGCCCGTAGCGCCGATACCGCAGCGAACACCGCGACTATCAGCTACCTCTGTGCTGAGTGCCACGGCAACTTCCATAGTGGTACCGAGGACGGGATGGGAGCCGACGGAGAAACCTGGGGCGCTCCCTGGCTGCGTCATCCGACCGACCTCGACATGAACGACCTGGCCGATACCAGCGAATATGCCAGCTACAACACTGACAAGTCGTACAGCGTCGTGGCCCCGGTTGCCAGTGACGATAACGGTGCGCCTAAGTCAGCCGTCCTGGTTGCCGATGGTGATGCCATCGTGACCTGCGTTTCCTGCCACCGCGCACATGGCTCGCCATTTGACGATCTGCTGCGCTGGAGTTACAACGAAGACGGTCATAAGATGATCGCCGCCGGTGGTGCAGGCAACGTCGGCTGCTTCGTCTGCCATACCACCAAGGACTAATCGTCCGTTAGTCTTGCTGAACTGGTTGCATCTGGCCGGGCCCTCCGGGGTCCGGCCACTTTTTTATGGCGGGCTAAGTTAGCGTCGGTGCAGAAGATGCCTTGACCTTCGACTTTTTAAGCATTAGGCTGGATCAACTTGAGTTGGCTAACCAGTGCCGCAGGCTCTTTCTGAGTCGTTTGAGGAAGCAGGGAACTACGACCATGAATTGGAAAAAATGGACGCGCTGGATAGTGCAACTGAGTCTTGCGATTATACTGGGAGGAGTCGCCATTTTGCCGGCTCAAGCATCGACGGATGGCGAATGTGCCGAATGTCATCGCGAGGTGGTCGACCGAGGAATGCGCAAGCGCTATGTTCATATGCCGTTTATGAAGAAACAATGCTCGCCCTGCCATGTCGCTGGGCAAGCGGTCGAGCCATCGACTAGTAACGAGCTGACGGAACTCGATGAATCGCTGCCGCAGAAAATCCGCTGGTTCAAGGAGTCCTACGGGACATCCCGTCTGCATTGGGTTCTGCTCCCCGCCGGGCGGGTAGATGGTACTTTGATTTTAAGGGCCTGGGATGCCGAAAGCCGCCCACCGCTGCGTAAGCTTGAACTGCCGCCACTGGAACAACTGCCGGTTATGGCCGATGACCACCAACCGCCGTTCATTTCCGAGATTGAGGTGCGCGATGTTCGTCGGGGAATTTCTACAACGGCCACCATTGCCTGGAGCACCAACGAATTTGCTGATTCACAGGTCGCCTATGGTATCGAAGCCATGGGGTCGAAAAAAGTGGAACGCAAGCTGAGCCTGGAGCATAAGGTGATATTGACCGGACTGGATGCCGACGCAACCTACCGTTTTCAGGTAACCTCTAGCGATCTCTTTGGGAACAGTTCCGCATCCAAGGTATTGACCTTTTCTACCAATAGCTCCTTTATGCTGCCGGAATCGCGGCATGAGGAGAGCGGTGGAGTTAGCGCTGATGTTGAGTTCAGTTACGAGCTTTTTAAGCAAGAAGGTAATTACCTGGTGATTTTTGAGGCCGATCGACCGGTCTCCATCGCTATCGGCATTCCCGTTGAAGAGAAGGCCACGGTGGCACAGGAGATTCCGCAAATGTCGGCGGCCAACACCTCTCATGCGGTGCTGAAAAGTGAACTGGAAACGAGTATCAGGGCCTGCGATAGTTGCCACGCGTATCTGAAGGAGTCGTATTCTCATCCGGTTAACGTGTTACCTAAAGCGGGGATGGTGGTTCCGACTGAGTATCCCCTCTTGCCCGATGGCCGCATGAGTTGTATGACCTGTCATGCAACTCATGGCGGCGATTACGAGTACCGCTTGATTAAGTCGGGTAAGAAAGAACTTTGTCTGGGGTGTCACACCGATTATTAAGTCGCAGGGCGAACTCACCGACTGCTTTGAACCATAACGTAAAGAGGCTCGAATGGAAGAGACCAAGACATTCAAGGATCGGAAGAAGCTCAATCTTGCAGTTAAAAATGAATTTCAGCGCTGGTTGCTGGTGCAGGTGCTGATTGCCATAGGACTGAGCGCCGTGGTGGCCGCGGCCATCCTCTATTTTTATGCGCGCCAGGAAGTCGTCGGGTCATTCTTCGATGCTCATGTCAAGCTCCGCCGGGTCAGCGATCTGCTGCTTCCGGTGGTCGCGGCCGGGTCGGCGGTCAGTCTGATCAGTGGTGGGGTGCTGGCGCTTTTTTTGCCTCAGAAAATTGCCGGTCCGTTGTACCGGATTGAAACATGGCTTAAATCGGTCGATCATGGAGATTTGTCGATTTCTGTCAAACTGCGGGACAATGATATCCTGCAGGATTTCGCCGGCAAAGTCGACGAAACGGTCATGACCTTGCGTGGCCGGGTGACTGAATTGAAAGGCGGCTTGAATGAATTGGAACAAGCCATTTCTGCCGGCAAACCGGAGGAGATTTCCCGGTGTCTGGCGGCCCAGAGAGAAAGACTGGAACGCATGAAAACCTGAACTGCTATTTTAGATTCAGTGTAAAATTGACAATAAAGGCGCATGGCCATTCGGCAGTGCGCCTTTATTGGTTCTTTCTCAGCCAAAAAGCGTTTTAAGTTTGACAGCTGACGCCAAGTTTCGTATACAGATTACCCTCATGAAGCGACCTCTTTTATAAGGAAAGGGGGACGAAGGACAAGTAATCGCACGTCAATCCCCCTTCGTAAAGGGGAGATTTTGATCTTACTCATTTTCACCCATCTCAAGAGAGCTCGTATGAATTTGAAACCCGAAGTCGTGGCCCAGCTCGAGCGCGTGCTCAGCTCCGTTGAAATGCTTCTTCCCAGGGCGGTCAAGTCGGTTGACTGGCGCAGTTGCCATGCCGCCAACTGGCGTCGTCACTCGTTTTCCGGTTTTCTTGAGCCGGTCAAGGTGACGGATACCACGACCCTTGAAGAACTGCTGGGTGTCGAAGAGCAAAAAGCGGTGATGGTCAGCAATACGCGCCAGTTCCTGGCTGGTCTGCCAGCGAACAACGCTCTGCTCTGGGGCTCACGAGGGACTGGCAAGTCGTCGCTGGTCAAGGCCCTGCTTAACAAGTTTGCCGGCGAAGGGCTACGCGTCATCCAGGTTGAAAAGGAAGACCTGGTCTACCTCTCAGAAATCTTTTCTGCCGTCGAAAATGAGCCTTATCGCTTTATTTTGCTCTGTGACGACCTGACCTTCGAAGTCGGTGAACTCAGCTACAAGATGCTCAAGAGTGCCCTTGATGGCTCGGTCTACTCGGCTCCGGAAAACGTGCTGATCTACGTGACCTCCAACCGTCGTCATCTGCTTCCCGAATATGAAAGTGACCACCTCGGCGGCAAGTACGTCAAGGGCGAGTTGCAGCTCAGCGAAGCGATGGAAGAGAAAGTTTCCTTGTCGGATCGTTTCGGCCTCTGGGTTGCTTTTCATGTGTTCAGTCAGGATCGTTATATCGATGCCGTGCGCTTGTGCGTCGAGCGCCAGGCGCGGCAGCGCAAGGTGGAGATTCCCTGGAGCAAAGAGCTGGAACTGGACGCCATCAAATGGTCCCATGATAAGAGCAAACGCTGTGGCCGGACCGCTTTCCAGTTTTCTAAAAACTGGGTTGGGCGTTATCTGCTGGCAAAGGCGGGATAGCGACCTGTGCGCTTGGCGTAGTACGAAAGTCCCCCCGGCATTGCCGGGGGGAGCCTTGAGGTGTGGCAGCCGCACATCGTCGGGCGGTGGCAGATCTACTGTGTCACGGCGGCGATATTATACAAGTCCCCTTTAAGAAGAGGGGGAATTTGGGGGCGGATGATTTATGCTCATTTAAGCAAACCCTCGGTGGTCAGTTCTTCGAGCAGCAGTCGCCCCTGGTCGAGGCTGTCGAAGATGATCGCCGATGTCATGGTGGCACTCGTCACCGAGTCGACCTTCGGGTT
>JBFHFM010000189.1:0-6825 GCA_041583595.1 Trichloromonas sp. | reverse complement strand
GATGTGCGAGGCAAGCGCGTGGTGGTGGTGGGCGGCGGGGATACAGCCATGGACTGTGTGCGTACCGCGGTTCGCGAGGGGGCTGAAACCGTCACCTGTGTTTACCGTCGTGACGAAGCCAACATGCCGGGGAGCGTCAAGGAGTATCACAATGCCATCGAAGAAGGGGTGGAGTTCTATTTCCACCGCGCTCCCCAGCAGATCATCCTCGATGACGAGGGGCGTCTGACCGGGGTCGAGGTGCTCGAGACTTGCCTGGCCGAACCGGACGAGGACGGCCGTCGTGCGGTCAAAGAAGTTCCCTGCTCCGAGCACTGTGTGCTGGCCGACGTGCTGATTCTGGCCCTCGGGTTTGATGTGGCGGACTACCCCTTTTTGTCGGACGCCGGTATCGACACCCGCCATCGACGTGTGGTTATCGATCAGACGAGTGGCCGGACCTCCCATCCCAAGGTCTTTGCCGGTGGCGATTGTCACCGCGGAGCTCACCTGGCGGTCACCGCGGCTTCCGACGGTCGTCGGGCGGCCTTGGCGATCATGGAGCAATTGCTGAAAGAATGATTTACGGGCGGCTTATGGCCGCCCTTTTTTTTATTTGCTTTGGCGGCAGTGGCAGGATGCATCCTGGTAAATCCCTGTTATTCTTTTAATAAGCAAATTCAACCTGGTTATGGGTCAAGCTCGAGCTGTGATCCGTTGGCTCAAAAATTCAAAAAATAACAGAGATACAGGGGATGGAAGGGATAGTTCAAAAACAAGTTCCTTGGATTTTCAATTAATCTCCTTCATCCCTGTTTGCATGCTTTGTCTTTTAATCTTTACTGGTGCAATAGGCATAAGCAGAAAATTCTATTCTCTGTCGGGAGGAAAGTCATGAGCGATCAGCAGCGTTCTATCGAAGTGGCCGAGGCGGCGCGCGAAACGGAATGGCAAAAGCCGAGCTTTGTCGGTGAACTGTTCATGGGGCGGTTGCGCACCGAGCTGATATTTCCCTTCCCTCAGCAGTCCGCTGAAGATAAGGAGGCCGGCGACAGGGTGCTGGCTGAGCTGAAGGGGTTTCTTGCGCAGCAGGTTGACGCCGATCAGATCGACGCCAAGGGGCAGATTCCCAAAAAAGTGATCAACGGCCTGGCCAAAATGGGGCTCTTCGGCATCAAGCTGCCTCAGGAATACGGCGGCCTCGGCATGTCTCAGGTGAACTACAACCGGATTGTGCAGCTGGTGGCAAGTCATTGCGCTTCCACTGCGGTGCTGCTGTCGGCTCATCAGAGTATTGGGGTGCCGCAGCCGTTGAAGATGTTCGGCACGGACGAGCAGAAGGCCAAATATCTGCCGCGTTTGGCTAAAGGGGAGCTGAGTGCGTTTGCCCTGACTGAGCCGGGTGCCGGTTCCGATCCGTCGAAAATGACCACCACGGCGACCCTCACCTCGGACGGCGAGGCTTATCTGATCAATGGTCAGAAGCTCTGGATCAGTAATGGTCCGGAGGCCGACCTGCTGATCGTTATGGCGCGCACCAACGACCCGGCGGAGAAGCGGCCGGAAATTACCGCTTTCGTCGTTGAAGGAAAGAGCAAGGGACTGACCACCGCCCATCGCTGCGAGTTCATGGGGCTGAAGGGGCTGCAGAACGGGCTGCTGAATTTCGATAATGTGCGGGTGCCGAAGGAGAACATTGTTCAAGGGGTCGGTCGTGGTCTTTCTTTGGCGCTACGCACCCTCAATACGGGGCGGCTGACTCTGCCGGCCGCCTGTGGCGGAGCGATGAAACAGGCTCTGGCGATGGCGGTGGACTGGGCCAACGAGCGGGAACAGTGGGGGGCGCCGGTGGGGAATCACGAGGCGGTGGCGGCCAAGATCGCCACTCTTTCCGCCGAAATCTATGCGGTCGACTGTCTGACCTGGCTGACCTCGGCGATGGGGGATCAGGCGCAAACCGATATCCGTCTCGAAGCGGCCCTGGCCAAGCTTTTCTGCAGCGAGGCCCTCTGGCGCGGCGTCGATGAGGCACTGCAGGTGCGCGGCGGTCGCGGCTACGAAACCGCCGCCTCCTTGGGTGGTCGGGGCGAGAAGCCGATGCCGATGGAGCGCTTGCTGCGGGATGCGCGAATCAACATGATCATCGAGGGGACCAGCGAAATCATGCGGCTGTTCATTGCTCGTGAAGCCCTCGATCCGCATCTCAAAATGGCCGGCGCCTCGGCCACTTCGAACAAGGTCAATTATTTTGGGGCCGCCAAATTTTACGCGACCTGGTATCCGCCCTTGTGGTTTCCACGCAGCAATGATACCGGTACGGAATTGCCGGCTTCGCTTAAGCGGCATCTGCGATTCGTTGAACGTGCGGCCCGCCGTCTGGCGCGGGACCTTTTCCACATGATCGCCCGTTATCAGCAGGGCTTGCAGAAAAAGCAGCAGGTCCTCGGCCGTCTGGTCGATACCGGTGCCGAGTTGTTCGCCATGACGGCGGTCCTGTCCCATGCGGTATCGCCGCAGGCGCCGGCCGGAGCCGAACAGTTGGCCGATCTTTTCTGCAGTCAGGCCCGGCGGCGGGTGAATCGCCAGCACCAGGAGGTTTACTGCAACGATGATGGCAAAACCTATCATTTGGCTCGCGCCGTGCTGAAGGGAGAGTATCCCTGGCTTCGGGATAATATTCTCAGCTCCTGGAAACAGGACGCCTGAGTTTATGAGTCGTCGTCACGATCTGGTTATTCTGGGTTCGGGGACCACCGCCTTCGCCGCGGCTGTCAAGGGGGTGGAGCAGGGGGCCCGGGTGTTGATGGTGGAGCAGGGGCGGCTGGGGGGGACCTGCGTCAACTGGGGGTGCGTTCCGAGCAAAACCCTGATCCATTTGGCTGAGCTGCATTTCTCGGCGAGGCGGGCCGCGCCTTTCGGCCTCAAGCTTGAGGCGGCATTTCCTGATTGCGCCCAGGTGATGGCCGCCAAGCAGCAGACGGTCGATACCCTGCGTCAGCAACATTACCAGTCTATTCTCGATCAAAACCCCCGCATCGAAGTATTGCGCGGTCACGGTCGCTTTCTTTCACCCCGCGAATTGCAGGTCGGTGCCGAGGTGCTGGTCAGCGAGCGTATCCTGATTGCCGCCGGCGGCGTCCCACGGGTGCTGCAGATTCCCGGCCTGGCCGAAGCCGGTTTTTTGACCAGCTACTCAGCCCTTAATCTTCCCTGTTTTCCTGAATCCCTGCTGATCATCGGCGGCGGTGTGATCGCTCTCGAAATGGGACAGATGTTCCGTCGCTTCGGCACCCGGGTCACCGTGCTCGAGCACAGCCCCTCGCTGCTTAAGGAATTCGATCCCCGGTTGACCTCTATCCTGCAGCGGTTATTGGAGGACGAGGGGATGACCTTTGTTTTTGGCGCTCAGGCGCAGCGAGTCTTTACCGAAGGGGATCAGACCTGCCTCGAGGTTTTGGTTGCCGGTCAATTACAGACCTTTCGCGCAGACCGATTGATGCTGGCGGTGGGGACGGCTCCGGCCACTGAAGGATTAGGACTTGAGGCCGCCGGGGTGCAGCTCGACCGGGGTGGTTTTATCCTGACCGATGAAGAGATGCGCACCTCGCAGACTGGCATCTGGGCTGCCGGTGACGTGACCGGCCCGCCGCTGATCGCCCCGGCCGGGATTCGCGAAGGGGAGGTGGCCGTTGAAAATATGCTCGATTCCGGTGCGCATCGGCGTATTGATCACCGGGTGACCCCGATGGCGGTTTTCATCGATCCGGAAATTGCCAGCGTCGGGGAATCGGCCGGTCAGTCCCGGGCCGGCGGACGTGAAGTGGTCGAAAGTTTTCTTGACCTGGGACAGGTCGCCAAATCGCACATCATGGGCGGGCGGCAGGGGGCGATATTGCTGACGGCTGAAAAGGGGTCCGGTAGAATTCTCGGATGCCAAATTCTGGCTCCGAGGGCGGCGGATGTGATTCACGAAGCGGTATTGGCGGTGCGCTGTGGGCTTTCGGTTTACGACCTGGCCGAGACGGTGCACGTCTACCCGACGATCAGCGATGGTCTGCGGATGGCGGCGTTGGATAATGTGAGTCGGCAGGCATCTGGTAAATAGGTTGCTTCAAGGGACGCTTGGCGCAGGAATAATAGGCGGGATTGAAAAGCCGGCACACCATGACCCACTATCTGGACGGTACGTAATCGCTGGCCCCCTCCCCGCGACTACCAGGCCTCCTGATGTGGCAGCTCCCGAACGATTGACTGCCCGGGCTTCATCCAGCAATGGGAAATGGTGTGCCTTCTCTTTTCAAGTTATCTTAGTGCTAGAACTGGGCCAAAAATTCAAAAGATTCAATGATGGGTTGTTTTTCCTTATAAATGGTGAAGGCTGGCGCATGTTGCCGGTCTTTCGTCGCTTTTTGACCAGAAATTCCAGGGCTGAGTTGTTGCAGGGGGGTACGGCTTTTGACGGAGAGGTCTCGGGGGAATAGCGGTTTTGACATAAGGACGGTTTAATTATTTGATGATCAGGCGGGAAAAGCAGCCCGTTTGGAAAGAGGAAAGCGCCTCCGCAGTTCGAGGCGCTTTGTCAAAATCTTGTAAGGCATGTGTTTTGTGCACTTGCTCCGCTGCACCGGACGCACGGTCAGCGGCGGGCGATTTTTTCCATCAGGGCGTCGACGATATGGGGAATGCAGTCGGAGAAGATATCCCGGTCGGCCACTTCGATGACGGTGGACTGACGGCTCTGGGGATTGTAGAATTCCAGCCGGTAGCTGACCGACATGACGACGCCACGTCCAGGAGATACGGTCATTTCCCGGCTTTGAATGGTGCCGAACAGAAGGAGTTCGGGGGCCGTGGTGAGGCCGAAGCTGGCCGGCAGTTGAGCCGGAGACATCCCTTTGATAGTGGCTACGGCTTTGCTCGGATCATCGAAGCCGGGCATGACCGAGAGATCACTGTGAAATAACCCTTTTTCATTGAAATACTGGGCGAAGGCGGCGGCTTCTTCGCCTCGGCAGATATAGAAGGCTTCGCGAGTTTTGGCAAAAGGGCCGACTACCAGAATGCGGCTGCCGGGTTGCAGGGCGCTCAGTGACCCGGAAATAACCTCGATCTTGCTAACCCCTTCAGAAGAGCGCATGGCCTGTCCGTAAATCAGGCCGCAGCCGGACAGTACGATAAGTATCAGCAGGGACAGCAGGTAGCGCAGGTTTTTCATCGAATTCCTCCGTAGGTGAGTTTGTGGCAGAGGATACAGTTGTCATCTGGCTGGTGATGGCGTAGTCCTGAAACGTCGTGGCAGCTGAGGCAGTTTTGGTTGCTGCTGGCTTGGCGATGGGCCTCGGTGTTGGTCCGGCGAGGTGAAAGAGGGGGGATGCGGTCGACGCAGCCGGTGATCATTAGGGCCAGCAGGAGGAGCAGAGCCAGTTGTTTCATGCGGAGATCCTTCATAGCAAAGTTCTGTCTGGGTCCACACCGGGGTCCCAGGATGTTCTTTATCCGGTGCGTAAAGATTAGCAGAGGGTCTGTGGCTATACAAGTTGCAAATGCGATAAAATTGGTTGTCTTTTGCTGGAAAAGACCATTTTTTTCTGTTCTGCTGCGAACGGGATTTGTGTCGCTGACGATGCTGCTGACGGCCTGTCTCCCGGTTCGGGAACCCGCCGCTCTGCAACTCGAGGGGACCGGGACCATTCTGGTGGAGATGGACGGGTTCCGCAACGACCAAGGGGTGGCGTGGGCTCTGCTGTTTTCATCCTCTGAGGGATTTCCCGACGATTTCAGCAAGGCTCAGCTCAATGTGCAAACCGGGATTCGCGATGGCCGGGCCGAAATAAGTTTCAGTGACGTGCCTTTGGGCTTTTATGCCATCAGTGTGCTGCACGACGAAAACAGCGACAATCGTATGGACACCAGCGCATTCGGTCTTCCCAAGGAAGGTTTTGGTTTTTCCAATGGCGTCAGTAGTCGATTCGGCCCCCCTGATTTTAAAGAATCCAGAATCCTGTTGCTGATTGACAAGTTGCAGGTGCCGGTCAAGGTCAAGTATCTCGAGGAGATTCGTAGTGACCGTCGCAGAGAACGCCGCCGGGATTAGTGTTTTTCATTGCACCGCTATTGGTGCCGTGTAATACTTTCGGCGCCTTAGCTGTTTGTTCTATGGAGATGTGCTGGCGCGCCGACATTATTATCTAGGTGGATTGTTTATGGGCTATAAAAATCTCTCTTCTTGTGTTGCCGAACTGGAGTCGACCGGACAGTTGATTCGGATCACTGCTGAAATTGACGCTGATCTCGAAGCCGGGTCCATCCAGCGGCGGGTTTACCAGGCCGGTGGCCCGGCGCTCCTTTTTACCAACGTCAAGGGGTGCCAATTTCCCATGCTGGGCAACCTGTTCGGGACCTTGGAGCGGACCCGCTACATTTTTCGCGATACCCTGAAAACCATCGAAGCCCTGGTCGCCCTCAAGGTCAACCCGGCCCACGCCCTGAAAAACCCGCTGGCGGCGTTGAGGGCCCCGGCCGGGGCGCTGCACCTGCTGCCGCGTAAGGTAAAAACCGGGCCGATTCTGGCTCATACCACCCGCATTGACCAGCTCCCCCAGCTTAAGTCCTGGCCCGATGACGGCGGCGCCTTTATCACGCTGCCGCAGGTCTATTCGGAGAGCCCGGCCAAGCCCGGCATCCGCACCTCGAACTTGGGGATGTACCGGGTCCAGCTTTCCGGCGGGGAGTATGAGCCGAACCGGGAGATCGGTCTGCATTACCAGATCCACCGGGGCATCGGGGTTCATCACGCCGAAGCCATCGAGCGCGGCGTGCCACTGAAAGTAAATATTTGCGTCGGGG
>JBFHFM010000188.1:0-6866 GCA_041583595.1 Trichloromonas sp. | reverse complement strand
TAAGCAATTCCGGCAGTGTCATGGGTGTGGGTCCGGTGGCTTTGAGGTTCGAGGTTCAAAGTTCAAAGTTCAAAGTTCAGGGAGGACAGTTGGCACAGACCGAGCGAAACAGGGTTGTGCTGAGGTAGCGGTCGCCTCGGTCGGGAATCAGGGTGACGATAACCCCGGATGACATTTCCCGGGCGACTTGCAAGGCTCCGGCTACTGCGGCGCCACTTGACATGCCGGCAAAAATTCCTTCTTCGAGGGCCATCCGGCGTGCCGTTTCGAAGGCAATTTCGTCTTGCACGGTGATTTTTCGGTCAAGCTGGTCTTCATGGTAGATATCGGGGACGATCGCTTCCTGCATGTTTTTCAGCCCCTGCACCTTGTGTCCGAGCCTCGGCTCAATACCGACGATCTGGATGCCCGGTTTTTTTTCATGCAGGTAACGGCCGGTTCCCATCAGGGTGCCCGAGGTGCCCATCCCCGCGACAAAGACGTCGACCTGCCCGGCGGTCTGCTCGAAGATCTCGGGGCCGGTGGTCTCATAGTGGGAGAGGGGATTATTGGGATTGGCGTACTGGTTGGGCATGTAGTAGGAGTCCGGTTCGTCCGCCAGAATTTGGTGAGCCAGGCGGATGGCGCCGTCGGTTGCAGCGCAGGCTTCCGAGAGGACAACTTCAGCACCGTAAGCTTCGAGCACGCGACGTCGCTCGATACTGACGCAGGCGGGCATCACCAGCTTGACACGGTAGCCTTTGGCGGCGCCGATCATGGCCAATGCGATTCCGGTGTTGCCCGAGGTCGGCTCGAGAATAATCTTGCCCGAGGTAAGCAGGCCGGCTTCTTCGGCTTTTTTCAACATGTACCACGCTGGCCGGTCCTTGACGGACCCCCCGGGATTGTTTCCTTCAAGCTTGGCAAAAATTCTGACCGGTAAGCCGGCTCCCAGCCGGGTCAATTCGACCAGAGGTGTGTTGCCGATGGCGTTCGACAGGTTGAATTCAGCAGACTTTATCATGATGTAATCCTTTAAGGCAGAACGTCGACCCTTAGCAGCGGTCGCAGCTCATAGTACCGAACCAGTAAAGGGAATACAATGATGATTTGTCTGTGTGTCTTAAGGTGTAACAGGCAGAAGGGAGGGCCCCTGATCGGGGCCCTCCGGAAGGATAATTCCCTGACTTAAGGAGAGACGTTCAACGCTTTGATGGTGTTCATGGTCAGGTATTTGCTGACGGTCAAATTCTTGGCCTTCTGGAAGGAATTGACCGCTGCCATGGTTTGTGAACCGATGACGCCGTCAATTGGGCCTGGGTTGTAGCCGGCTTTCTGCAGCGCTTGCTGAATCTGCGAAATCTTGCCGCGGGTCATATTGGTATCGCAAAGAATTTCTCCCCACGCCATATGCTCCTCGGTGATTTTCATCCGTTTGCTGACGGTCTGGTATTCGGCCGGAATCGGGATGCGCTTTTCCTGGGCCGGGGAGATCAGTTTAGTAACCGATACCGTTTTGTATTTGGCGGGGATTTCGACACTTACAGTATGAGGTGGTTCGAGCATCACCCGTTTCTTGACGGTCTGGTACACTGCGGGCTCTTCGGTCGACCGAGTTGTGGCCGGTGATTTCAGAACTTGCTTGGATACGGTGCGAAATTCGTCGGGGACCTGCACCAGGCACATGATTTCACCGGTCGATTCGTCGATCCGCTGGATCGGGCCGCTCCCCTTTTTCCAGACGGTATGGGCCGGTTTGACCAGGATCCGTTCGCTGACGGTTTCATAGCGGGCGGGAACTTCCACTATTTTTTGGGTGGCCGGCTTGACCAGTACCTTCTCTTCCACAAAGCCGTATTTGGCCGGGATGGTTTCCAGTCGCGTTGAAGCCTCTTCGACCAGGACCTGTTCCGTCACCGTTTCGTAACGGGCCGGGATAATCTCGACCCGCTCCCCGGCGTCGTGTTTGAGTACTTTTTCGGTCACGGTCTGGTATTGGGCCGGAATCAGCAAGCGGGCATAGCAGTGTCCTGGTTCGGCATTGGGCGGGAAGAGGCTGTCGCCTGCAGCGGGTGCTTGAGGCTGCAGAGCCACGGATTCTTGGGTTTTGGCCTGGGCGGCATAGGCTGCGGCTTCGGCGGCATTTGCCGCGCGCATTTGTTCTTGTAGTTGTTGGCCTTGCCGTTGGAGTTCAATTTCACGGGCGGCCAGATTTCTTTCCTGCGTCTGTAGCTGGGCGAGTTGGGGATCGATGCTAGCCACCCGGCTTGAGGTGCCAGATGCGCAGGCGCTGATCATCAAGGTTATGGCAAGAATCACTGGGCCGTAGAGCAGATAGCGAATCTTCTTCATTTGAAACCTCCATTTCCATAAAACGTTGCTGTGAAAATTGCGTTAGTTGACTCTGTTCAACAGCGGGCTGAAGGCAAGTGTCAATTTTTTATCTCCTGTCTTGATTAAAGCGGTAGTTGGAAAGTTGTCAAGTCAAAAAAAGTCATTTTCCCCCGTACTCTCAAGCACTTCTGGCTCATAAGGTACACATGAGTGATTTTTTTTACGCTCTATGTAGGTGGAATGACAGTGGTTGGATTCCAATGGCCTGATCTCAAAAATGGTCGGCACGGATTTTGGAAGAACTGGTGGGGTGAAGGAATCTAACCGGCTGTAAAACAAGCTAGCCTGGTCCAGAATATCTGGCTACGGAGAAGGGATTGATGAATGAAGTGGTTACTTACGGGGATCTGGTTGGTTGCATTGCTGGCGACAAATGTTTCTGCCGAGACCAGCACTTCCCCCTATAGCGTTATATTTGCCCAGGAGGTAACGGCTCTGAGGACAGACGGCACCCCCTATCCTTCGATGACCATCAATCCCGGGACGATCGCCGGAATGCAGCATTATCTGTTTGATCTTGGACAGGGACGCCAGTTGGTGATCGAAAGCAATATCCGCAATGCCAAAGAGCGTGGGCTTTTTACCGTGGCCGACGTGGTCAAGCGATGCTACCAGTATGTTGAAGCGGCTTCCGGGGGGACGTTGAAGAAAGGCGTGCTTCTTTATCTGATCGAGTTTGATGAGCTGCCGTTTTCGTATTCTTTTGAGGCATCGTACTCGGCTGAGGCGAACTGGAGCGAGGTTCGTTTAGCGCTGATCCGCACTGGGGATGCGTTGGTCGGTCCCGGGGCTTCAACCGAATTGACGGATCTGCTTTACGATACCCTGCCACATGAATTGGGACACGATATCCTCGGCGAACTTCCCGCCTTGCGTCACGATATCGACGGCCGCCCCTCTTATCACACCCGCTGGTTTATCGATGGTGTTTGCGAGTTGCTGGCTAAGGGCTTTTCGCGCCAGGAAAACCCCCAGCTTCTACAGCGGCTACTGGCCATGCGCAACATTGATTCGGTTATGGAGCGGGATCGTATTCGGGACCAGGTCTTTGTCTGGGAACAGAACAACTCCCATGCCATGGATATCGAATCGGATCTCTACGGAGCAGCTATGCTGTTAATGACGGTTTGGACCGAGCAGGTTCCGTTGGATGTGTTGATAGGGCAGATTCGGGAGCAGGTTTTGCCCCTGGATGGTGACGCCCTCAGGGCGATGCTGGAAGTCGTCTCTGGCTGCGATGTTAACGGGATTTGTCTGCTGGCCGATAGGGCAGGCAAGCAGCTGACTCGGGAGACAATCCTGGCCAGCCGGCTGGAACAGTCATCTGGCGGGGAAAACAAGAAGACGCTGTAGTTTTCCGCAAATTCGATTGATTGGCTCAAGTCTCCGATGGATTTTTTAAAAGCGCCGCTGTAGTCTCTCAACGCCTCGAAAGTCTGGGCTCGACCATTCAAATTTTCTTTTCCAACCGTCAAGTCCGACAGCCTCCTGCCAAGCTGTCGGACTTTTCCATATCCAACTATCCAGTGGATGGATCAGCGATATTCCAGATGCATTTCGATGAATAACCGCCTGGTTATATCTTAGTCTATGCAGCCTCTTCCCTTAACGGCAGCAGGGTGGGGAGGGCTTTTTAAGGCTAAACACGATCTTCGCAGGGAATATAATGCAAATAGCTCCGCTGCTCGTTCACAAATCCCTAAACATTATTCTCAAAAACCCGGTTTTCACTTCAGCTCGTTAAGGTCTAAAGCGTTCCGGGTTTTGTCAGGGTCGCGAGTATGCAGAAGGTTTTGAATCCTCCTGTTCCATCAGGGCCGGGGAGCCTGCCGTTGCGGCGGCGGTCGAGGTAGTCATGTCCTGAAGAACCCGCAGCGATTCCTCGAGGTAAGGATCTTCTGCCAACTCCTTGAGCCACTCTTCGTGGCGCTCCTTTTCGCTGAGATTCTGTTTTTCTTTCATCTCATCTTCATCCAGGGCCATGGTATCGGGACCGTGGGGTGAAGCCCCGTTTTTTGTCATCAGGCTTTTTTCTTCTGCACGTTCTTTACGGACCACTTCGATATTGAGGCTTTGCAACGTGTGGTCCCGACGATCCTTGGCCCTCTCCGCTTCTTCGGTAATATCCTTGAACTTCTGGTTTTTTTGCACTCGTGCCAGGCTATTGCTGGCCAATTGGGCCATTGTGTCGGTCTGGGCCCAGCGGGAGTAGTTGGTCCGATCAATGGTGTCCCAGGGGAGCGAATAATCGACGTACTGCTCGCCGGCTTCGATATAGCGCAGGCGGTCGGGAAGGACAATGTCCGGAACGACCCCCCGGTATTGAGTCGATCCGCCGCTGACTCGGTAGAACTTCTGCGTGGTGATCTTCATGGCTCCCAGCGGGCGATACCTGTCCAGGTTGATGAAAGGGAGGTTGCTGTCGAGGTCGGCCATGGTCTGCACCGTTCCCTTGCCGTAGGAATGCTCGCCACCGATGATGACCGCCCGGCCGTAATCCTGAAGGGCGGCGGCCAAAATTTCCGACGCTGAGGCGCTGAATTTGTTGATCAATACCACGATCGGGCCGCGGTAGTCGATCTGCGGGTCGAGGTCCGAGAGGATATTTATTCGGCCGTTGCGGTTCTTGACCTGCACCACCGGGCCCTTTTCAATGAAGAGACCGGTGATCGCGACGGCATCGGTCAGGGCACCACCACCATTATTCCGCAGATCGAGCACCAGGCCGTTGATGCCGGCCTGGTTAAGTGTTGTCAGTTCCCGGTGTACGTCATCGGTCGAGTTGCGGCCTTCGCCGTCGTAGTTGTGTTTGAAGTCGCGGTAAAAACTGGGGATCCGGATATAGCCGAATTTTTGTTTGGATTCGGCATCCTCAAGGACCGTCCCTTTGACGAACGTTTCTTCGATTTGTACCACGTCGCGGATGATCGGGATGATCAGCCGGGTTCCGTCCGGTTTCTTCACTGTCAGGCGGACTTCGGTCCCTTTTTTCCCGCGGATCAGGCTGACCGCGTCGCGCAGCCGGGAGTCGGTAATGTCGACCGGTTCGTCGGCTCCCTGGGCTACGGCCAGGATGATGTCTTCAGCCTGCAGCTGCCCCTGGCGGCTGGAGGCGCTGCCGGGAATGATACGGACCACCTTGATGTAGCCATCTTCTTCTTGAAGGGTGGCGCCGATCCCCTCGAGTGAGCCGCTCATGCTGATGTCGAAGTCTTCTTTTGACTGGGGCGGCAGGTAGTTGGTGTGCGGATCGAAGGCCCGGGTGATGGCGTTGAAGTAGCGGTCGAAATGATCCTGCTCGGTTTCCTTGAGCATCCGGTCGAAAAAGTCGAGATTGCTTTTGCGGACTTTTTCCCTGGCTTCTTCACGCAATTGATCGGGAGTTTTAACGTCTTTGGGCGGCTCTTGCTTTTCAGCCGCCATTTTTTGTTCACTCTCTTGATCGTCTAGCAGGTTCAGGTAGCGGATCAGTACTTGAAATTTAATAATCTTGCGCCAACGTTCTTTCAACTCCTGCTCATTTTTGCAGAAGTCAATTTTTTCCGGATCGGTTTCGAGGGTCTCGTCGACGGTCAGGTCAAAGCCCTTGTCGATGAGTTCGTTGGCGATATTTTTGACCTGGGCCACTCGAAGGGCCATGATTCGGGCCCCGACCTCCGCCAGTTCCAGCTTGCCCCGGTTGATTTCGTCATCGATGGCAGTGGAAAAAGTCATCAACTTGTCAGCATCCTCTTTGAGCAAAAAGCGCTTCTGGCCATCGAGTTGCTTGAGATAAAGATCGAAGGCGGCTTTGCTTAGTTCGTCATCGATCGGTTTTTGACTGTAATGGTTTTGATTGATCTGCCCCCGTAGAATGAAGCTGAGCAGTCGGGCGCGGTTCATGTCAAATTCGTCGGCTCCCGGGAGGGCATAGGCGGGAAGAGCCATGGCGAAGAGGAGGAGGCCGCTGATGAAGATTTTTTTCATGGAGGACATTGGGTTTCCTTATAGAGAGAACCGGCAGGTTCCGGAGCGAATTCTCCTGGTTGTTGGATAGGCTGTTGGTGTCCTTATCCAGTACAATTTTGAAATTTTACCACGATAGTGGTGATTGTGGTCAAGGGACAACAGGGTTCTCAGGCTATTTAATATCGATGCTTGAAAAAAAATCGCAAAAGAGCTTAGGTGGTGATTTTTCTTTGTGACAATCGAATTTGTTTTGTTAGATTATTTCAATCTAGCAGGATCCAGATGGCTGGCCCCTCCCGTTACCGGGATCTATCTGCCGAAGGAGAAACGGACTATGGTTGTAACGGAGTCTACCCCCGAAAAAGTGGAAAAGGTTGTCAGGAGTTTTTCGCCAGAGCGCTGGGCCACTTTGCGTCGAATTTCCGGTGAAAGAAGCGAGGCGGCCAGGTGGCGAGAAGAGCAAAAGGCCCGGGGGATCTGCCCGGCGATCAAGATCATGGAAGATCTGGTGGGATAGGATAGGCATTAACGATTATTGGGGGGAC
>JBFHFM010000187.1:0-6872 GCA_041583595.1 Trichloromonas sp. | reverse complement strand
TGTTGCCGTTCTTGGTGGAGCCAAGGTCAGCGACAAAATCACCGTCATAGAAAGCCTGCTCGGCAAGGTAGACACCCTGATTATCGGCGGAGGCATGGCCTACACCTTCCTTAAAGCGCAAGGGGTCGCCATCGGCAATTCGCTGGTCGAAGAAGACCGTATCGACCTGGCCAAAGAATTGATTGCCAAGGCAGCGGCTAGAGGTGTATGCCTGTTGCTCCCCTGCGATCATGTTCTGGCCATGGAATTCAAAGCCGACGTCGCAGCGACTGTTTCCGAAGGAGTCAACATCCCGGACGGCATGATGGCTCTGGATATCGGACCCAAATCCGTGGAGATCTATACAGCTGCGCTTAAAGATGCGGCGACGGTGGTCTGGAACGGTCCCATGGGGGTCTTTGAGTTTAAAGCTTTCGCCAACGGCACTATGTCCATTGCCCAAACCCTGGCGGATTCTAATGCGCTGTCAATTATCGGTGGCGGCGATTCAGTCGCTGCCGTCAATCAATCGGGGTTGGAAGATCGCATGACCCACATTTCCACTGGCGGCGGAGCTTCACTCGAATTTCTTGAAGGACGTGAGCTTCCCGGCGTAACGGCTCTGACGGATAAACCTTAAAATTTGATACAGGCCAGCTTTGTGTTGGCCCCTTTCCTTACTTTTGGGATGCTCTTAACCGGAGGCACATATGCGCAAACCGTTTATTGCAGGGAACTGGAAGCTCCAAAAAACCGTCGGCGAATCCCTTGACCTCGCCGGGGCTCTTAAAAAGGAAGCTGCAGGCATTGAAGACATTGACATCGTCATCGCCCCGGTTTACACCTCGCTGACCAAAGTGGCCGACCTGCTCGCCGGTTCCAACATCAGCGTTGCCGGCCAGAACTGCTATCCTGCAGCGCGCGGAGCCTTTACCGGTGAAGTGTCTCCCCCGCTGCTTAAAGATGCCGGCTGTAGATACTGTATCGTTGGGCACTCGGAACGCCGCCAACTTTTTGGAGAAACAGACGAATTCATTAATCAAAAAATTAGGACACTGCTTGATACCGACATGTCCATCATCTTTTGTATCGGAGAAACGCTCGAGGAGCGAGAATCCGAACAGATGTACGACGTGTTAACAACCCAGACAAAAGAAGGCCTCAAGGGGCTCTCAGCTGAAGAAATGCAGAATCTGGTTGTTGCTTACGAGCCTGTATGGGCCATCGGTACCGGTAAAACCGCCACCGATCAGCAAGCCGAAGAGGCCCATGCGTTTATCCGGGGACTGCTGCAAGGGCTTTTCAATGAAAGCGTGGCAGAGTCCACCCGTATTATTTATGGTGGCAGTGTAAAGCCCGACAACATCGATGGGCTCATGGCCCAGCAGGACATCGATGGAGCCCTGGTTGGAGGGGCCAGCCTCACTGCAGCCGATTTCATTGGCATTATCCGTTTCAAGCGAGGATAAATATTTATGCTTTGCAGGGGCAAGTAAATATGCTAAAGTCCGTGGTCCTAATCTAACGAAATATTTGAGGAGTCAACGGCACAATGACCACATTTTTGATTATTCTTCACATTCTTGTATGCCTCGCGCTGATAGCCATCGTCCTGCTACAGGGTGGCAAAGGGGCCGAAATGGGTGCATCTTTTGGTGCTGGCGGTAGCCAGACTGTTTTCGGCGCTGCCGGCGGACAAAATTTCATGAGCAAACTGACCACTGCGGCTGCGATTGTTTTCATGCTCACCAGCCTGACCCTTGCCTATTTTTACGGTCAACCCGGCTCCTCCAGCATCATGCCAACGAGCGTGACCACTGCAGCCCCTGCTGACCAGCCTGCGACCCAGGAAACAGAAAAAAAATAAAAAAACGTCAGATTTAATGTTGACACCCAAAGGCTAAATCAGTATATATACATCCGCACTGACGAAATGGTCGAAACGATCACTGGATCGTCAAGTCAAGTAAAGATTTAAAGTACTTACAAAATCAAAATAATGCTCTGGTGGTGGAATTGGTAGACACGCACGCTTGAGGGGCGTGTGTTCGAAAGGACGTGGGAGTTCGAGTCTCCCCCAGAGCACCAAAAATGAAAAGGACCACCTGTTAAAAACAGGTGGTCTTTTTTTGTCCTTACTAAATCAGCCGGAATACCCTACATATACATCAGCTTCGCCCAAGGGATATTATCAATAATAAGAGGTAACTGCGAAGAGCGCAGACCGATAACTTCAAGCCTGTCTTCAAGATGCTCAGCGTTGGCTTTTTCTATTTCCATGCCAGCCATGTAGGCCGTTGCCAACAGATCGGCCAGGTAAATGATGTGAGCCAACTTGACGTTGCCGATCGAGGCCTTTTCTGGCTCATGATGCCAGGCAATGCTCGCTGTCAAAGGCTCCGGAAGATTCCACTTAAAAGCCAACTGTTTGCCGACCTCAGCGTGATCTACGCCAAAAGTCTGCCGTTCAACTTCAATAAAGTCACTACGATCATTTGCCGCTTCTTTATAGAAAAACTGCTGCGATTTCGACACAAAGCTGTCAAGGACCACCTTGCCGATGTCATGTACGAGCCCACAGGTATAGGCTGTCCCAGGATCGACCCAACCAGTATGCTGAGCGATCTCCCGGGCAGCATAAGCAACGCCGAGAGCATGCTTATAAAGACCGCCCCGCATAAGTGCATAACCTTTTTCTGAGCCGCTTAATACGAAATCGATAGCCGCCGCAGCGACAACTTGCAGCAAATTGCGTTCCCCTAGTCTCACCAGGGCCATTTCGATCGAAGTAATTTCCCTACTTGCACCTAATAACACCGAATTGCTGAAGCGAAGCACCTTAGCCGCGATGACCTGGTCTCGCTTGATCTCTTCAGCTAACCGCGAAAAGTCGATATAAACATCACTTCCCAACACTTTTATAATTTTGAGGGCCACCTGCGGGATCGGCTTTACTTGAGCAATGGCTTGCTCAATTTCAGCCACAGTAGGTTTTCTGCCGAGAGACGATTCAGGACCCTGAACGTTTTGGCTCAATTGTTCAATGGAAACCTTCCAGCTTCGTGTATCCAGCACCATAGAGAGGTGACGCGAACCTCCAGTTTCCGATTGGTATACAGGAATATTTTCCTGCGCTAAAATGGCGAGTGCCATGTCGGCCGTCCGCCCTCCAAGGTGGGGTGAAACCACATTTTGGGAAACATGTCCAAAGCATGATCCCCCGGCCACACTCGCTTCAAGGCGCTCTCGCGAAGCTCCCAGGGTAACGAGTTTTTCTATAAAAAGAGGAAGTCCAGAATCCACATAGTTTCCCGGACTCCAATTGGAACATCTTCCAACTGATTCTGGCAGAATGAAGGTGGCAATTCCGCCGACCCCAGCAGTCCTGTCCTGCAGGGCTACCCCTATCCCTGCTCCCAGCATAGCGGCAACAAAACCCACCTGGGTCTTTTTAATGATAAAACTACCGAGATCGACAAATTCGCAAATTCCTGTTGTTAACGGAACATCAACCTGATGTCGATTCAATAAGCCGGAGTGCAAAAGATCGGAAATCCAAGGCGTGGCAGAATCCATGCGTTCATCAATCCTTTACTCTTATAAATAATAAGAAAAAACCAGGAAAAAGTTTTTCTTAATCATTTGTTACAAATTGTAATATAACGAGATTAGATAGTAAACAACTTTTAACTTAAAGCCAACGGCATTTACCTCTAGATTTGCATGCTTTTTTCATAGCAGGCTACCTTATTACGACCAGTCTCCTTGGCCGCATAAAGAGCTTTGTCCGCTTGATCAATGAGTTCATCAAGCCTATTGGCCCCATCAAGAATAGAACTGACCCCAAAGCTTCCGGCAATATAAATATCGGGTTCCTCCTCCACAGCTATTCCGGATTGGTTCCGTATTCTTTCTCTCGCTTTTTCTGCAACCAGTGCAGCTGCATCCACATCACAGGTTGGCAACAGAATGCAGAACTCCTCACCGCCGTATCGACACAGCAGGTCGTCACTCCGCAAGGTCATCTGCAGTATTTTCGCATAATATTTGATGACCTGGTCCCCTACCCCATGCCCATAAGTGTCGTTAACTAATTTAAATTTGTCGATATCGGTCATGACACAAGCCAGCTTGGTCCCTTGAACTTTGGCTGTTGTAAAGAGCTCCTCAGCTTTTGAAAAAAAGGCCCGCCGATTGAAACATCCGGTCATTGGATCACGAGTTGCCAGACGCTCCAACTCAACATTCTGCAACTGCACTTTCTCGTGGGAGAGCTCCAGTTGTCCAATTGTTTCTGCCAGCTGGATATTCTTGCGTTCCAGTTCAGTGACATCGTCGAACGTCGTCAAAGCACCCTGAGTGCGACCATTACCATCAACAATAGGTGCACTGTTGACCATAAATATACGTTCTTCTTTACCATCTGGCGAAATCGCCATGGGAAAACCGTAGATCATATGACCCGTATCAATCGCCTCCTGCCAAGGAAAGTAAACCGACTGATCAAAACTTTTTGACCCGTGCCATTGAAGCCTGGATGCTTTCATCCCCAGAAGACTCTCCTCCTTGCACTGCAGTCTTCGAGCAATAGCAGCGTTAGCCATAACTATTCGCTCTTTGTCATCCACCAGGATCAGCCCTTCGCTCAAGGTATCGAAGGCATGCTTTACCCGACTGGGCATAACTGAGGTTGGATCAATCGCGCGAAGAACCCTTGCCATATAGAGATAAAAAATGACAAAACAGAGGAGGAAAAATGCGGAAAACAGCAAAGCAAACGAACTCAGGCGATATCCAAACAAGGTCAGACCATTCAGTGGCGCAAAGCATATCTCTAACGTTGCCCATTCTTTATCATCCTCGAAAATGGGAACACGCCAGAGTGTTTCTGTTGAGCCTGTTACTTCGGTAGGCAGCCAGAGTTGCGGATGTTCAGGAGACTGGAACAGGTACTTGCCATCAGTCCCCAGCAGTCCCGTGGAAAGGACCTCAGGGTACATCATCTTCAGGCTCGTTATAAGTTGGCCCAGAGTCTTGATGTCGTATTTTTTCGCCGCCAGAGTACATTGGAGCGCCATCGATTCAGCAGCCTGCTTCCGACCCATTATTTCAACTGCGGCCTTATCAGGCAACAGTCCGCTCATATTGCCCAACAGCACAACACCGAGAGCAATAGAAGCCAAACCCAGACTGATACGAAACGATGGCGACAACCGGATCATGAGTCCCCCATCTTTCCGGTGTATTTTTGGGGAATGGATTTATGGGAATCAAGGATGCGTGTCACGTTTTCATCACTTTGTTTTTCGTCGTCTTCGATGGCTTTAAATGACTTTAATTTATTTTTACGTTCCTGTTTAGAAAGTGAGAGCACCGGCAAAGGATCAAACCGTTTCCACATCGGCATAGTCGAGAGCAGCGAACTCACCAGAGACCCTGCTTTCAAAAACCAGGAACTCATTCCTACGGTCAGAGCAAAAGACGAGCCAACAACAATTTTCGTCGTCAATGAAAGTTCTCCTTGCACATCGTCGAGAGCCGCACGAGTATTGGCCGCCGCGCGAGCTAATGCCTGATCGCTCCCCTGTTGCTCATCCTCGGACAGGTCGATCCGCGAAAGTGTTTGAGCTTCAAAATTCAGCGGATCGAATAAAGGCGTGCCCTTCTGCTCAGAAATGTTGTCGTCGTGCAACGCAAACGAACTACTGCCGATATCGATGGTCGAAACATAAACTTCATTCAATCCAATGAAATCTTGAGAAAAAGGCTTTACCCGTGTCAAGTCGGTTCCATAGACAGCAGCGGTTTCCTCAACTGTTTTATAGATATCTTCAGTGCCATCAGGCTGTCCTGTATTTTCTCCGGATTCGTCGATCGAGTCGTTCGAATCTGGAATTATAGGGATATTTGGAATATTTTCATCATCATCATCACCATCGTCGTTGCCACCAATGTCGACTTGTGGAGGTTTCACATAACCAGCCTGTACCGACATCAACTTCACGCCCGACACAGGAAGGGCCAAACCATCGCTGACGAGGGTTGTGATGCTGAATTCACTTTTGAAGTTTACCGCAGGCGTAAAGACAAGCTGAGCCAGAAGACGGTTGACATCAACAGTCGATCCGCTCACGGTCCACACACCCGTAATGGCATCAAAGCTGGAAATCGCCGCACCTGATGTTCCTGTATTCAAGGTTCCCACGGAAGGATCTGAGAGGATCAAGGTCGCTATAATATTGGAAAGGCCATCGTCGCTGACCACGATATCGATGAGATCCAGGGGGATATTTACCGTATAGGTCTCGTAAGCACTGAGGTTGGTCGCAGTCGGTGCGATGTTGGTATTTATAGTTAATTCGTTACCGCTGGCATCACTCCCAGAATTACCGACCGCATCCGTAGCGATAACAGCGACTTCGTATACTCCATGCACCAAAGCTGGGGCGATGGTGTCGTCGGCCAGCGACCAGGTGCCGTCGCCGTTATTGGTCGCGGCGTAGCTGTTGCCGTTGACCGTGACTTGAATGATTGCCGTGGCGTCATTCACTGTACCGGTCAAGGCTGGGGTGGTGTCATTCGTATTAAGGACGTTAACAGAAACCGTTGGCGCGGTCGCATCGATTGTCAGCTCATTCGTCGTCGCATCAAAGCCGACGTTGCTGAAACTGTCCGTGGCGATCACACTCACATCATAAACGCCATCCGCCAAGACTAGTGCGATGTTGTCGTCGGCCAGCGACCAGGTGCCATCGCCATTGTTGGTGGCGGCATAACTGTTGCCGTTGATGGTCACTTGGATGGTGGCAGTGGCGTCATTGACCGTACCGGTCAAGGCTGGAGTTGTATCGTTGGTGCTCAACACATTGACGGTAACGGTCGGCGCGATCGCA
>JBFHFM010000186.1:0-6936 GCA_041583595.1 Trichloromonas sp. | reverse complement strand
CCGCAACTACTCGGAAAGCCGCCGGCAGATGGCTGTTGACCGTGGGCTCGGCGACAATCTTGCCAAGGCTCGCGCTGCCAGAGGCAAAAAAAAGAAGTAACGCCCCATCGACCCGCATCGCAACAAACAGAAAAAGCGCCGGCAAAGGCGCTTTTTCTGTTCGCTATAGGAATAATCCGAAATTCAAAGAAGGGTAAATGGAATGGTCTGCAGCAGGTTGCCTTCCCCGTCGACCACCTCAACCCGCCAATCGCCGGCCCAGCTGGGAAGCAACTTTTTGGCCGACCAGGTACGCCAATCCGATGATCCGACCATCAACTCAACACGGGCCATTTCCTCTTCGCCCCGGTACCAGACGTGAAATACCCGCGCGCCTTCAACTGCCCCGGTTATCCGGGTAAAGCACAAAAGCATTTCCGATGCCGCAGGGTAACTCTGCACACTGTCGACCGGCTGCCGGTCAATAACTTGCGTTGTAATGATCCCTTCAGCTACGTCCATGGCCCGCGACTGAGCCGGAATGCATACCAACAGGCCAAAAACCAGCAACAATAAGACCATCTGCTTCATAACAGTTTTTTCTCCTTTTGCAGCTTGAGTAAATAGACGTAATCGGGTATTTAATTATAAAGAAACTGAAGTTACAAGGATTTCTGATTGCCGCTGTGACGATATCCCTTGTGCTACAATGACTGCGTATTTGTTGAAACTCCTCCAGCTTTCAATGACAAAGGCCCTGCAATGAAACGTCTACTGCTCGGGGACACCCGGCCCTCTCTTCTGTCTACGGTCGATGCGATCCTTAAACACTGGGGCTACCGGGTGCTGGCATCATCCCGCCCCGAACAGATCAGAATTCTCCTGCAGGAGACCTCGCCCAACCTGTTGCTCCTGGGCGCCGGACTGCTGGCCGAAAAAGACCCGACAATCCGTAAAGCGGTCACGAAGCTGGTGAACACCGGGAACTGCCCACTGATTGTTCTGAATGAAGAGGGTGTCAAGGACACAATCTCCGTGCCCCACGACCTTTTGAACGTCCCCCTGGAACTCTTTTCCCTGTTCGAACTGGTGCAACGCCACATGGAACGCTTTCCGCGCAAAAACCTGCGCCTCACCGTTAAGCTGCCGGGGATGTTCTCCAGCGGCAGCAACACCTATCTCGCCGAGGTTCTCAGTCTCAGCGTAGAAGGATTAATGATCAAAACCAGCTTCCGCATGGAAAAAGACTCTCCATTGACGGTCTGCATCCCCCTGGTCGGAATGAACAAAGAACTCGAACTGGAGGGACGCGTTCTCTATAGTGTCAATCCAGGCCCGGAAAACAACTATATGCAAGGCGCCGGCATCGGCTTCGTCAACCTGACTCAAGAAACCAGCCAGGCCCTCGAAGAATTCATCAAAAAACGATTTTTTGGCGACGTCACCTCAGAGGACGCTCCTCAGGGAGTGTCGCCGGATCAGCTCAGTCAGACGAAAAAAGGCACCTGACCCGACTCATCCTGCGATTTGATAGTCGAACGCCCCAATTCTAATTGCCCAAAAAAACTCTTTCCCGCCCCATGCGACAAACCGAAGCCTTCGGCAATAGTCGCCGCAATATCGGAAAAACAACCTCGAACTCCCAATTCAGCGCCCCTGCCCATTTGAGGAGACCAGGCCAGCAACGGCACATATTCGCGACTGTGGTCAGTCCCGGGTGTAGTCGGGTCGCAGCCGTGATCGGCCGTAATAATCAAGAGGTCATCGGGCCTCAAAACGGCCAGCAGTTCCGGTAGCCAGCGATCAAATTCTTCTAGCGCCGAGCCAAATCCGCTGGCATCAAGGCGATGTCCGTACAGCATGTCAAAATCGACGAGATTGGTAAAGACCAGCCCCTGATCCAGAAGGGAAAGCGCGCGCAGGGTTTTCTCCATGCCGTCACGGTTGCTGCTGCTGTAGACGAAGTCGCTGATCCCGCGTCCGGCAAAAATGTCGGTAATTTTACCGACCCCGTAAACACACATTCCAGCTGCGGTCATGGCATCAAGAACTGTCGGTGCCATCGGCGGCATAGAGAAATCGTGGCGCCGGGACGTGCGCCGGTAGTCTTCGGCACTCTCTCCGATAAACGGCCTGGCAATGACCCGGCCAACCCGGTAAGGATCCAGAATTCGCCGAGCGCTCCGGCAGAGTTCATAGAGCCGCTCAACCGGAATCACATCCTCATGAGCAGCAATCTGAAAAACCGAATCGGCGCTGGTATAAACAATCGGCCTGCCACTTCGGATATGTTCATCCCCTAGCATCCGCAGGATGTCGGTTCCGCTGGCCGCGATGTTGCCAAGCGGCGCAACGCCTGCCTCCTGAGTGAAGGCTTCGATAATCTCTGCGGGAAACCCCTGCGGGTAGGTCGGCAGCGGCAGCGGATCAACAATCCCGGCTATTTCCCAATGGCCGGTAGTCGTATCCTTACCAGCCGAGCACTCGGCCATCCGCCCCCAGGCCGCCCGGGCAACAGCAACCGGCTGCACCCCCGGAATGGGCAGAATATTACCCAGCCCCATCCGCTCAAGAACTGGCAGAGACAAACCGCCGCAAGCTTCAGCCACATGCAACAGAGTATTCGACCCAAGGTCGCCGTAACGATCAGCGTCTGGCAGTGCGCCGACTCCGACCCCATCCAGCGTAATCAACACGACCCGCCGTAATCCCGCCAAACTCACAAGCCCTGCTCCCGAAGCCACTGGTCCACGATCGTTATGCCGGCGCTGGTACCAATCCGGGTCGCTCCGGCCGCCAAAAACTTACGACAGGCTTCCCAGTCGCGAATCCCCCCGGCCGCCTTAACCCCAATCCGGCCGGCCACCGACTGTGCCAGCAACTCCACGTCCCCCAAGGTCGCCCCGCCCGGACCGAACCCGGTCGAGGTCTTGACATAAGCCGCTCCGGCATTCAACACCGAACTGGCCAGAGCCTGTTTGCTGAAATCATTCAGGTAACAGCACTCAAGGATCACCTTGACCTTAGCCTGCCCGGCAGCCATGACCACCTGACGAATCTCTTCTTCAACCTCGGAATTGCAGCCGGCCAGTGCCGCGCCCAGGTGAATCACCATGTCGATTTCAGACGCCCCGCGGGCCACCGCTTCAGCCGTTTCGAAGACCTTGACAGCGGTCGGGACGTACCCGAGCGGAAAACCAACCACGGTACCAACGCGAACATCCGAACCGTACAACAATTCAGCGGCCAGCGGCACAAACACCGATGGAATACATACCGAGGCAAACCCGTACTCCACCGCTTCTTCGCAGAGACGGCGAATCTGGTCGGCGGTGGTCTCGGGCTTCAACAGGGTATGGTCAATGAAACAAGCGGGATTCTGCGAAATCATGAGATCATTTCATAAAAAGGGTGAATGATGAAACACTTCCGATCAACTGCGGTAGTCGGCGTTAATTTTGACGTAGTCATAAGTCAGGTCGGAGGTGTAGTAATGCGCTTGCCCCGAACCCTGATGCAGATCAACAGTTACGGTAAATTCAGGGGTTTTCAATACTTCGGTGGCCTGAGCTTCAAGCTCTTTACCGGTCCCTAGGCCATCCTTGACCACCAGCACGTCGTTGAAATGGATATCGATGCGCTCGGGGTCGACCTCGGCGCCAGAATAGCCGACTGCCGCTATAATCCGACCCCAGTTGGCGTCCTGACCGAAAAAGGCCGTCTTCACCAGGCTTGAAGTGGCGACGCTGCAGGCCGCTAACTTAGCCTCAACATCATTGAGTGCGCCCTGCACCAGAATCCGTACCAGCTTGGTAGCCCCTTCGCCGTCCTTTACGATCATTTTCGCCAGTTCGAGCAGCACCTCGTCAAGCAAAGTCTGAAACTGACATGCGGCTTCAGTATTGGCAACAATCGACGGATTACCGGCCAGGCCATTAGCCAACAGCAGCACCATGTCGTTGGTCGAGGTATCGCGGTCGACGGTAATGCTATTAAAGGACTGGTCAGCACCGCTACGCAGGGCGCTTTCGGCAAAGGTGCCGTCAAGCTCGGCATCGGTCATGACAAACGCCAGCATGGTCGCCATGTTGGGGTGAATCATTCCGGCGCCTTTGGCTACCCCGAGAATCCGATAAGGTCGGCCATCAACCTCGCCGGTTACCGCATAGCTTTTTGAAAAGGAATCGGTGGTCATGATTGCCGCCGAGACCACGTCAACACAATCCGGCTGGAGTCTGCCGGCCAGCGGCGAAACGTGCTGCTCGAATTTATCCATCGCCAACGGCACGCCAATCACCCCGGTTGATGACACCGCCACCAGTTCCTCGTCAATGCCGAGCGCAGTAGCTGCCAGCGCGCCGCAACGGAGCGTGTCCAGACGCCCCTGTTCACCGGTGCAGGCATTAGCGTTGCCGCTGTTCACCAGAATGGCCTGACAAAGTCCCTTGCCAACCCGAGGCCGCGTTATCTGCACCGGCGCCGCCACCACCTTGTTCGTAGTAAACACGCCAGCACAACGGGCAGGGATATCGGAAACAATCAGCGCCAGGTCGGGCCGGCCCGACTTTTTCAACCCAGCCGAGCAGGCGGCAAACCTGAACCCGGGAACTCCCTTGATATCCTCGTTATTCATCTGTTAATCTCCGTTGGTGTTCCATGCCGGAAGTTGAAGTCCAAACGTGGTCCCCTCTCCAGGAGAGGGGACCAAAGCAATTTCTCCGCCCATGCGTCTGACGATGGCGCGACAGGTCGCCAATCCGACTCCGACCCCTTCGGGTTTATCGGAATCGATATCGCCAAGTTGGACATACCCATCAAAAATATCACGGCCAGCGTCAACCGGTACGCTGCGGCCATCGTTGTGAATCTGCAGATATACCGATGGTGATCCGGCATGACTGCTCTTTTCACCCCGAATCAAAATCCGTCCTCCCGGTCGGTTGAACTTGACAGCGTTTTCCAACAGAGCACGCAAAAGAACCGACAGTTCCCGACTATCGCCTCGCACCAGAGGCACTCCCTCGAGTAAGTTAAGAGCGACAGCCAATCGACCCGCGGAAATCTCCGGTTCCTGCTCGGTCAAAATTTCGTCAATAAGTTCGGTGAGAGCCAGCGGCTCCCCCTGCCAACGCTGCTGATCGGAATCAAGGGAAAACAGTTGCAGCATGCCACCGATGAGTTTTTCCATGTGTTGCCCCTCATGCAGCACATTTTCCATAAATCCCTGCACCTCGGTAGTATCAATCTGATCAGAATAATTTTTTATCAGATCGACATAACCCAGAATCGAGGTCAGCGGCGTGTTGAGCTCATGGGAGAGATTGGCGGCTAATCGAGAACGATCCTGATTCAGCTTATGCAAACTGCGATTGGCCTCTTCGAGTTCCCGGGCCCGTTCCCGCAGACTCGAAACCAGCCGTAAATTGTCGATAGCCAGAGAAGTCTGGTCAGCAATGGTCGTCAGCAGATCCCGATCATAAGAACCGAAAGGTTCCCCGGTACACTTATCACTCACATAGAGAACCCCGATGACCTGATCACGACTGCGCATCGGAACGACCAGCAGCGATTGATCACCGAACCGGTCAGAGGTCTCCTCGAGCGGATAGCGCGAATCACTGGCCGAGTCATCCACCAGCAGTGGTTCTCCTGAAAGCACCACCTGCCCGCAAAGCCCCTCTCCTGGAGCCAACCGAAGAGCCCCTGCCGTGGACGCAGGAATCCCACGCGATGCGGCCACCCGTAAACAGCCCTCGTTTCCAATGAGCATAATCAAGGCCCGATTGACCGACAGAAAGTTTACGATCGAGTCAAGAACCTTCTCCAACAGAGAAGAGAGGTCTCCCTCACTGTTGGCCGTCTGTCCAACGGCTCTTAGCAAAACCAGGTCAGAAAGACGCCGCTGAGCTTCCCTGGCCAATAATTTGGCTGCCAGAGCCCGCCGGTTTTCCTCAAGAGCCCGCTCAACTGCAGCCAGCAATTCTTGCTCTTGCAAGGGCTTGGTCAGGTATTCAAGGGCCCCGTCACGCAGCACCTCGCGGGCGGCTTCAAAATCGTGGTGCGATGAAATCATCACCACTGAAAGTTCAGGACGCAACCGTTTGACGATACGCAACAGTTCTGGTCCGGCCATGCCCGGCATTTCAATATCGGTGAGAACCGCGGCCACCGATGGCCGACTGATGAAATCGACCGCCTCCTGGCCCGAACCAGCCTGCAGCACTCGATAACCGTGGTGTTCAAGAATATCACTCAAAAACCGCCGGAAAAACGGCGCATCGTCAACGATCAGCAGCTCGGG
Organism: Trichloromonas sp.; assembly: GCA_041583595.1. Taxonomy (GTDB): domain Bacteria; phylum Desulfobacterota; class Desulfuromonadia; order Desulfuromonadales; family Trichloromonadaceae; genus Trichloromonas. Next base: position 656 of record JBFHFM010000186.1, on the reverse strand, counting down.
CAAAGCCGGGCTTACAGTCGATTCGAGAAGCATGGCCTAACACCCTGGACAATAATTACTTGCCACAACATTTTTTGTATTTTTTACCACTGCCGCAGGGACAGAGGTCATTGCGCCCCACCTTGTCATCCTCGCGAGTTGCCGGCTGCTTAGCCTGCTCTTCTCCCCCTGCCCGGTTGAGAACCAACCGTTGTTTACGCTGCTGGTCCTCCATCCGTTCCACATCTTCTTCACGCTTCAACTGCACCCGGAAGAGCTTCTGCACCACCTCCTGCCGAATCCGCCCCATCATCTCCATGAACAATTTAAAAGCCTCACGCTTGTATTCGCCCTTGGGGTCACGCTGACCATAACCACGCAGGCCAATACCTTCTTTAAGATGATCGATGGACAACAGGTGGTCTTTCCACTGCATATCGATGGTCTGCAGCAACAGCACCTTCATCAGGTGTTCCATAACCGGAGTGGTAAACTCTTCTTCCCTTTCCGCCAGGCGGGCCATGACCTGCTGCTTGAGAGTCTCTTCAAGCTCGTCGCGAGTCAATCCTCGCTCAGCCTCGGGAAATTGCGGCAAAATAAGAAACTGCTCAAACAAATCCTTGGCCATGCTATCCCAGTTCCAGTCAGACGAAGGAACCTTCTCGGGGCAAAAGGTG
>JBFHFM010000185.1:0-6991 GCA_041583595.1 Trichloromonas sp. | reverse complement strand
TTACTTTTTCGTCCATTTTCGAACACTGAACATTCTCTTATTTATCTGTTTATTTAGATTGATCCTCAGCGTGTCCTCTCCCAACATTATTTTTAATGATATTTTGAATATTGGTATAAAAACTGTATTGGTTAACTAGTGATTGCTTTTGTGTTTGTTTACAGGTGTTGTTTTTGGCTGCCTGGAATTGAACCATAATATTGGTTTTTTTAAGGGATGAAGGCTTAGCCAAGCATCTTAAGTTAAACGTGAAAAAGTATCAAGGTGTGTGCTTTTACCGCTTGGGGGCGTGGAAAAATTTTCAAATTCTTATTGGATGCGGTTCTGTGGAGCAAAAAAATGTTGCCGTTATTTCGCGAAATGAATCTTGAGTTATAGCGTCAAATGACTGAATTGGTCATTTTGTAGCGGCAGTCGGGTTTTGTTTAACGGCCCCACCCCAAGAGGTCAACAATCAGTTGCCTGGCATCTTTATTATGGGTGTCGAGTTGGTGAGGAGGTGAGTATCGTTCTTCTGAAGTAAACCCCTGACAAAGTCTATCCAGTGTGGATAGCAAATGTGTCGTACAACAATTTACAAGGGAGAGGTAACATGGGGAAGTTTAGATTAATGCTGGTCATTGGCCTCCTGGCGTTATGCGCCGGGATGTTTGGTTGCTCAGGCGATGATGGCAAGGATGGCAGTTCTGCAGATACCGCTGCGCTCGAGGCGCAAATTGTTGACCTTCAAACTCAGATTTCTGCTTTGGAAGCCGAGCTGGCTACGACCTCGGACGCTGCCACCGTGGCTGAGTTGCAGAGTCAAATCGCCGACCTGAACGAGCAGCTAGCTGATGTCGAAGCGAGCCTTGATAGTGGTCTGACCCCGATCACATTTGAGGATGCACCGGTTAATCAGTGTGAGTATTGCCATGCGAATGCCGGGGACGCGCATCAGGATATTTATGATTCAACGACGGATACGTCGTACGTACTTGCTTTCACGGGCTCAACTGCTACCAGCAACGGCGACGGAACATTTACCAACGTCGTTACCTTCACGGTCACAAAAAATGGCGTACCCTATGCCGATACGGTGAGCAGCAACAAACTTGCCAGCATGGGGACCCAGAGCTGGAACATCCTGACCTTTGACTCGGCCACCAACACGGTTGAGCGGGCCATGCTTGGAGAAGCCCCTTTTTCGTACACGCTTGCCACCACGGAAACCGCTGGTACCTATACTCTGACCTCCACTCTGAACTATGACCTCAATACTATCGACGGCTTCGTCTACGGCTATGTTGCCATAGACAAGGTTGGCCCTAGTGTTTCTCATATTCAGCTGTACGACAACGTAACGAATGCCGCGCTCAAATTCGGCGACTGGGACTATGTTTCCAATGCCGATGTCGTCTCCTGTGAAAACTGCCATGGCACGCCTTACGGCAAACATGGTTATCGCCAGGCGGTAGTCGCTGGTCTGCCTGATTTTGTTGCCTGTAAAGCTTGCCATTACGACTCACGTGCTGGCAGCGATGGTATTGAATTCTTCGGGGTAGAAGACCACGAATATATCGCGAATGTCATGACGGATGTCCATGCCTCGCATCTGAATTTGTTCCCCTATCCCCAGGACATGAACAACTGCGTCGCCTGCCATATCGGCACCAAGGTTGACACCACTCTGGCGCAAGAGAACATGGAGCTGGACGTCTGTCTGTCCTGCCATGCCGATGTACCTGAAGACGGGATTGTTGATCGTCCCTGGTCGACGATTCTTCCCACTTCACACATTAATGTTGAAACGACGACCCTTAAATGCAGCGACTGCCATGACGGCTCCTGGCAGGATACCTTTGCGCAGATGCATAACAATGGTTACAACCCGCTCATTTATACCACTGATGGCGTTCGCTATTCCGAGGCCTTTACCGTTTCTATCGATTCCGTATCATTAACCGGCGACGTCCTTGACATTAAGTTCAGCGCAACAGAGAACGAAGCTGTCGCCGACCTGGCGGTTACCGACATCGTCCCTACCGTTATGGTTTCGCTCTATGGCTATGATACCAAGGACTACATCATCAGCAGCCACACCAGGGATACCAATAGCCTAAGGATGGAAAAAACCATCGGTACGGCTAACGCCCTGTTTACCGAAGTTGCGACTGGTGTGGACGGTAGCTGGGAAGTAACCTTGGACTTGTCCGCTTATGCTTCAACTCCGACACTGCCTGATATGATTGCCGACAGCACTGTCAAGCGCCTGGAAGTCGGTGTTATGCCGACCCTGGTAAATGTCGATGGTGACACGCTTGGCCTCGATGCGCCGTCCAAGACCTTCGACGTTACGACCAATGAGTTTGTCGACTATTACTCTCCGATCGTTGGGGTAGAAAAATGTAATGCTTGCCATGATCAGCTGGCGACCACTTTCCATTCGGGCGACCGGGGGGGCAGCATCACCGTTTGTCGGATGTGCCACGTAACGACCTCCGGTGCTTCCCATCTGGAAATGCAGTCGCGCTCGCTTGATTCCTATATCCATGCGATCCACTCCATGCAACAGTTCGATCCAGGCGATATCGACTGGACCGATGAAGAAGCCGTCGCTGAATACAATGAAGAGATCGGTTTTGTCTATCCGATGTTTACCACCCTGGCTTGTGAGTCTTGCCACTACGAGGGGACCTACAACCTGCCGGATACCTCCAAGTCACTGCCTGGTCTCCTTTCCGCGTCTGACACAAATGCGGATTGGGACAGAGCGATTGGGTCGGTTCCGATGTACGTCACCGATGCCGCTACCAGGGCTTGTGGTGGCTGCCACAGAGCGCAGATGATCAACGCCGACGAGGCTGGGGCCTTGCAGGCTTTCTATGATCATACGGCGACATTCGGGACGACTATTTCGACGAACTCGACTGATGCTACCAGTGATCTGAATACGGTCATCGAGGAAACCATGGCACCCTTCAAGTAAGGGTCATCGCGAGGCAGGCTTCGGCCTGCCTCGCGGGGAGTCAGATTGAGTGTCAAAAAACAGATGAGGCGAGCGACAAGCTCGCCTCATCTGTTTGTTCCAGGGCCTTTATCATTGGCCATCAAAGAAATAAGTTTTTTTTGATTTTAATCTTTAAATTTATGCTGTACTGTTTAATGATTAAATACTTGAGGCTGAATCTTAAGGGGCCTGCGTCCTTTCCGGTTGAGCAGTCGTCAATCCGGGTTGTCCGATAACGTCTTTTCAGGAGGTCACATGCGAATTGGCACATGGTGTCGCAAGGGGATGCTTGCGCTCATTTTCCTGCTGGGTCTGTTTCTATCCCAGGCCGCAGCTGTCGAGGTTCAGATTAAATCCGATACTATCTTCAGGATTTTCGAGCGCGACATGGCCGCCGATACGGAAGAGGCGGTTCTTCCCGGTTACGAATACCTGCAGGTTGATGCCGGAGATCTGAACGATTATGGTCTCGCTTTCCATTTTTATGGTTGGGGACGTTGGGATATGGCCGACAATGACTATTTTTCCGATTCCACGGCCGGTGAGCTGCTCTACGGATATCTGGAGTACAGCAAAGAAGTGGCACGTTTCAATGCCCGGTTGGGGCGCCAGTACATTTTTGAAGGAGTTGCCAACGAATCCGTCGATGGCTTGCGCCTGAGTTCCGATTTGGGGCGTTATTTCTCTGGTTCGTTTTATGCCGGCCAGCCGGTGGCGCTTGATAGCGAGGAGGGTCGCAGTGGTGACAGCATTGTCGGCGGACGTCTGGCGAATCACCTTCTCGGCAAGTACGAGCTCGGCCTCTCTTATAAAAATATTCGCAATGATAGTGACGACGCCGAGGAAATGGCTGGCGTCGATCTGTCGGTTTACCTGCCCTACGATGTCAATCTGTACGGTTTCTCCACCTACAACCTCGATAGCGAAGATTGGGGCGAGCACTCCTACGAGCTCAGCGCAACTCTGGGTCCGGTGTCGGTGCGCCCTTATTTTCAGCAATTTCAGTATGAAGACTATTTCGGCACCGGCGAGAACAGCGCTAATCCCTTTCGGTTTCTGGAAGACACAGGCGAAGAGCTCACCGTGATCGGCACCGATCTGACCTTGCCTGTTGGCGAGAACTGGATGCTGGTGGGCAAAGCCAAGCATTATGATTACAAACTGCTCGATGATACCTCTCAGTACTATAGCGCTCAACTCACCTGGTTGGCCGAAGGACATAGCCAGATTGGGGGTGAGATCGGCTATATGCAGGGAGATGCGGCGCAAAACGATTACTACCTGCTTCGCCTTGACAGCTATTGGGATCAGTTGCCGGATGGTTGCCCGATCGAATTTGTCAGCGGAGATGTGGTTTATGTCGGTTACGACAAAGCGATCTATGGCGAGGAGAGTTCGCTCTTTCTCTCCCTCGGCCTGGGGAAAAAGTTCCTGGAGGATGCTCTTACTCTGAAGGTTTCCGGCGATTACAGCAATGATCCGTACTTTGACCATGACCTACGAGGGATGCTGACGGCCAGTTATCGGTTTGGCCGGGATCTGTAACGACACATTTAATCTTGAGCAGGAGTTAAATAATGCGGACGAAATTTTGGATACGTAGTGGCTTATGTTGGTTGTTGCTGGGCCTTGCGGCTTGTGCGGCGCTGGATAATGGTTTGCATCTTCCGCAACACCACGAATCCGCTGAAGACTTGGGACAGGAAACGAGTCAGTGCACCGACTGCCATGAGGCGCGAGGTGAAAAATTGGCTTTTGGCAGCTTTAACCACACGCCGACCTGGATGCAATCGCACCGTCAGCAGGCGTATCAGCAGGAGCAGGTGTGTGCGATGTGTCACCAGACCAGTTTCTGCAATGACTGTCATGCTACCAATATCGAGCTTAAGCCGTCGCTTAGGAATCAGGGCGAAACCTATCGCCAGATGCCCCATCGCGGTGATTATTTGAGTCGCCACCGGATCGACGGGCGGGTCGACCCGACTTCCTGCTTTCGTTGCCATGGTAATCCGAAGGCGGCCACAAATTGTGTGAAGTGTCACGGCTAACAAGGAGAAACCGATGCGCAAACTGTCCTACCTGATTCTGTTGTTCGCAATATTGCTGCTCAATGCCTGCTCTGGCAGCAATTCAGATGCGCCCTCCGACACCGATGCCCATCCGCAAGATTGGCTTGCTATGCATGCAGGGGAAGCCAGCGCAAGTGAGGATTATCGTGATTGCGCTGTTTGCCATGGGGTTGATTTTTCAGGAGAGGGTGAGGTTGTCAGCTGCTACACCTGTCATTCGTTTAATACCGAGCCACCCTTTTCAATTCATCCCGCGGCCTGGGACGACCCAGACAGCGATCATCGGGCCTATGCTGCACTGAATGGATTTTCTTCCTGCAATGCCTGCCATGGGCCGGGTTTGCGGGGGAATGACTTGGCACCAAGCTGTTTTTCGTCTGATTTTAGTGGGTCGAGCTGTCATGCCGATGGACCTGGTGAGGTGCCGCATTTACTCGACGGCAGTTTTCTTGACTCTGCCGAGCATGGCCCCATGGCTAAAGCAGACCTGGTTCTCTGTCAGGCGTGTCACGGCGAGGCGGGTGGTTCTGGGGATAATCCTCGATTCAATGTAGGCATTTTCAGTGCCGCAGGAACCGGTTGTGAAAGTGGAGACTGTCATGCGGCCAATTATGCCCATCCGCAGGAATGGGCCGGCCCTAACAATACCTTTCATTATTCTTCAGAAAATATCCAGCAGGCCTGCACTCTGTGCCACGGAGAAGCGCTGACGGGACCCGATAGCGGGGGTGTTGGCGTTACTTGTGTCGGTTGCCACGACTCGGTGGACGACTTTACTCTGGACTGTGCCTTCTGTCACGGGTATCCCCCTGTAGGAGAGGCCGATGTAGCAACCACAATGGGTGTGGATCATTCTGTGTTTGATACCATTGCGGTGTTGTTTCCTAGTCATGCGGATTGCCAGTTTTGTCATGGCCTGAAGGAATCGACAGCGGCGGGATATTTTGACGCAGCCAGTGGTTACACACTATTTGATTTGACGACGGATACACCTGGGTATCACTGGGATGGCCAAATCCAGCTGAATTCTGCTATGAAGCCGGTCTACGATGCTGATAGTGTTGGTTGTATTTTGTGTCATCCAGATGATTCGGAATATCAGGTTCAGCGATCTGACTTGCCTATCAATACATTGGATTTCAATTAAGCATGGGAATGATTTACTTGTTTTGAGATGATCTACTCCCGGTAATCGTGCCATGAATTTTTTCTTCTAATAACCAAGGGGCCGGTCCATATGGACCGGCCCCTTGGTTGTTCTTGCCGTTTTCAAGAATCAGAACAATCCCCATTTCTTTTTCTTCGCTGGTTCAGGCTCTTCGAGCTGGCCGACCACCGGGAAGCGTTCCACCACCGCCCGTACGTGGGGGGCCGTTTTTATTTCCTCGGTCAGGTCGTGTCCCGCCTGGTGGAGACCCTGGTGTCCTGTTTTGCCCCACATAGGACTGGTGCTGACGTCGTAGATCTTGCCGTTTACTGCCACATAGGACTTGCGGCCGTCTTTGCCATCGTGTTGAGCCAGTTCTTCCTTGGTCATCTTTTACCTCCTGAGTTATTGCTGTTTGTGAAACATTAATATCCAGGTGACAATAAAGCGGATGCGGGTGCGAATCAGGGCAGCAGAAAATAAGCGCCTGTTGCGGCAATAATCAGAAAGAGGAAAAACATGATCTGGTTGGATTTTTTCTCCGTCTTCTGGGACATGTAGGGGGCGTTGTCGAGATAGCCGATTACCGGAAGATTTTCCAGTACTGACGGCGCGTGCTTCGCCTTTCGAAGTTTCTTGGTCAAATCACGCCCTGCCTGAAGTCCTTCCTGATGATCGCCGTTTTGCCACCGGGGATTGCCTGTGACATCGTAAATAATATCGTTTATGGCGACATAGGCGTTGCGACCGTCCTTGCCGTCATTCTGGGCCAATTCTTCTTTGGTCATA
>JBFHFM010000184.1:0-7029 GCA_041583595.1 Trichloromonas sp. | reverse complement strand
TGGAGCAGGCACGCAGGAGTGACTTTTGCAAGTCGCCGCGGGCATTAAGCGGGTCGTATATTTGATCCGGTTTCCCGGTTTTCAAGAGGTCGACGGCGAGGGCATTGATGGTGAAATCGCGCAGCCGCAGGTCGTCCTCCAGGGTGTCGCTGCGAAATGGTGCGAAATCATAAGTAAGAAGAGCGTTGGCCGTTTTTAAAACTACGCGACTCTGCTTGCGGGTGCGATCCATCATGAACCAGCGTCCATTGATCTTCGCGGAAAATCGTTTGGCAAGGTTGGTCGGTTCACCTGGTGTGGCAAAGTCAAAATCGATCGAAGAGCGTCCAAGCAGAAAATCGCGCGGAGCGCCGCCCACCAGGTAACATGCCTCGCCGGGTTCAAGGCAGGCTGGCAGATACGGTAAAATAAGGGCCTTGGTAAGGAGGTCGCTGAGTGCTGTCATAATAATAAAAAAGGCCCGCCGAAGCGGGCCTTTGCTAGAGGATCAGGCCAGGTCGACGACCCCCTGGTAGATAATGTCGAAAAGTTCCTGAATGTTCTCTTCGGCGATGCAAGAAAAAGCGATGCGCAGGTCGGTTTTATTGATCGAAATCGCTCCTACCCCGTACTTGTCGAGAAGATGGACACGAAGTTTCTCGGCTTCGACGGTCTTGAGCTTGAGGCACATGAAGTACCCCGAGTTGAACGGGTAGAAATCCCAGGCTTTGTCGTACTTGCTGTCTGCAAGAACGGCCTTGGTTTTCTGGGCCCGACCTTTCATGACTTGGAACTTTTCTTCTTTTTGCTTCAGGAACTGCGGCGAACGCAGTGCCTCAATAACGAATGTTTGCGAAGGATGGGGACAGTTGGAAATCTTCGCGCGGATAATTCCCATGGCCTTCTTTTCGAGGGCTGTCAGAACCGGTGCGTTCTCATAGTTGTGCCCATCGGCAAAGGTAATAAAGCCCGTCCGGAAGCCCCAGACAAACTCTTCTTTGGTAGCGCCGTCCAATTTGACAGCCAGAATGCGCGGATGCAAGTTGGAAAGTTTGCCGAAGAGCGACTCTTTCATCGAATCTTCGTAGAACAGCCCGAAATAGGCGTCGTCAGTTACCGCGACAATGTTGCATCCCGATTCTGCAACTTCTTTAATGGCGGCGACAATCGCGTCTCCTTCAGCCACGGTCGGGGTGTAACCACTCGGGTTATTGGGGAAGTTAAGCAGGACGATCGCCTTGCCTTTTTCTTCAGCAGTATTTTTCAAAACGGCCTTAAAGGCATCGACATCATAGCCGCCGGTGACAGTAAAGGTCGGGAATTTTTTAACAATACCGCCGTTGCAGGTACCAAAGGTCAGGTTGTAATTGCCCCAGAGCATATCCGGAAGAACCAAATGGTCGCCAACGCCGACAAACATGTCGCCAAGGATGGATAGACCGTGGGTCAGAGCATTGGTCACGATCGGGTTGCTGAAATAAGTCCCCTGCATGCTGGGGTTTTCGCGAAGCATTTTTTCACGCCACAGAGCACGCAGTTCCGGTTTACCGGCTGGCGGCGCATAAGGGTAAATATCTTTCGGATCAAATGCGGAGAGCTTGTCTTGAATGCACTGAAGAAACATCGGGCCGCCATTTTCGGTGGCGATACCGATAGTGGCGTTAAATTTATGGGCTTTTTCTTTGGCTTCTGCGGATTGTGTCAGGATGCCCTTGGGGAAGAAAAGATTTTTCCCTAAGTCGGAGAGCATCTCCAGAACATAGGGGTTGTGTTGTGAGATCTGTTCGTTAAGTTCCGAGGCTAATGGATTCATCATGTCCTCCTGGGGGGTTATTTTACGGCTATCCCGGATCGGGTAGCATGAGCCAAAACGGCATTAAATCAGGATTTAGAACAGATTGTCAACGGGAATATTGGTGCCCATTCAGGTATACCCAAATATTTCACTATATCAGGCGAAAGATTGCCGACTGTTGGGAAAAAGGTGGGAAATATGATGCCTTGCGTGTAAAGAAAAGCCGTGATAGCTTTTGGAATTTGGATACTATCTTTCTGGAGAATTCATGCTGTTTATAAACATTATCCTCCCTGTATTCCTGATGGTTTTCTCAGGTTTTATATTGGAAAAAACGGGCCATCTCGATTTTCGCACACTCACTTTCAGTTCGCTCTACCTGTTTACCCCCGCACTGGTCTTTTCGGCCTTGATGAAAAGCCCGATAGAGTTCGATCTGGCTCGGGATATTGTCTTGTTCATGGTCATTTATACTGTTGTTTTGCTCGGCATTTCTGTCGCCTGTGGCCGCTTGTGCCGAATGGATAAGGAAACCCGTGGGGCTCTTTCCTTGACGACAGTAATGATGAATGTCGGCAATTTTGGACTCCCCCTGGCCTATTTCGCTTTTGGCGAAGAGGGACTCAATGTTTCCATCATGACCTTTGTAGTATTCAATATCCCATTGGGGACGTTGGCCATCGTTATTGCCCAGGGAGCTGGTGTCTCACTGCGCACGGCCCTGACAAACACGTTTAAAATTCCAATTTTTCACGCTGTTGTGTTGGCTTTTCTCTGTCAGTTTATGCATGTGCAGATCCCGGTTTTTTTGTTACGTCCCACCGATATCCTTGGACAGGCCGCTATTCCGATTATGCTGGTTTTGCTCGGCATGCAGATGGCTAAAACCCGATTGGGAGCCTGGCCTGGTTTTCTTTCCTTGTCAGCTGTCATTCGCCTGGGTATTGCTCCGGTGATCGCCTGGGGGATTACCCTGTTACTTGGCATTGACGATCTGACCCGTAAAGTTGTCATTTTGCAGACCAGCACTCCCTCTGCCGTCCTGCCCCTCCTCTATTCGCTGCGTTTCGGCACTCGCCCGGACCTGGTCGCTGGCGCTATCATGGTATCGACTCTGCTGAGTGCGCTGTCTTTGACCCTGATACTTTACCTGCAAGGATAATGGCGAAGACAAAAGTCGGCCCTGTGGCGTTCCGTTGTTTTCTCAGCACCTCGACTTGTCTCTAGTCCTCCACCTAAACCGCCAGATTTTGGCATTCGTAAATTCCCCTTTGCCAGTTTATTCATTATCGCGAATCGCTCAAGGAGAACTGCTCCAGAGAATGTAGCGGTTTTGGGGGAATAGTCGCCCTATAAAAATCGCTATCCTTTGTGCACGACACCGCACCAACAAGATTCTCGCCCTGGCGAGGCATGATGGTACCAAAGGGCTTGGAGTTTGAACTGATAAAATCTAGTGAACGACCCGGGTGGCAACACTGAGCGACTGGAAAGGAACCTTGAGGTTTAGTTTTTTAGCCACCAGAAGGTTGATAACGAGAGAGACTTTTCGCGGAGTGTGAAGTTCCATTGCTGAGGTCGGTGTGCCGCGCAGCAGGGAAACTAACAGGGTAGCAGCGACCTCCCCTTGTTCAACAGGGTCAGCTTCGAGGGTGAGCAGGGCCCCCTGGTCGCATAATGTGGGGATTTGCGACACCACCGGCAGTCCCTGCTGAGAGGCAAAGTCCATGATGTCACTAATTTTAAGATGAAGAATAGCGCTATCGGTGATGAAAATACTGTCAATTGCCCCAGCCATTGATTGTAACACCGGATCAAGTTCATTCACGGTGGAAACGTCTTTCGGTACAATAGTCGCACCTCCCTGTTGAGACAAGTCAGCAAGTTTGCGAAGTTGCAATACAGAACCTTCATCATTTGATGAGAAAAGAACTCCCATGGTTTTGGCCGGGCTGATTTCACGGAAGACTTTAATCAGTGTTTCCATGGGGGTTTTACTGCTGACTCCCGCAATATTTTTTACGGGAACACCGATATCGTGCACAATGTCCAGTCCTACCGGATCGTACACATTGGCAAAAAGAACCGGAATCCCACGTGCCTCTTTTTTAGCGCTAAGAGTTGCTGGGGCGCCATAGGTGACAATGACATCGGCGCCGATGCCTACAGCCTTCCGAATACTGTTATTCCATGACATGGTGTCTGGATTGGGGGTCTGGACGTAAATCTGCAACTGATCTTTTGCCAGTCCGGAATGGTTTAATTTTTGGATAAACGCCTCATGGGCAAGACGATAACGTTCGATATCGCCGGTGATGATCACCGCGACAAAGGTTTTCTGTTCGGCCAAAGCCATTGATGCCCGCCCTCCCTCAAAGGCGCCGAACACAACCAGTATAAATGTGAGTTTCAATAAGAAATTGACCACATTGCAACTTTCATTAAATTAATCATTTACCAACTTCTGGCAATACTGAAGGTATATAATTGGGCTGTGCCGTCAAACTCACTATTGTTGCGAGCTTCGTAATCATCATGAGAAAAATTAGCGGAGCAGGTCCAGTCGTTTGCCAGTGTCCATTCGAGTCCAAGAGCGATTCCAACCTGGACTATGTCTAACTCACTCAGTTCACTGAGGTCTGAAGTATCAATAGAGAGACCGAATATGTCTTCCGGCACGAAATCCGGATCAAACAAGGCTTTCGACCTAATATAACGTGTTTCCATCAAAGCTTGAAGGTTTTCTGTTAGCCGTAGCCCAGTTGAAAATGTTGCGGTATGCACCCGCTGCCGATATTCGGAATTAACTAGTGAATTAGATCCTGCGCCGAAAGTCACATCTTGTGAGGTGTCGGATCGCAAATAACCATAGTTAAGATTGATATTCAAAGCATCTGTCAGTTGTGACCACACCCCAAACGTAAAATTTTCTTGCTGTTGATTTCTGTCTATTTCGTATTCCCATAAAGTACCACTGCTGTCATATTCAGAACGATCATAATTATTATTGACGCCGCGACTCAGATGAATGTTGGCAGTGGCTCCCAAGTGTGCACTTGGAGTCCAGTTGACACCGGCAAAAAACTCATGTTGTTCCTCCACTGACGTGCCATATGCTGGATCATCCGAGATCAGATATTCGTACCAGCCATTAATTCTCAATGTTGAGGGCCCAAGCGGTCGGGTTATGAAACTCAAGCGGAATTGGTTGACGTTTTCATCTTCGGGAAGTTCCCAAAAAGGATCAAACGTGTCATCGACGGTTGTGCCGGTCTGGCTTCGATGAATATTTTTGTGTTCGAATTCACCCATCAGGGTCAATTTGGCGATCGGGCGATACGAAACTTTCGCCTTGTAGGTCGCACGGGTGATATCGATGTTGCTCCGAACATCCACAACCGTAGGGTCAAGACCGTCGACCGAAACCTGCGAAGGAGTATCGTTATCCTGATCCAGCATTCGGTATTTGAAATTAAGGGTCCACTTTGGGTCTGGAATGAGAGTCAGGTCGGCAGAGGCTTTGTGGAAATCAGTTTCCGACTCCACCGAGGAAACACCCAGGACGTCATCAGACAGGTTCTCTTTTTTGCCGATGGTATATCCGGCTGCAGCGATAAGGCCGCCAGATGGTGATGTACTGGCTTTGATGGTAGTGGACACCAGGCGCGAATCGGGAGTTGCATCGTGGCTGTAGAAACCGGAATCGCGTACAGGTAGCAGTCCGAAATCGTTTTGAGTCGTTCCGAAAGAATCATAGGGCGCGGACTCCTGATCACGGAACTCTCTGAACAGTTGTTCCACGGCGAGGTTGAGATAGCCGACATGGGTATCCAATCCAATGGTGACCTCTTCGGTAACTCGATCAATGGTTTGTGTTTTACTTGCCATATGGCATCGGGTACAGGTGGTCGCGTCCCCTCCCTCGTCGAGATACCGCAGCTGTTTTTTCCCACTCCGTTTCAAACGCCAGTAGCCGAGGGTCAGGTGAGCGGGATAGTCGGGAAGCTTGGCTTTCACGTTGACTTTATCGATGGCGACTTCGACGAAATAATCGTCATCGACATCAGAATCAGAGAAAGTGATTGGGGTTCCGTTGCTGTCAGCCTCTGGACGGTCATAAGAATAATGGTCGAGGTTGTGAATCAGTTTTTCGTTATCGATGTTAATTCTTAACAGGCCGCGATAATCAAAGTCGGTTTCAATGAGATAGTCCGCTTCGTCCAGATAGGTTCCAAGAAACATGAAGCGAAGAGTGGGGTCAAGATATTTAAGGTCGAAATTGGCAGTGGGACCAGACTCAAGCAGGGAATATGGAGCGGCACGACGTGCATAATTATCATTGCTAACGGCCCGGTATCCGAGGGTTAGTCGGTATGTCAGTGCAGGAATGCTGGAGGCATCTTCAACGGCCATCGCATTCGAGCCGCCAAGTAACGCTATCCACAACATCTGGATTGTCAATAGTCGCATCAAGTTCACGTTCTGCTCCAGGTCATCTGCTGATCAAATCAGCGGGCAATGAAGGTACCCTGCCCCTTGGACGAAGGGATATCGGTTCCGTGTATGGACGAGTGGCAATCGGTACAGCGGGTGTAAAATACGCCTTTCATGTTGACATCACTCATGGATGTAGTCGATGAACTCAGGTGTCCAGAATGACATTGCATGCAGAGAAACGGCTGGCTGGTTTTCAATAGTGGGCGATTCGGCGTTCCATGCGGCACATGGCAATTTGAACAGTCTTCAGTGATGTCGGCATGTTCAAAAACGAACGGACCCTGAAATTCCATGTGGCAACGGGTACAGGTCTCTTTGGGGGTAGTGCCTCGCAACAGGTAATTCTGAGGGGATCCGTGAGTTTCATGGCAGTCAATGCAGGCCATTTTGTGCTCGGGAACCGGGTGATGAGAAAATTGAGCAAATTCGGCGCGAATATTCGAATGGCACTTGAAGCACATTTCATCCATCTCCGCGCGGCTCACTTTTTGTTGCGGCCCCAGGTGCAATGCGTGGCAATCGAAACAACTGACATCATTGTTGGCATGGGTGCTGGCATTCCAGTAAGTCAGCACAGGGGTGGAGGCAGCTGAATGACATTTGAGGCAGATCAGGGACTGGGCCTGCGATGGTAATTGTTCCAACTGCAGTAAGGTTTCGAATTTACATTTGTCTTTTTCTGTCTGACCGATTCCGTCGATCGCGAGGCTTCCGGGGCCATGACAGGATTCGCAGTTCACCAGAGGAAGTCCGGTATC
>JBFHFM010000183.1:0-7037 GCA_041583595.1 Trichloromonas sp. | reverse complement strand
GTCTCCTTTCCTGGCCATGGAAATCATGGAACAGGCCAAAGTGCTTGAAGCGGCCGGACGGGAGATTATTTACCTCTGTCTCGGCGAACCGGACTTCCCCACACCGACCCCGGTGGTCGAAACCGCGATTGCGGCCATACGTGAGGGGGCAACCTCGTACACCCATTCGCTGGGTCTCATTGAGTTGCGTGAAGCGATCAGTGCGCATTACCGCCAGCGCTACCGGGTCGATGTCGATCCCGGGCGTATCCTGGTTTCGGCCGGCACCAGCCCGCTGATGCAGATGTTATTCGCCGCCCTGCTTGAGGAGGGAGACGAAATCATCCTCCCCGATCCGGGCTATTCCTGTTATCCCAACTTCATCCAGTTCGCCGGGGGGCGCACGGTGTGGTTGAACACCCGGGTCGAGGATGGTTTTCAGCCGCGGCTTGAGGATGTGCAGGGGCTGATCACCGAACGTACCCGGGGGGTGCTTATCAATTCTCCGTCCAATCCGGTCGGCACGGTGCTGTCCGGCGACCAGCTTAAAGAACTGGCGGCGCTTCCGGTGCCGGTTATTTCCGATGAGATTTATCATGGGTTGACCTATGAGGGGGATGAGCGCAGTATTCTTGAATTTACCGACAATGCTTTTGTCTTTGGAGGGTTTTCGAAAACCTATGCGATGACCGGCTGGCGCCTCGGCTATCTGATTTCGCCCCCCTCGTTCATTCGGCCGTTGCAGGCACTGCACCAGAATTTTATGATCTGCGCCAACCATTTTGTCCAGCGGGCCGGAATTGCCGCCCTCACCGAATGTCGGGATGAGGTGGAGCAGATGCGCAAGGCGTACGATGCCCGTCGTCGCTATCTGATAACCCGCCTTAACGAAATGGGGCTGAAGGTGGCCGGAAACCCGGTCGGAGCCTTTTATATCCTGGCTGACGCCCGTCATATTGATGGAGACTCGAAGCGGCTGGCGCTGGCCATTCTCGAAGCGACCGGAGTGGCGCTGACCCCCGGAATCGATTTTGGCACCGGGGCCGAAGGCTATCTGCGCTTTACCTATGCGAACTCGCTGGCCAATATTAAAAAAGCCCTCGACCGTCTGGATCTCTTTCTCCAGCAGCGGGTCGATTTACCTTAATTTCCAAGGAGTATATCCATGTTGATTGTCATGCATCCGAGTGCCACCAATGAACAGATCCGTGCTGTGGAGCAGGCGGTGGAGGCGATGGGGCTGAAAGCGTCGCCGATCCCCGGTAGTTTGCGTACGGCCATTGGCGTGCTCGGCAACCAGGGGTTTGTGGATGACAGCAGCATCCGCGAGCTTCCCGGGGTGCGCGAATGTATCCACGTCAGTAAGCCGTACAAACTCGTATCGAAGGATTTTCATCCCCAACCGACAGTGGTTGAAATCGGTAGCGTCAAGGTCGGTGACGGTCATCCGCCGGTGATCATGGCCGGCCCCTGTTCTATTGAGAGCGAAGCCCAGATGCTGGCATCCGCCCGGGTCGTCAAGGCGGCCGGTGCCCATATTCTGCGTGGTGGCGCCTTCAAGCCGCGTACCGGTCCCCACTCCTTTCAGGGGCTCGGCATCGAGGGACTCAAATACTTGCGCCTGGCCGGCGATGAGTCGGGGATGCCGGTGGTCACCGAGGTGATGCGTATCGAGCAGCTCGATGATGTCTGCCGCTATGCCGACATCCTGCAGATTGGCGCCCGCAACATGCAGAATTTCGATCTGCTTAAAGAAGTCGGCAAGCTGCGTCACCCGGTGCTGCTCAAGCGGGGGATGAGCGCGACCATCGAAGAATTTCTCGCCGCCGCTGAATATATTGTTGCCGAGGGAAATAGCCAGGTGATCCTTTGCGAGCGCGGCATCCGGACCTTCGAAAAGGCTACCCGCAATACCCTCGATCTGTCGGTGGTTCCCTTGATCCGCAAAATGAGCCACCTGCCGATTATCGTCGACCCCAGCCATGCCACCGGCGTTCGGGCGCTGGTTCCGGTGATGAGCAAGGCGGCCCTGGTCGCCGGCGCTCACGGGCTGATGATCGAGGTGCATCCCGAGCCGGAAAAAGCTCTCTGCGACGGCGCCCAGAGTTTGACAGGCGATGGTTTTGCCGAACTGATGCAAGAAATTGGCGGGCTCCTGACCTACCTGGGGTATTAAGCCGTTTCGTTCAGGGAGTGTGCAGGCGTAGCAGGGTGATTTCGGGACGGCAGAGAAAACGCACGGGAAACATGCTGGTGCCGACTCCACGGTTGACGTAGAGGGGGGTTTTGGTCGGGCCGACACTGTACATTCCCGAGACGAAGGTACCGGAGAAGCGCGGCAGGTAAAAAGGGGGCACGAAGGGGACGCGGACCTGGCCACCGTGGGTGTGGCCGCAGAGAATCAGGTCGATGCGACCGTCGAGTTCTTCGTGTTGGAAGGCCGGTACATGGGACAGGAGCAGGTTGACCCGTGAGGGATCGGCTTGCTCCTGCAGTATTTTCAGTCGGTCGACTGGGGACGGGTAATCAAGGCCGAGCACCGAGATCGGCACCTTGCGCACATCCAGGTCGAGTCGCTGGTCGATCAGCAGGGTGACGCCTGCCCGGGCCAGGTGCCGGCGCATATTTTCCCCTTCGAGGCGGGCCCAGTATTCCCAATTTCCCTGGACGGCATAGACGCCTTTGCTGGCCTGCAGCAATTCGAGAAACCGGCGGACATCGGCGAGGTTGCGGTCTTTTTCCAGAAAGTCCCCGGTAATCAGGATGATTTCCGGGGCTAAAGCATTAACGGCATCGGCCACCCGCTGGTAATAGTTGTGAAAGGCGCGGATGTGCAGATCGGAGATATGCACCAGCCGCAGTTCCCGTCCTGGCGGAATTTTTGCCAGCGGCAGGGCGATTTCTTCGACTTTGAAGGCCTGCGGTTCACGGAGCAGGGCTTCGCCTGCCAGCAGGCCGCCGAAGCCAAGGGTGCCGGCCGCCAGAAACCTTCGTCGCGACATTTTTTTACCGCTGTTTTGGTCTGTTTGTTCTGTTTGGGTCATGGTTTAAAGTTCGAGGTTCGGAGTTCGGAGTTCGGAGTTCGGAGTTCGGAGTTCGGAGTTCGGAGTTCGGAGTTCGGAGTTCGGAGTTCGGAGTTCGGAGTTCGAGGTTCGAGGTTCTATGTTCTATGTTCTATGTTTAGGGGCTGGTCTTGTTGGGACGGCAGCGTTCGTTGAGGCGTCCCGTCTTGTCAGTCGCCAGTGGATGGGGTATTCTAACTTGAAAAGGCGCTTTTAGCCACAAAATGTCCAAAGAAAGGGATTTTGCCCATGACCGGAATTACGGAAATTGTCCCCGATGTCTATTGGCTGGGGGCCAGGCACCCCGACCTGCAGAATTTTGATGAACTCTTTCCTACTTCCCACGGAAGCACATATAACGCCTATCTGGTGCGCGGCAACGATAAGGTGGCCCTGATCGATACGGTTAAAGGTCGGTTTACCGAGGATTATCTGGCGAAGGTCGCCTCGTTGGTCCCTTTCGAGCAAATTGATCTGGTTGTTGTCAACCATACCGAACCTGACCATTCCGGTGCCCTTGGCGCCCTCCTTAAGCACAACCCGAATATCGAGATTTACTGCACTAAGCCGGCGGAGAATTTTCTCAAGCAGCTCTATGATATCCCGATGAAAACCAAGGTGGTCGCCGAAGGGCAGGAGCTTGATCTGGGGGGCAAGACCCTGCGTTTTGTACTCGCGCCTAATTTGCACTGGCCGGACACCATGTTCACCTTTCTTCCGGAGCAAAAGTTACTCTTTTCTTGCGACGCCTTTGGTGCCCATTTCTGCGGCGATGGTCTATATGACGATGAGGTTCCTGATTTTACCTCCGACTTTGTCGGTTACTTCGACGCCATCATGCGCCCCTTCAAGGAAAAGATCCGTGAAGCGTTGGCCAAGATTGAGGGGCTGGATATCCGGATCATCTGTCCTTCGCACGGACCGCTGCGGCGGCGTGACCCGAAGGCCGTCATCGACAGCTATCGCACCTTTTCGGCCGCGCCTCCGGAAACCGGGCGCAAGCGGGCGTTGCTGCTGACCTTATCGCCTCATGGCAACACCCGCAGAATGGCCTCCGCTGTTCGTGAAGGGATGGAAAACTCTGGTGTTGAAGTGGTCGAAAAGGCCATCTACGGTACTTCCGCCGGGGAGATCCGCGACGAACTTGAATGTGCTGATGCCCTGGTGATTGGCACTCCCACGATTAACCGCGATGCGCCGCCGCAGGTTTGGCAGGCTCTGTCGCTGGTTTCCACCGTCACTCCCAAGGGGCGGGTCGGGGCCGTTTTCGGCTCTTATGGCTGGAGCGGTGAGGCGGTCAAGTTGATCGAAGAGCGTCTCACCGGTTTGAAATACACTCTGGCGGCGCCGGGTCTGCATTATCGTTTCACCCCCACCGAGGCGGATATTGCCGCCTGTCGCGGGTTGGGGGAGCAGGTCGCCGCCGCCTTGCTTGATGGAAAATAAACGGATTGTTTTGTGCCTGATCGACGGGGCCGGCCTGTGCCGGCCCTTTTCCTTTGTTTTGAGATCTGTTTTGTTGACCTAAATTAGGAGCCTGTTTTGGATTTTGCTGTCATCATGTCTGCGATGAATGGATTTGTCTGGGGGCCGGTTATGCTTGTCCTGCTGGTTGGGACAGGGGCTTATCTCACCTTTCGTCTTGGTTTCATTCAGTTTTTGCAGCTGCCGCGGGCGCTCAAACTGGTTTTTTCCCGCAGCAAAAAATCCCAGGGAGAAGGGGATATCAGCCCCTTTCAGGCGCTGACCACAGCTCTTGCCGCGACTATTGGCACCGGCAATATCGCTGGAGTCGCCACCGCCATCTTTCTGGGCGGACCCGGCGCTATTTTTTGGATGTGGGTCTGTGCCCTGTTTGGCATGGCCACCAAGTACGCTGAAGCGGTGTTGGCCGTTATATATCGGCACCACCTCCCCGATGGCTCGATGCAGGGCGGTCCGATGCGTTACATCGCCGAGGGGCTGGGCCTCAAATGGCTGGGCTGGCTGTTTGCCCTGTTCGGCAGTATCGCCGCTTTTGGCATCGGCAGCATGGTGCAGTCCAACTCGGTGGCTGTGGCCCTTAAGGAGACCTGGGGTTTTTCTCCGGTGGCAACCGGGGTGGTCCTGGCCTTTCTGACTGGCATCGTCATCATTGGCGGGATCAAGCGGATTGGCAAAGTGACCGAAAAGCTGGTGCCGATCATGGGGGTTTTGTACGTCCTCGGTGCCCTGGTGATTCTTGTGGTCAACGCTGAAAAGGTGCCGGCCGCCTTTGCCCTGATCATGCATCATGCTTTTAATCCGGCGGCTGCCAGCGGTGGCTTTGCAGGCGCGGCGGTTTCCGCAGCCGTTCGGTTTGGCGTGGCTCGAGGGGTCTTCTCCAACGAGGCCGGTCTTGGCAGCGCTCCAATCGCCCACGCTGCAGCTCGCACCAACAGCCCGGTGCGCCAGGGGTTGATCGCCATGACCGGGGTCTTTTTCGACACGATCGTGGTCTGTTCGATGACCGCCCTGGTTATTCTTTCCACTGGTGCCTGGACTAGCGGCGAGACTTCCAGCGCCATGACCTACCTGGCCTTTCAGCAGGGGCTTCCCGGTCCCGGCGGCCTGATTGTTACCATAGGCATCGCCGTATTCGCCTACTCGACCATGATCGGCTGGGCCTACTACGGTGAAGAATGCATAGAATATCTCTTTGGACTCAATGCCCGGACTCCCTACCGCTATCTGTTCTGTCTGTTAGTAGCGGTTGGTGCGTTCCAGAAGGTGAGCTTTGTCTGGGATTTTTCCGACACCATGAACGGTGCCATGGCGATCCCCAATCTGATCGGTCTGCTCGGACTGTCCGGCGTGGTGGCTAAAGCGACCCGCAAGGCGTTGAGCGATCCGGGTCAGTATCTCTGATAGATCAAGGATTTTTGTGTCGAATTCTCTCATCGCCAGCGTGGCCGTTGCCGCCCCGATTGATAAAACTTTATCCTACCTGATTCCCGACTCCCTGAGGGAGACGGCCATCGTCGGGATGCGCCTGCAGGTTCCCCTCGGGCGGCGGCGGGTGGTTGGCTACTTGCTGGCTTTGAGCGAAGGGGACCCGGCGGGACTCAAGCCGATATCTGAGGTGCTCGATGCCGCACCACTCTTTTTTTCGGAAATGGTGCCGTTTTTTACCCGCGCTGCCGAATATTATTGCCATCCTATTGGCGAGGTCATTCGCACCGCCTTG
Source organism: Trichloromonas sp. (assembly GCA_041583595.1). Lineage (GTDB taxonomy): Bacteria > Desulfobacterota > Desulfuromonadia > Desulfuromonadales > Trichloromonadaceae > Trichloromonas. The sequence goes on along the minus strand of JBFHFM010000183.1, from coordinate 791 downwards.
CCCGCCGGTCTGTCCGGGCGCGGTGGCTCGGTGTCGATTTTGCGCGAGAAAATTTATGCCGCTACCGATCTTGTCGGCGAGCCGACCGGGGCCCTGCAGAAAGAACTGTTGGTCCTGGTTCGCGAAAAGGGGCCGCTGCCTCTGAGCCAACTGCGTCAGTCCGTTGCTGCTCCCTATGGGGCGCTGCGTCGTCTGGTCGAGCTGGGATATTTGACGGAAACCGAAGAAGAACGCCTGCGTGACCCCTTTTTGTCGTTGCCGGTGACCGCCGAAGTGATGCCTGCACCGACTGCCGAGCAAGAGCTTGCGCTGGGAGAGATCAAGGCGGCACTGGACGGGCGCAGCTTTGCTCCTTTTTTGCTGCACGGAGTGACTGGCAGCGGCAAGACCGAGGTGTATCTGCGGGCCATCGAGACGGCTTTGGCTCAAGGACGGCGGGCTCTGGTGCTGGTCCCCGAGATTGCCCTGACCCCGCAGTTGGTGGCCCGTTTCCGTAGCCGTTTTGCCGGTGGCCGGGCGACTATTGCGGTCTTGCATTCCGGGCTTTCCGATGGAGAACGTTACGATGCCTGGCGGGCCATCGCCCGGGGCGAGGTAGAGATTGTCATTGGCGCACGTTCCGCCGTCTTTGCGCCGCTGCATGGCCTCGGCATCGTGGTGGTAGACGAGGAACACGAAGCGAGTTACAAGCAGGGGGAGGGCTTTCGCTATCACGCCCGAGACCTGGCCCTGCTGCGGGCGCAGATGGCCGGGGCGGTGGTCCTGCTTGGCAGCGCCACCCCGTCGGTGAC
>JBFHFM010000182.1:0-7049 GCA_041583595.1 Trichloromonas sp. | reverse complement strand
TACGACGGGGCTTCGTTGATCACGCGCGTGCAGGCGGACCTGTTTCGGATTGTGCCGCGAAAATTCGGCATTTTTCGAATGAAGTCGGTCAATGAAGCCATGCTGGTGAAGGCCCGATTTGAAATCTACCTCGGCAATACAACCCAATCCCAGTCGGTGGGTGTTGCCGGGGAGAAGCAGGGTCAGACCGATGATCCAGGGGTTTTTTCTGCCTTTGGCGACCAGGTCAATTCAAGCGCTAAGGCGCTGCCGGGCATGCAGGAGGTGGGGAATGTTACGCGGCTGGTGATGGATGGGATGGAGTTGGCCTTTTGTCGTGAGCAATCGCCCTATCTCGAGGCCCGGGCGAGGAGTGGTGGCATGGATTTCAAGAAAGAAAAGATCACCATGCGGGATGCTGTTCTGGAACATTTCCCTTCGGGAAAAAAGATTTTCAGTGAGACCATTATTTGGGACGATGATGCCAGAGTTTTCAAAATCCCCGGCCGTTATGAGGCACATACCCCCAAGGGGCGAGCGAAGGGGCGAGGCATTACCGTCGATCTCGATTTTCACGTCGATAAAATACCTGTCGGCAATGGTTGAGGTTGGGAAATATCAGGGCCGTCCCTTCGGGGGTGGCCTTTTTTTGTATGGCGGTTGCTGATTTTCTCTAGGTTTATGTCGTTGAAGTCGATCTCAGGGGGTAATCAGAAAGGTTCTACTGGCAATCCTCAGAGATCGGTTAGTCGTTCCAGCAGCTCTTTGCGACCGGAAACCCCAAGTTTTTCGTACACCCGTTTCATATAGGTTTTGACAGTGGATTCCGAAATTGTCAGTTCCGACGCGGTTTCTCTGTAGGTCTTTCCGGCCAAACTGCGGAGCAGCACCAGGCATTCTTGCTGCGAAAGGAGCAGTCGTATGTTTTCTGGCAACTGGACCTGGGCGACAAACGGCGGTATGGGTTGTGGTGGTTCGATAACCGTCGGGTTTTCTGGTTCTGTTTGTCTCATGGTCAGTCGATGATATTTACGGCCGATGAAGTACAGGCTCAGCAGCGACAGGTTCAAAACAAGACTGCCGGTCATGCCGATTCCCAATGGCAGGTTCCCCAGTTGTTGGCTGATCAGTTGCCCGCAAAATATCCCGAGGCAGAGCGTAGCCAAGCCGAGACCGAATGCTCGGACCGGCTGGGGGAATTTGAGTAGAAAAGCCAGCAAGAAGAGATCGACGAAACCTGCTCCTGCCTGCATCGCATACATGCTCAGGTTGACAGTTGACGCATGCCCCATTTGCAGCAGTGCGAAGGCCGCCATGTTCAGTATGATCCCGCAGATCAAAAGCAGGTCGCGGTGGCGTTGTGCCAGTAAGGTTGCGGCAAAGACCGCGGCAATATAAAAGGGGAGTTCCATCCCGGGCATGATTGCCGACTGTTGGTAGGCGGGAAAAAGAAACCCGTAACTCAGGCCGCTGGCTACATGAAAAATCAGAATGAGAGGCAGGTAGTGCCAGAGATTTTCTGAACTCGAAGCGGTGGGTATCTCGGCGGGACGGGGCAGGATCAGTAGTAGCGGAAGGGCGGTGACCAGAAAATGCCCGAAGGTGGCACCTGGCCAGAGATTAAGAAGAAAGAGTCCGAGGTTGCCTGCGACCAGGCCGGTGGCGGCACTGAAAACTGGGCGTTTTGCTGTTTTAAGGGGGATGCAGGCGGCAATTGCGGTAAAGGCGCTACAAACCCCGAGCAGTGGTAATAAATAGGATATGCCGTCCGGTCGAAAAAAAATGCCTAAGGTAATTACGCCGGTCAGGATAACACCGCTTGGCACCAGGGCCCTGAAATGACGATGAGGCAGGTAGAGTCCGATAAAAGTCAGACTGAGAATGTGTGCCGGAAGAAAGAACCACGCAAATTGGGTGATCCCGGCCGCAGTCAGCAGCGGACCTTCCATGGGAACGGCGAGCAGCCAGAAAACAAAGACCGCCAAGGTGATGCCGGGAGACATAGGCATAGAATTCACAATCATACTGTACGCGAGTCAAAGTTGCCCTCATTTTACTCTGAAATTCGCATAAAAAGTAAGAAAAAATTAAAAAGTTTACAAAAAGTCGACTTTTGAGGGGCCCGAAAAACGAATAGACTTGCCTAGTTAATTGAATTCCTACGGTAAGGAGTGCTTATGCGTTTCAGGTGTGATCGAGGGCTCTGCAGATGGATTGCGAGGGTATGGGTGGGAACAGCTTGCTTGTTGATGACTGTTCCCTTTTCAGCTCAGGCGGCAGACGAGTTTCGTCTGAGTAACGATTTTTCTACCACTTACAATGATGTCAGTGGTCCCGGCGATGACCAGTCATCTTTAACCGAAGGTCTCCGTTATCTCGAAATTTTCAATCTTTATGGTAACGGTGAGATGGGTGAGGTGAAGTACAACTTCTCCCTGGGGGCTAAGGTTACCGATGATCCGCGCAACGATTCGGAAAAATTCTCTCTCACTAATATGCACGGGCGTTTTACCAACGGGATCCATACCCTGACGCTAGGCGACACATTTGAAGCCTTCTCCCAGTACTCTCTGAACAGTGCGGTCAAAGGGGCTTCGTATCGGTATGCCGACCCTGGTAATATGCTGCCCGACCTTACCTTGGTTTATGGACTGGCTTATTCCCGCTGGGACAACATGTGGGGAGTCGATGCAGTTGAGCGTCAGGTCGCAGGGATGCGTTTGAAACAACAGCTATCCGCAGATTTCTGGGTGGCTCTCAACGGCGTGCATTCCTTCGATCATATTCGGGTTAATGACTCGTCGCTGTTCAAAAGCACCGTGTATTCGCTAGACTGGGAATACCTTCCGATCCCCGGTCTGACCATTCGCGGCGAATCGGCCCTGGCGGATACGACCGAAGATTTCTCCAATCAGGCGGATGACGACAATAACGGCTATGCTCATAAAATCGAGGCTATCGGCGACGGCGGTCCGAGCCGGGTCTCCCTTGAATACGAGAGAGTTTCTCCCGAGTTTTTGACTATGCTTGGTTCGGCTACGCCGGATCGCGAAAAGTTCAAGGCCCGTTGGCGTTACAAGTACACCAAGACGGTGACCATGAACTTCGGATTTCTCTGGTATCGCGACAATCTCGATGGCGACCTGGCGTTTCGCACCGACCATTATAAGCCTGAAGTCGGGGTGACGGTGAGGCGTCTATTCGATCGCAACTATGCAGTGGCCGACCTGACCTACAAATATGACCGGGCTTACGGAGACGATCGCAGCACCAGTGACCATTTCGTCAATTTGGGTTATCGCGACCGGTTTGGGATTTTCGACAGTGATACTAATTTGGGCGTTACTTTCTATGACACTAAAGACTCCCGCAATGATGATGAATTCATCTACAACACCATGCTGAGCACCCGCCACACCACCGGGGATTGGGTCTGGAAACCTTCTCTGTCTGCGGGTGGCTGGACCCTTGACAACGAGCTTCAGGATACTCGTGACCAAGTCTGGGAATACGCCCTCGGTCTTGGGGTCGATGTGCCTTCGGCCAAGGTGACCAGTACGTTGAAGGTGGGGCAGAACTGGTTGCAAAAGGACACCGGCACTGATTCACGCAAAAATTTCGCCAGGCTGAATGTCTTTTATCGTCCCGAGTTTCTTTCGAGGCTCGATTATGGCATGCTCTATCTCCGTGCCTTCGTCAACGACTTTGATTACTCTGTGCGCGATAGGGATTTTCGTGAAAATAGCGTGACCGCTGGCGTCTCAATTCAGTTCTGAGTTTATCCGTTATTCGGATGATGGGAGATCTATATGAAAAGAATGATTTTGACAGTTTTTCTGTTGCTAGCAATGGGTGTCGCGGCGGATGAAGCTTTCGCTAAATGGTGGATCTTTGGGCAATCCGAAGAAGAAGTTGCGACTCGTTACCTTTATCTAAACGAAGTTTCGTATGACGAGCTTGGCGACAAGGTTACCGTGTATAGGGAAATTCTTGATCATGGGCAGGTTGTTTTTAAAGGACGTGGACAGGCTGGAAAAAATAAAGTCGGTGCTGTTCAGATAAGCTTCGATGGCGGTGGTACTTGGGAAAAGGCTCGTTTAGCCAGCGATGGCAGCTTTGAACTCAGGTTCACTCCGCAAATGGGAGAAACGTACCAGGTTGCCGTCAAGATTCTCGATACCGCTGGAAAGAGCAATGATGTCGAAGCCACCCGCAAGGAGCTGGTCGTTTCGGACCGGAACATCACTGCGGTCATCCGCGACGCACTCGACCAGTTGATCGAAGCCTATCACAGTGAAGATGCCCGGGCTTTTATGGCGTTGGTCGATGAAAACTTCGCTGGCGATGCGACGGTTCTTGACCGGGGCGTGCGCAAGGACTTTACCCTCTTCGACAATCTCGATCTGCGCTATACCCTCAACAACGTTACCTCGGGTACGCAAGGCAAAGTTTTTACCTCGATCTCCTTTCGCCGTCAGGTTACCTCGACCCGCAGCGGACAGACCTTCCAGGATCGGGGCGTGACGGAATTCATTTTCGTGCTCAACGGGGAGAAGGCTCTGGTGTCGGCGATGAAGAACCCGTTGATCTTCGGATTGAGCGAAGCCGCAGAGGTAGCAACCGGAACGGTTAATTCCGGCGAAAATAATGAAGTTCTGATTATTGATGAATCCGGGGCATTGCGGCTTGGTCCATTTGGGGCAGATTCGGACACTCTCGACGATACAAGCAATGTTCCCGCGCCGACCAACTTGCGTGTTACTGACTCTTTTCCGCATCACAGCTACAGTTTTGCTTTTGACTTTCCAATCGATTCCATGGAAAACGATCTCAGCACTACTTACGAGATTGTGCTTGAGGAATCCTTGGCTCCAGGTGGACCCTGGACCGAGGTCTTTCGTGAAGCTTTTTGGGATCCGCGCTTTCCCAATATCACAACAACCCATATTGCCCAAAGTGCGGCCTTTCTTTTCTATCGGGCAAAGGTCGAATCAATATCAACCGGTGAGCAGAGTCTGCCGACTAATGTCGTAATGGTTGATAACCGCTAAGCCTATTTTAACTCGGGTTGCTGCAGAGTTTTTTCTGTGCATTGCTCTTGTATCTATTGGCGGCAGGAATGGTCGGTTTACCGAACCGGACCTGCCGCTTTTTTTGTTCATTAACTCGAAAACGTTGAGTTGTGACTTTCATCGAACTGCACCGTTTGAGTTTTAACTTTTAAATACAAACCACCTTGGTTTCGGTTGTCATCCGTATGTTGGGGCGCCAGGAGGAAGACTCTATGACAAAGACATGGCCGATCACTTTCAAGATTTTAATGTGTGGCGTCTTTTGCTTGCTGACTTCTGCATCCTATGCACTGTCTGCAGAAGACATGGCCAGTGAACGTGCCATGTCTATGGAAAATATCAGGAAAGCTGAACATAGTATTCAAGAGGCGGCCACCCCTGTTTTGGCCGCACTCACCGCAATCCAGCGGGCAGAGCAATGGAACCCGAAGCCTTGGAACGACCTTGAAGCTGCAGTCAAGGAGTACCAGCGCTTGTTTGACCATCACTGGCGAATTATTGACTTCAATATGAGCCAGCTTGTGACCTTGGATCCTAATGCGGCTTTTTCACAAATTCGCGTGAGTCCTCCGGACTTCTCCGCCTCAATCAAGGCCTGGATGGAGTTGTGCCAATTGATAGATGCACAGAAAATGAAGGCTGAGGATTCTTATCACAAATTAAACAAAGTCCTGGATCTGACGAAAAAAGAGGCTAATGAAGCTTTTGACAAACATACATGGAATCTGGTGGGTGAAATCATCCCTGTTCCAACCCAAACCGACCCAGGGCATATTGCCACCAAAATTATTGAATTGGGCGCGGCTTATGCCATGAAGACCGTTTTCCTACCAATTTTTGTCGCCAAGGTTGCGATAGTTGATATTCCCGTTGCCGTGTACAACGGCATGGATGAATTAAGCTCCAGCGTGCGTGCAGCAAGGTCGCTGGAAGAAGTCATCAAAAATTTGAGGGCTATGCATGACAAGCTCAGCATGGATCTGAAGGAAGCGCAGCAGGGACACGATACCCTCGCGATCTATGGACAGCAATTCGAGGGCCTTCGCAATAAAGTCAAGGCGGCAAAACAAGAATGGGCAAAAAAGGGAGAGTCAACGCAGGAAAAAAAGCAGGCGGAAGCTGCCGGTATCGTGCGGGAGATAGAGCAGAAACTTGCGGAAATCCCGAATAAAAGCGGCGGCGAATTCTATGCGGAGTATTTTAAGCCATACTTCAAACCTTTTGATTGGGGCGGGTATTCTGACCCGAACGCGGTACTCGAGGTGTTCGAGTCGTCATTGCACGATGAGCGGTTTGTCCCGTCGACGGTCACCTATAGCCCCAGTCCCGCTGCCAATATTATTCTGGAAGCCTGGCAGATACAGAACTGGGCGGTCGCCTTCACCGGCGGCAAAGGGGTTGAAAAGCGGGTACCAGCGGGTATCGTCGAGCAAAGCATCGATGAATACACCAAGAAACTTATGGAAGAGGTTCATGCGCGTGGGGCCAAAGAACCGGATAGCCTGGTGACGCTCCGAAAATCTCTTGCACAGCAGGAGATTTCAATAAGTCGCGATTTTAACCGGGGAAGCTGTATGAGTCTATGGTTCAGTCCGCGCTGCGACCCGGACTACCTGGATGTGAAACCGCCCGCCGGCGAAACGACCGAACAGCGAAAAGCCAGGCAACAGGCCGGTGAGGCCATTATGAAGGCAGCGGATGCGAGGCGTGCGTCGTTGCAACCGACCCGTGACCAGATCTCCGCTCTGTCCACGGCGTGGCAAGAAGCGATAAAGCTTGCTGAGCAGGCGGTTCAGGCTCACTCCTCGTTAGTGTGGATGACGCATGCCGGGATCACCACAAAACTTATGGGCCGCCTGGCCAAGGATCTGATGGAGGGGGGCGAGGTGTTGACGCGTTGGGGTGAGGCGACCGCCATGTTGTCGGCCCTCAGTTTGCCGCCGGAAGATTATAGCGGCCCGGAGCAGGTGGTGCCGTCGCTGACCTCGGCCCGACAAG
>JBFHFM010000181.1:0-7076 GCA_041583595.1 Trichloromonas sp. | reverse complement strand
GGGCACCGCTTTAATTAATGGCACTCCGTGCAATCGATGCTGGGGACCACAGGGAACGAAGGCTTCTGGATACCCGTCTCCTTTGTGAGATCTCGCCACGAAATGTACCTCAGCGCTCCGGACGGGCAGGCATGAACACACTCGGGGTGGCCGTTGCAGAGGAAACATTTGGTGGCCGTCTGCGTATCGGGGTCGATGCTGGGCATGCTCCAGGGGCAGGCGCGCGTGCAGATTCCACATCCCTGACATTTGTTTTGGTTGATAATCCGGGCCCCGGTTATCGAATCCGCTTCGATGGCGCCATTGGGGCAGGCACTGGCACAGGGAACCGGATGTGCGCACTGCTTGCAGGTTTCCTGAATGATGCGTGAATTGCCGAATTTTCCTGGATTGCGCCAGTAGGAGTACTGCACTCCCTGGGGACCGAAGTTAAGGTTGCGATAAATTTTAATGCGAGCAATGAGAGGATGAGACTTCCCGTCGTTGAATTCGGTGCATGCCGATTCACAGCGCCGACAGCCTACGCAGCGACTCGGATCGGCCAGAATGACCCCCTCGGCGTTGACGAAGATAGGTTCCCGCCCTTCTTTTGCCGCATAGGCACTCAGGGCACCGAAAAAGGTCATGCTGGCGAGACCCGCAGTAGCGCTCCCCTTGAGAAAGGATCTACGGCTCAGCACCTTTTTGGTGGTCTTTTTTTCAGAATCGGACATGTGGACTCCTCTTGGACAATGGTTCAAATAGCGGCCCTAAGGCTAGATCGTCAGTAGGATCAGTTGCCTTGGCCCAGGGTCCTCTTTACATTTTGGGCCGGTAGTCGATTTCTCTCTAAACGAATCGCAACCTCCGTACCAAATTGTTTAATGGCCAGATCGAGGAAAAAATAATGTATATTCAGTGCTTTATAGGTTAATTGGGTTGATTTAATCTTTTCGCTCTTGCTTCAGGATGTAAGATATTCTTACCATGGTTCAGAAACTGAACTATCCGGATGGGCGTTGCGCAACGGATAGCGCATAAGAGCAAGAAGGCCTGGCTGTCGGCAGGGGGCCTGGGGGATGAAGGGGGAAAGATGAAGGGAAAGCTCTATGTCTGCGAGGATGAAAAAGGGGTGCGCATCTATCTGCAACGGGTCCTCGAATCCTGGGGCTACCAGGTCGAGGGCTTCAGTAATCCGATTTTTCTGCTCAAGATGCTTGAAAATAGCGATGCCCACGCCGATCTCCTGCTTCTCGACGTGATGATGCCTGAGATGGACGGCATCGAGACCTTGCGTCGCGTCAAGGAGCTGCGTCCCGCATTGCCGGTGATTATCATGACCGGCTTCGGCACCATTGAATCGGCGGTGGAGGCCATCAAGCTCGGGGCCTACGATTATTTGAGCAAACCCTTTCAGGACGAAAAGCTCTTTACCCTCATCCGAAATGCCCTTGAGCAACAGCGCCTGCGCGATGAAAATCAGCATTTGCATGAAAAATTGAACCATCAGAATATGCCTGCTGCGCCGGTATTCAAGAGTGAAAAATTCGGCAAAATATACAACATGGCCGTGCGGGTGGCTCCTAGTGATTCCAATATTCTCGTCCTTGGAGAAAGCGGCACTGGCAAGGAGCTCATCGCAGCCACCATTCATCAGCATAGTTCGCGCAGGCAGAGGCGTTTTGTTGCCATCAACTGTGCTGCCATCTCCGAAACCCTTGCAGAAAGCCAACTGTTCGGTCATGTCAAAGGGGCATTTACCGGTGCGGTCAGCAACCATAAGGGACTTCTTGAAGAGGCCGACGGGGGCACGCTTTTTTTGGATGAAGTCGGCGATTTGAGCCTGCCGATGCAGGCAAAGCTGCTGCGGGTACTGCAAGAGGGGGATTTTTTGCCGGTCGGTTCAACGCAGGGTAAAACCGTGGACGTGCGTTTTGTTGCCGCCACCAACAAGAATCTTGAAGAAGAGGTACGTAAAGGCAATTTTCGCGAAGACCTTCTCTACCGTCTCAATGTCATTTCTTTGCAGTTGCCTCCACTGCGTGAACGTCCCGAGGACATCGTGGTGCTGGCCGAACATTTTTTGAAAAAAATGAGCAAAAAAACAGGCAAGCAGGTGGGAAAGCTTTCAGCTCAGGCCTGGGTCGCGCTGCAGAGTTACAATTGGCCGGGAAACGTGCGCGAACTTGAAAACGCCATCGAACGCGCGGTAATTCTTGCTGCAGAAGAAGAGATAACCCCCGATCTTCTGCCGATTCGTATTGCAGCAGATAAGACAGGTCTGCTCAGTGATGACCTGTCTTACAGCATGCGCGCCGCCGAGCGGATTCAGGTGCTGCGCGCTCTGGAAAAGACCAACTGGAATAAGCGCCAGGCGGCCATACTGCTGCAGATTGCCCGTAACACTCTCGACAACAAGATCAGGGAATTTGACCTCAGTCCCGAGATGTCGGGGGATGATGAGGGATGATTCTTGAATCATTGACTAACTCGGCCCATTGAGTATGGCGAGTCGATAGAATTCTGGGGTCAACTCTTTATAGTTGAGAAGAATGTCTCGACAGCAGGGATTTGCCCCCTGGATATTTGGCCCTGGCCATATCGGATTATTCCTTGAAGCTGCCATTTTGCTCCTAAAAAGAGGCTTCTAAGGGCGTTTCAGGCGCAGAATTACAGCAAAAATGCTGTCATATCAGTGGTTTGCCTTGGTCTGGCCCCCATTCTGCCCATTCTGCCCAGACACCCCAGTCTGCCCAGTCTGCCCAGTCTGCAGAATAGAATTTTATTTCTCTTTGTAGAGCAGGGTCAGCAGGTTCTGAAAAGCGGCTTGCTGCTTGGAACTCGTTGGTGCAAGTATCTGTTGTTTCTGCAGAACGCTAATCAGCTTAAACGGAATGTTTTTGTCATCGCCGACAATCTCCACATGCCCCGCTTTTATTTCCAGATTAGTCACTCCGACAGCACTGTCAACCGGAGGGTAATACTGTTCTGCCAGGCTGAAGACAAAATCGTCCTCAACGCATGCCCCGTCAGCATCTGACTGCCGACAGCTGCCGGCTTCTGCGGTAGCAATTTTCAGGTACTCACCAACCTGTGTGATTAGTTCTCCCGGTTGGCGGATGAAATCGGAGTATTCTGTGATCTCGTGCCACTTGTCACCGCTGATGATCTTGCAGATAGGCACAGTTAGCCCCAGGCTGAGAATCCTGGCCAGGCTTGAGCCGCAATGACTCGAAGCGGAGATCCCGGCAAAGGGTGCTGATATCGTCACCAGGTGCAGTTGCAAGTCGGCGTTCTGCAATGGTTCGGGTAGTTCAGAAACCAGGGCTTTGCGCGCCAGTAGCCCTCCCTGACTATGCCCAATGATGGTCATTTCATTGCTTTGCATCTTTGCTGAAAGGGTATCTACAGCCTTGGTCAACTGCGTCGCGCTGACCACAAGGCTGTCACGATCGTTGTAGCTGAAGCAGGCGGTCTGCTGACCATGGAAGGCAAATACCTCCGCCAGGGCACGGAAGCGTCCGGCTGACCCACGGCAACCATGAACCAGTATCGTCACAGGTTGTTGCGAATTAAACAGGAGAGTCCGGTCTGTTCCCTCTGTGCAGGGGCCGAGTCCCGGGATCGAAAGACTGATATCGCTAGGTGGCAGTTTGCCCCGATTAATAGGAAGAGACTCTGGATAGCTCTTTTGGCTGCCGGCACAACTTTGCAGCAGAGCGGCTAGAATAATAAACAAAACTAGAGAAAAAAATGATTTCATGCCTTCTCCGGGAAAAGCAGATTTAACTCAGGAAAGGGCTGGGGCCTATTTTTGTCAAAAATATGCGGATTTTAGGCATCTCTTGTGGCTGCGTTGTAAGGATATCTGCGATTTGCCGAGGGTGAATTCAAATTGCAAGTGCACCACGAGCCACAAGTCAGTTAATTTGGGCCGACCCCGGAAGCCATCTGGGTAAGGTGCCACACCTGCCCGGGTATGTGATGTTGGTTCGCTCTCACCACAACAATTTCCGTAAAGTGTTCTTTTTAGGCATCAAAAATTTATTTAAGGCCCAAAAAAGACGTTTTTTGCACTTAATCTATTTAAAATCAATTAGTTCGTTTGGTCCGATCCGTTTGTCCCGTACCTAAAGACATTAGTTTGTTATGTGTTTTTATCGTTTTGAACAGGTAGCTTTTCAAAACTTGGAATACAGTCCAAATTATGCTCCCAACTTGCTTTACTGCTTACAAATAAGTGTGCGTTTGGACGTATGTTTAGTATTGAGTCTAAGCTTCCGGCGGGGACTACAATAAAATCCAAATTGTCTGACTGGTTCGGTAATGCTGAGCCACAATTTATGCAGAAGCTTTTTAAATGTAGGGTGTTGGGTAAATTGTAAGTCTTGACGCACTCTTTCCCTTTACACCACGTTAGAATCGCTGATTTAGAAAACAAGTTGGCCGCATGAGCCGAGCCTGTATCTTTTTGGCAATGCTTGCAGTGACAAAGGTAGAAAGAATCAAAGTTACCCTCGATTTCAAATTGAACTGAACCGCATAAGCATGAGCCACTATACTTTTTTTCCACTAAGTCCTCTTCTTTTTAATACACAGCCGCAGTAACGTTATTATGTAAGCTGCTGCGAGACGCCAAATAATTTAGTATATTTTTTTCGAAAACTGCCGCTGACTCAACAGTTCGCTTTCATGCCTTTGTTAAACTACTATTTTTGTTGTTCAATTGTTTCTCTGACGTATGGATAACACAGCTCAATAATATTCTTGCTTGGAGTTCTAAATAGGATTGTTTCGCCACCCCGCTGACTTTTTGGGCCTGCAACAATTTCTAGGTTTGCTTCTCTAATTTTTTTGACCCAATTTGCGAATTCATGTTTTGGGACATAAAAGGCTAGGTGAGCCATTGTGAAAACGGATCCGTCATATTCTTTGTTTTCAATGACGCCTATAACTGGACCGTTCTCTAAACCTACATATGCTTGACGAAGATCTTCCCACTTTTGAAGTAATGACAAATCAAGAAATCTGGTTAAAAACTCTATTTCTTCCTCAAGATTTACAGCGTTGATTGCAATATGATCTAGCTTCATTATGTCCTCGTATTTTTTAGCCGCCGAGTAGCCCAAGGGGTGTTGCCAGCCCCGGGCTCTCTAAGAACCGTGCGTGCGACTTTCACCGCACACGGCTCAAACCCTCACTAAAGTCGCTACGTCATTGGGGGTCAGAGTTGGGATTTGGGGATATCTTGCGATGAATTCCCATATCGCAACTCTGACGCCAATTTGTTCCATTATTTTATGAGGATTTTTTTGTGGCTGAGGGGACGTTCTTAAATCATGAACTAACTCGGTGTCAACGATTTAAGAACCTCCCCGGGCCCCGTCCCGTCCACTTCATTTTTTTATTATGTTTCATTTTATTTTGATGTTGTTTAAATCATTGATTTCGAACTCATTTGACCATTTTTCTTTATATTTCTGAATTCGCTCACAGCGCTTTTTAAATGATATTTCTTTTTTGCCTTCTAGTTTCAATTCTCTGTCTAGGTCTCTTTCAGATAGACGATTTACGAGTTCTTCCCAAAAGTTATTATTGTTGTACTCATCAATGAATTCTTGATGAGCTGATTCCTCATGTTTTCTGGTGGGGGAGTAGCCACCCAGCCCTTCTGAATATTCTATTAAATCCTCGTACCCAAATTCTTTAGCGTATGAGGTGGGCTGAGGGGACGTTCTTAAATCATGAACTAACTCGGTGTCAACGATTTAAGAACCTCCCCGGGCCCCGGCCCGTCCACTTCATTTTTTTATTATGTTTCATTTTGTTTTGATGTTGTTTAAATCATTGATTTCGAACTCATTTGACCATTTTTCTTCATATTTCTGAATTCGTTCACAGCGCTCTTTAAATGATATTTCTTTTTTGCCTTCTAGTTTCAATTCTCTTTCTAGGTCTCTTTCAGACAGACGATTTATGAGTTCTTCCCAAAAGTTATTATTGTTGTACTCATCAATGAATTCTTGATGAGATGATTCCTCATGTTTTCTGGTGGGGTAGTAGCCGCCCAGCCCTTCTGAATACTCTGAAGGTTGAGGGGACGTTCTCAAATCATGAACTAACCCGGTGTATTCATCATGGCGATTAGCTCCGGATGTTCTGAAATTACCATTGCCCCGCGCCTTGCAGCCATCGTTACTCCAGAGCCAGTGATTCCGAGGTGATGGGCAATGTCGACGCCTCGGTGGCCGCAAGTAAAGGCGACATGACAGATAATGCTTCTGGCGTTGGCAAGGTGCTGCACGCGGCTCTGTGATGTCAGTTCTGTCCGCGATAGAGCAAATTTGCCACAAACGCGCTCAATAATCTCATCTAAAGACAACTTCGATATCGTTGGCTGTGATTCCGTTTGTATGAGGAGTTGCTCCACGAAATCCCCACTTCCCAACACCCGTGAATCCCGCAGATTTTCTGCCGATTGATCCGACGTCACCGGTCGCTGATGCTGACCCGAGCCGATCAGGTCGTTTCTGCGTCCCATCGCGATACCGTCCTCGACAAACGCACGGTAATGCGTGCGTGACGAACTGATGGTTTTGCCGAAGCGGGCCAGGATCTCAGCTGTAACCTGTCCCCGCAGTGCGCCTTTCCCCAGCAAAACCGCATGCCCACACCAGGGATAAGTTTCAAGCTCGTCAAGCGTTGGGACGATTCCTGCGCGTAACGGGTTCAGGTGAATGTACCGCACCAATTCGAGGAGATATTCCTCTTCGTCGCAGACAATCGACTTATAACGGTTTTGAAAGAGATGGCCAGCACGTCGATGTCGGTGGTTGAAGGACACTGCGTAGCCGGTCAGCAGTCGCCGCATAAATTTGGACAGGGGATGAAGGCGCGGGCGGAGCAGGAGGTGAGCGTGGTTGTCGAGAATCGACCAGGCCAGACAATCGGTTTCAGTAGCGATCAGCAGATCAGAGAACCGTTTGACGAAATTGTACCGATCGTCATCATCGGTAAAGATCTCGCGCTGTTCGATGCCGCGGAACATGACGTGCTGCAATAAATTCGGGATATCGATACGAGCAGAGCGTGGCATG
>JBFHFM010000180.1:0-7077 GCA_041583595.1 Trichloromonas sp. | reverse complement strand
GGGTTGATGGCAACGTAAACAGCAACTGGGAACTCAGCTCATCAAACGATGATTTCGCCAGGATCTGGCTGCAGTCTGATGACAAATATTCCTCTTCATCCGGGTTCAGAAAAGTCCATTGGGCGGACTCTTCTTTCTTTTTTACCCTGGCCCGCCTCTACCTGAAGCCAGACCGATCGACGATGGAGAGCTTTCCGACAGCGACATGGGTCGGACCGAACCTGACCAGCGGCCTTTGGGGGTCAAGATACCTCGACTACGCCACAGCCAACGGCAGCAATACCCATAAATGGGTGGCCAAACTGCTCGATTACGACCCGGCAACCGGCGACGTGACCGTCATCGGTGAGAGTTCCGAGGGGGAAATACCACTCGGTGCCAGCACCTGGGCCGACAACCCGATCGCGATGAATTTTCCCCGCTACCTGCTGCCGCACGGACATCTGCTAACCCTGGAGATTCTCGTAAAGCCGATTGACACCGCGGATGGAGTCGAGTGCTGGGTTGATAAAAACGCATATGAGGGCCGCTCAACCCAAATTACCCTCCCCGTCTTTGAACTGCCCGCCGACAGCACCCCACCGACCTGGTCAGGTGGAGACTCCGGCATTGCAGTGCAGAACACCGAAGCAGGAGGCACCCTCAGCATCAACTGGAACGAGGCGATCGACGCAGACAGCGCCCCGGTCTCCTACGACCTCTACCGCTCCAGCGTCTCGGCGGCCGACGTCTGGAACAGCCTTTATCGCGACGGACTCACCGCCTGGCCGTATATCGACACAGGACTGAGCGACGGCACCACATACTATTACGGCGTACGAGCCAAGGACAGCTACCCGGTTGGCGCGAACGTGACCACCAACACCGATACCGCTGCGGCGGTGCCGAGCACCGGTGACATCGTCGGCTTCGACTGCACCTCCTGTCATGGAACCCCGCCGGCCGAAGCGGCCACCGCCGGTGTTCACGCAAGCCACGCTGACAGTGACGACGACTACAGCGACTGCGACCACTGTCATCCCCACACCTCCTGGTATGACACCGATCATCAAAACGGCCGGGTTGAACTCAACTTCAGCGGAACCGCTCACGCCGGTCTACGCAGCGGGGCCGGCAACACGGTTCTCAGTTATTATGCCAACGGCCAACCGACCGGGGCATTGATCTATCGGGATTCGGACGGAGCCGGGGGCATGAACTTCAATACCGGCGGCTCCAGCGGGGATGACGGGGTCGATGACGGAACCTGTTCGAATACTGGCTGCCACGGTTCAGCAACTCCCGCCTGGGAAACCGCAGGCAGCATCAGCTGCGGCGAAGCGTGTCACGGTACCTTGACACCCCGAAGCAGCTACACCGAGGGAGCCGGCGGTCATCTTCAGGGCTCGCCGCCGAACGATCTATCCGGGGACGGCGCCAGCTACGAGGTCGGCAAACACCTCACACACCTCAACACCAGTTACAACAATCTTGGCAACTCCTGCACCCTCTGCCATAACGGCGTCGGCACAGAAACCAGCGCCCATGGCGACGGCACCGTACAGGTCACTTTCCACCCGTCGGCCGGCGCCGGGGCCACCTGGACCGACAGCGGCCTCAACCAATCGCCCGGCGGAAGCTGCAGCGGCCTCGACCCCAATGCCTGCCATGGCGACAAAAAATGGGATCCGGTCGCGACCATCGCCTGCAACGACTGTCACGGCTTCGGCGGAACCGACCCAAGCCACGTCCAGGACGGCGGCCAGAACCGAACCTGCACCTGGTGCCATCCAGCCGGTCATCCCGCCGGAACAATAACGGGAACTATCCTGGTTCCGAATAATCCGACGGTAGGCATCGATTACGCCAGCGGTGGCATCCATCTTTTGACGGACATTGGCGGGCGGGGGACCCAGAGTAGCGAAGCCGAAATCTGCTGGTCCTGCCATCAGGCGCAGACTCCGATGATTTCCGAGTGGGGGCAGAATCAGAATACGAGCACCGGAAACATGAGCTACAACGCCGGCACCCTGGATCAGGCCAACTGGATCGGTGCCATCTGGACCAGCGGCACACCACAGTTTTCCTACAAGTCCGGCTCCATCCAGTCGACCCATTCCGCCAACCCTGCCGGCACCAGCGCCTTGAGCGGAAGCGATTACAATTACCTCGAAACCCTTGACACGGCTGATAACATTCGCTGCTCCTACTGCCATGATGTCCACGGACGGCATTTGTCCTGGGGGGGCGAGTTGCCGGCTCTCGACGGCGAACCTTACCTGCGCGGCACATGGAAAGGCAATCCGTACAAAGAGGACGGCGCACCCCAGAGCGGCACCGTCTATCTTGACCTTCTGAGTGCCGACGGTTTCAATGAGTGGGGCCGGGTGCCAAGGGGCTCCAGCAGCAGCACCCAACTGATGGGCGGCTACTGGATCGATCAAAACAGCGACAGTCCGACCGCCAGCTGGACCCTGGACAACTCGGCCGGTCTCTGCGTCATGTGCCACAGCAGCAACGTCGACAACATGGACCAGGAAGTAGACGAGAACCTCTGGCTGGGAACCAACGGCCACAGCAACGCCGTGCTTGGCGGAACGGCATTGCATGCAACCAACATCTTCGACGAACGGGGTGGTGAGAGTGGCCTCTCCCATAATCCCTACCAGCACTTCTACAATATGAAGGAAGGTGTTGGCGGTGACGGCCCCGGCGACCACCATCTTACCGGGCAGGTCTTTGCTTACCGGGCCTATTTCGGTGACGGGGACGCCTGGAACATCTATACATGGCAGTATTCGCCTTATATCAACGAACAAGACGAATTGACCCCAAAGATGATTGATCATGACGATTGGGGGATCGACGCCGACGGTGACCTCACCCAGTCCAGCTACCACCAGTTCAGCTGCAGCAAATGCCATAACCCGCACGCCTCACGGCTGCCGAAGCTGATGATCACCAACTGCCTGGACACCAAACACAATAGCTGGGACAACGACTACCAGATCAACACCGCGGCAACCGGAAGCAACAACTACGGACGATCCATTTCCAACTGGACCAGCGCCCAGAACTGCCACCGTCTCGGCGGTGACGACCCCGACGACGACCGCGACACCGGCGGCGTAGGGGTCGGCTGGAACAAGGTGACGCCCTGGTAAGGATTACGCCTGAGGCCGCTAACAATACTTCAAATTAAGGTCCTAAAAAACCGGGGGCATGATCGGATTTAGCCAACATCCTGATCATGCCCCCGGTTTTAGTTGCAGAGCAATGTTTCCCCAAATAAAACCTACGCCAAGGGCCGATCCCACTCTTTCGTCGCCCCGAAGCGCGCTGCCAGATCCTTCGAGACCCCCCGCCGCTTGCGGCGCATATCAGCCCGCGCCGGAGCCCCCTCATGAAGGAAACACTCAAGCTCAGTCTCGGGGATAACAGGAGGAACGAGTTGCGGAGTTCCCTCTTCATCGACAGCGACGAAGGTAAGAAAAGCGGTCGTGCAAACGTTGCGCTCCCCGGTAAGCAGATTCTCGGCAACGACCTTGACGAAGATCTCGATGGAAGTCTTGTTGGTCCAGGTGACAAAGGATTCGAGACACACCGACTCCCCGTTGCGAACCGGATGGAGAAAATCGACCGAATCGGTGGACGCGGTGACCACGGGCATGCGGGCGTGACGAGTCGCGCTGATCGTGGCGATGTCATCAATATAAGCCATAACCTTGCCGCCGAACATGGTGCCATGGTGGTTGGTGTCAGGCGGCAGAACGATAGCCGCCTTGATGGCTCTCGACTCGCGAACGGGTTTAGCGTTCATGGTAAAAACTCCTGAGGACAATACGGTTCCCCCCGAACATCGGGGGACGAAATAATCAAAAAACTTACCAATTAACACCGATCAGTAAAAACTTTTACGATTTGCCCCCACGACGGCCCGTCTTGGGCGCAGGGCGGGCTGCCGCCGTTGCGGGTTTTTTCGGCCGACCGGTTCGGGTCTTCAGCGATTTCTGCTTCTTTGCCGGCTTCTTGGCAGCTTTTGCCGGCGTGGCCGAGGGCTTCTTCGGTTTGGAGGGGCCACTTGTTTTCTTTTTCGGCTTCGTCACCATCCCCCGTTTGACGGCTATCTGCGGGAATTCAGCCACTGTCTGCCGCGGGATCGAATACTTGAGCAACTTTTCAATCGCCGCCAGCAGTGCCTGCTCCGCCGGGCAAACCAGGGAGAGGGCGACCCCATTTTCACCGGCCCGACCGGTGCGGCCGATCCGATGGACATAGTCTTCAGGGACCTGGGGCAGCTCGTAGTTCACCACATGGGGCAAGTGTTGGATGTCGAGCCCACGCGCGGCCACATCGGTGGCCACCAGCACCCGGAACTCCCCCTTCTTGAACTCCGCCAGGGTGCGTGTGCGGACGGACTGGCTCTTGTTGCTGTGGATGGCCGCAGCCTTGATGCCGTCAAAGAGCAATTCGGCAGTCAGCTTGTCAGCACCGTAGCGGGTGCGGGTAAAAACCAGAACCTGGTTCCACTCGCCATGGCGGATCAGGTGCGAAAGCATTTCCCGCTTGCGACTTTTTTCTACCGGATAGATCGCCTGGGTCACCGCATCGGCAGCGAGATTGCTGCGTGCCACTTCGACCCGCCGTGGCGAATCGAGCAGTTCGTCAGCGAGTTGCTTGATGCTCTGCGAATAGGTGGCCGAAAAGAGCAGGGTCTGACGCTTAACCGGCAGATATTCCGAAACTTTGAGAATATCGTCGATAAACCCCAGGTCGAGCATGCGGTCGGCCTCATCCAACACCAGAAACTCGATTTTAGAAAGATCGATGGTGCCCCGCTGCGCATGATCGAGCAGTCGTCCCGGGGTCGCCACCACAATATCGACGCCGCGATACAGCCGCTCGATCTGCGCCTGGATGTTGACCCCACCGTAGATCATGGTCGAGCGCAACGACAGGCGCCGACCGTAGTTCTGCATCTGCTCGCTAACTTGGGCCGCCAGTTCGCGAGTCGGCACCAGAACCAGAACGCGCGGGCGCCGGCGCTTCTGCGTGGGGATCTTGGCACTCAGCATCTGCACGATTGGCAGGGCAAAAGCCGCGGTTTTACCGGTACCGGTCTGGGCCCCCGCCAACAGGTCGCAGCCCTCCAGAATCACCGGAATGGCCCGAGTCTGGATCGGGGTCGGTTCGGTGTAACCCTGAGTGGCAATCGCGCTCAACAGCTCGGCGCAGAGGCCAAGAGAATCAAAAGACATCGATCAAAAATCCTTGTGGAAAATGATCCGCTTGCACGGACCGAGCTGGATGGAGCAACGACATTTAAAAAAAACAGGCCGAAAAAAGGTGTTCGGCACAGTAGCGGATTGCCCCATGCCTGTCAATTTTGAGTAAGTTAAGTTTTTATGACTTCCATCAAAGCGTCGATCGGGGTTTGTCGGATGTGATGAGACGGCGAACCGCATCGGTTTTCCGCATGGGATGCGGTTCGCAAGCTCACCGGCATCCTACCTCTGCTCTGACAGCCAGCGTTCGGCATCGATCGCCGCCATGCAGCCGGTGCCCGCAGCGGTAATGCCCTGCCGGTAGACACTGTCCCTGACGTCGCCGCAGGCAAAAACCCCCTCGATATTCATCCGCGTCGATCCGGGCTGAGGGATCAGATAATGACTCTCGTCGCAGTCGAGCACGTCAGTAAAGAGGGAGGTATTCGGCGTGTGGCCGATCGCAACAAACAACCCCGTCACACCGATCTCTCTTGTCTCCCCTGTCTTCAGACACTTGACCCGCAGATCAGTCATGCCCTTCGTCTCGTCGCCAAGCACTTCACTGACCGCCGTATCCCAGAGGATTTCGATCTTGTCATTGTTCAAGGCCCGCTTCTGCATCGCTTTACTGGCACGGAGTTCATCCCGGCGGTGGATCAGAAAAACCTTCTCGCAGAAATTTGTCAGAAACGTTGCTTCTTCGAGGGCCGTGTCCCCGCCGCCAACGACGGCCACCTTCTGCCCCTTAAAGAAAAACCCGTCGCAGGTCGCGCAGGCGGAAACGCCCCGTCCCTTGAATTTCGTTTCGCTTTCGATGCCCAGATACCGTGCGGTTGCGCCGGTGGAGATGATGAGAGCATCGCAGGTGTAGAGTTTCTCTCCCTGGTAGAGCTTGAATGGACGCTGCGAAAGGTCAACCTTGGTAATCTCCCCAAACTCAACTTCGGCGTCGAATCTTTTGGCCTGTGCCTCCAGGCGATTCATCAGTTCGTTGCCGTCGATTCCTTCGGGAAAACCGGGGAAATTTTCAACCTCGGTCGTCGTGACCAGCTGACCGCCCTTCTGCGGACCACTGATGACCAGAGGGGCGAGGTTGGCCCGACCGGCGTAAATAGCGGCGGTATAACCTGCAGGACCAGAACCGAGGATAACCACCCTGCGGTGGATGCTCTCCTGGGATTGCTGCTGCAGCCCGAGGAGACCATCGAGCTTCCCTTCTTTCTCGTGGTCGAAAAGGTCATCGCAACCGCCGACGTGATAATCTCCAATGAAGATCTGGGGGACCGTCTTTCGACCAGATCTCTGGATCATCTCATCTCGACTCTCGGGGTGAAGGTCAATCCGAATCTCCTCGATATCGACCCCCTTCGATTTCAACAACTCTTTGGCTTTCACACAATAAGGACAAGTTTCCTTCGAATAAACAACAACCTTAGCCATAATTCTCCCTCTTTAAACATGATGGTTTTGCAAAAAAATCACAGCCCACCCGCAGAGCCGGTGGCTTCAGAGTAAGTCGACGTCTGGGGGCGAAACCCCAGGGTCTTGGTCCAAATCAACGGAATATCTGAAATGGAACGGCGTAGTATTAAACACGCCGGCAGAGCTGGCGGCTTACTGAACTACAAAATTATCAGTTTTCTGCTCCAACATGAAGCCCCTTAAGTCTTTCAAGGGAGATTTCCACGATTCCCGGAGTATTTCCGCCACGGTAATGAATGACCAGCGCCTGCGGGTTTGGAACGACGGGAAAAAACGCGCTACGGGTCATACTTTGCTGCCCTTGCAACCTGACCATATTAAATTGCCGACGATTAAACTCGTTTCTTAT
>JBFHFM010000179.1:0-7101 GCA_041583595.1 Trichloromonas sp. | reverse complement strand
CGTATCCCGCACCTATATCGAATATCTCTGTAACGTCCCCTGGAACAGCAAGACCGATGACGTGTTGGATATCAGTCTGGCCGAGCAGGTTCTTAACGCCGATCATTACAACCTCAAGGAGGTCAAGGAGCGGATTCTTGAGTACCTGGCGGTTCGTTCCCTGAAAACGACCAGCAAAGGACCGATCCTCTGCTTCGTTGGCCCGCCGGGGGTTGGTAAAACCTCGCTTGGGCGATCGATCGCACGGGCCATGGGGCGCAAGTTCATTCGTATGTCTCTTGGAGGCATTAAGGACGAAGCTGAAATCCGGGGTCACCGGCGGACCTATATCGGTGCGATGCCGGGCCGGATTATTCAGGAGGTCTGCCGGGTGAAGGTGAACAACCCGGTCTTCATGCTCGACGAAATTGATAAGATCGGTCAGGATTTTCGAGGCGATCCGGCCTCCGCGCTTCTTGAGGTTCTGGATCCGGAGCAGAACGATTCCTTTGTCGATCATTACCTCGATCTCCCTTTTGACCTGTCGGCGGTCATGTTCATTACCACCGCCAATGTCATGGATCCCGTTCCTCATGCCTTGCGTGATCGTATGGAGCTGATCCCCCTTGCCGGCTATAGCGATGAAGAAAAAATTCAGATCGCGTTTCGATTTCTGATTCCCAAGCAGGTTGAAGAAAACGGACTTGCGGGGCATCCACTAACCTTTGGCGAGAGGGCGGTTCTGACCCTTATCAAAAATTACAGCCGTGAAGCCGGAGTTCGCAGCCTTGAACGACTGATCGCTTCAATCTGTCGCAAGGTGGCGAAAACGCTGGCTCAAAAGCAGGATACACTGGTGCGGATCACATCGTTAGAGGTCGAGAAACTGCTCGGCCCGCGTCGCTATTTCACTGATGTGGCGGCCGAGGAGGATCGGGTCGGTGTCGTTACTGGGCTGGCCTGGACCGAAGCGGGGGGCGATATCATTTTTGTCGAGGCCTCACGGATGCCGGGGAAAAAGGAGTTGTCCCTCACCGGCAGCCTTGGCGAGGTGATGCAGGAATCGGCCCGGGCCGCCCTTTCTTACGTGCGATCGCATGCGGACGATTTCGGGGTTTCCGCTGATTTTTTCGCTAGCAGCGACATTCACATTCACGTCCCCTCGGGGGCCATCCCCAAAGATGGTCCTTCTGCCGGCATCACCATCGCCACCGCCTTGATTTCGCTGTTGACCGGGCGCGCCGCCCGGCGGGACGTGGCTATGACCGGTGAGTTGACCTTGTCGGGACGGATTCTTCCGATCGGCGGGGTCAAGGAAAAAGTTCTGGCAGCCAGGCGCGCCGGGGTTTCCACTATCTTGCTTCCCGAACGTAATCGCGAAAACCTGCGGGATATTGATGACTCGATCCTTGATTCGATCCAGGTTCAGTTTGTCGATTCAATGCAGGATGTCGTCTGCAAAGCCCTGCTCGTCGATGTCAGAAAGCAATCCGGTCCGTCTGTAGAATCGTCCCAGGGGGTTTGCAGTAAGCGGACCGAGGGGGAGCGTGGCTTATTTCGGTTCTGACACACCCACACGCCATGGCTTTCGCCGCCGTATTTCTTCTGACCCGTCGACCCCGACCCTCTTTTTAGTATATAATTGGCATATGCGGTTTTCTGAAGCTATTTTGTGGCCTGTCAAATTTAGACTGGCCGAAAACTGATGTCTCGGATATTCTGTTCTTTCGCGGCCTGTCGCCGCACAGTCTTTACAAGGAGTTGCATCGTGTTGAAACAGTGTCGGACGGTTTTTTCGATCAGTTTTATTTTATTGCTGGTGCTGCTGGTTTCGGCTGCCGGGGCCCAGACGTTGGCGGAGAAGGTGCGCGAACATACCTTTGACAACGGTCTTAAGCTGTTACTTGTCGAGCGGCACGATTCGCCGACTTTTGCCGCCTATATCACCATCGGGGTTGGTTCGGTCCATGAAACTAGCGAAACCCGTGGGGTGGCTCATTTATTGGAACACATGCTGTTCAAGGGGACCAAAACCCTGGGCACGACCGATTTTAAGAAGGAAAAGCCGCTCCTCGAAGCTATTGAGAAGGCCGGGGAAAAGCTCGATGCCCTCAAGGTGCGCAAGGACGCGGACCCTGAGCAGCTTGCCGCTTTGCGAGAAGAGCTCAGCACCCTGCAGCAGCAACATCAACAGTTTGTGGTAAAAGATGAGTTTTCGCGTATCTACGCCGAAAATGGGGGGAGCGGCTACAATGCTTTCACCAGCAAAGATCTGACCACTTATCTTATTTCGCTGCCGGCCAATAAGCTCGAGCTCTGGGCGGCGATTGAATCGGATCGGATGAAAAATGCGGTGCTGCGCGAATTTTATACTGAACGGGACGTGATTCAAGAAGAGCGGCGGCGCTCCTACGACAGCAACCCTTCCGGTCTATTGTATGAAAACCTGCTGGCGACCGCTTTTACCGTACATCCCTACCGCAACCCGATTATCGGTTGGCATTCGGATATCGAGAACCTGTCGCTGGCTGAAACCCGCGATTTTCTGCACAAGTATTATGCCCCGGTGAATACCGTCATTGCCCTGGTCGGTGATCTCGATTTTGACCAGGCGGTGGATATGGTTGGCCACTATTTTGGCGCCATTCCGCCGGGCACGCCGGTGCCGCAGGTTGTGGCTGTCGAGCCCCCGCAGTCGGGGGAGAAGCGGGTTCAGGTTGATTTTGAAGCCGAACCGAGTCTGTCCATCGCTTACCACAAGCCGACTCTCCCTGAGCGGGAGGACTACGTATTCGACCTGATCGACATGATTCTCGGCCAGGGGCGAACGTCGCGCCTGTACCAGTCGCTGGTGGTTGATAAACAGCTAGCCGCCACCGTGTCCACCTCGGGGGCGCCGGGGTCGCGTTATGCCAATCTGTTCGTGATTTCGGCTACGCCACGTTATCCTCACACCGTGGCGGAGGTCGAACAGGCTATTTATGAAGAATTGGCTCGCCTGGCCAACGAACCGGTTGATGACGAAGAATTGACCCGATCACGCAATCGGTTGGCGACGGACCGCCTGCGCTTTCTCAAGGGGAATGACGGTCTGGCCCGTATGCTGACTTACTACCAGACGGTTTCCGGAGACTGGCGTTACCTGCTCGATTACGATGCGCAGGTGGCCGGAATTACCGCTGAGGAGGTTATGGCCGTAGCCAAAAGCTATTTCTCTCCAGAAAATCGCACTGTCGCCATTCTTAGCAAGAAAGAGGGTCAGCTTTGAAATCCTTTGTCAGATATCTGTTTCCGCTGCTTTTTTTACTGTTGAGCTCGTGCGCCGCACTGCAGGAACCCTTACGTCCCGACCAGCTCAGTTACGCGCCCCTGGACTTTGAGGTTCCGGTCATTGAACAGATCGAACTCCCCAATGGCATTCGCCTGTATCTGCATGAAGATCACGAACTTCCTTTGGTCGAAATTTCGGCTATGGTCGGTACCGGGACCCTGGTCGACCCGGCGGATAAGACCGGCATGGCTGATCTGTTTGCCGCCCTGTTGCGAACCGGAGGCGCCGGGCAGCTGACTCCGGAAGCTTTCGATCGCCGCCTGGAACAGATGGCGGCTGACTTTGTGGTCAGTGCCGATAGTTACACGACGACCATGGAGCTTTCTCTTCGTCAGGCCAATCTTGCCGAGGGACTTTCGATGCTCGCTGAAGCTTTGCGTCATCCTGGTTTCGATCCTTATCGTTTCGAGTTGGCCCGCCGGCAGGCCGTCGAACTGGTTCGTCGTCAGGATGATCAACCGGGTGCAGTGGCCTCTCGTGCGCTGATGCGGGCTCTGTACGGCGAGCATCCCCTCGGGCGCACTCCAACCGTTGAAAGTCTGCAGGCGGTTACCCGCGAGGACTTGGTGCAGCTGCATCGTCGTAGCGTGCATCCGGACAACCTCTGGCTGGGAATTACCGGCGATTTCGATAGCGGGAAACTGCGGCAGACGCTCGCGGAAATCTTTGGTGACTGGCAAACCAGGGGGGGCGATGTTCAGGTCATTCCGCCTCTGGTTGATGGCGCACCGGCCGCGGTCTGGGTGGCCGAAAAGGATATCCCGCAGACCTCGATTCTGTTTGGGGAGGTCGGTGTCGATAAGGACAATCCCGACTTGCAGCCGATCCGGGTGATGAACTTCATTCTCGGTGGTGGCGGTTTCAACTCGCGGCTCATGCGCGAGGTCCGTTCCAATAGGGGCCTGGCCTATTCGGTCTACTCTTATTTTCAGGTTGGTCGCTGGCTTCCCGGGCCCTTTATTGCCGGCTGTGAAACCAAGAGCGAATCGACCGCCGCGGTGGTCCGGTTGATGCGGGAGATCATGGAAGACATGCGACGCACCCCGGTGTCTGACGAAGAACTGCAACTGGCCAAAGAAAGCCTGATCAATTCTTTTGTTTTCGCTTTTACCGACAGTCACCAGGTGGTCGCCCAACAGATGCGACTCGATTATTATAATTATCCTGAAGGGTATCTGCAGACCTACCGTGACAAAATCGCGGAGGTGACGGTTGACGATGTGTTGCGGGTGGCGCAGACCTATCTGCATCCCGATCGACAGAGCCTGGTGCTGGTCGGCAAAACCGGATCGTTTGACTCTCCGCCCGAAGCTTTCGGCTTGCCGGTCCGGACGATCACTTCGAAATCCCCCTGATGGACGCGGCCTTCGATATTTTTACAGCATTTGCCCTGCAGCTGTTTATTATCGTCGATCCTGTCGCCGGGGTGCCGGTCTTTCTCTCTATCACTCCGAACAATAGCCGCCAGGAACGCCGGACCATGGCTATTCGTGGTTGCCTGGTGGCTTTTGCCGTGTTGGTCTTTTTTATTCTGTTCGGCCGACTGGTGATGACCTATTTTGGTATTGAAACTTCGGCGGTGAGGATTTGCGGCGGCCTGTTGCTGTTCGTTATTTCTCTCGAGATGCTCTACGGAAGGCCCACTGGCACCGGCACCAGTAGCCGCGAAGAGCGTCTGGCCGAGGTTAAGGAAGATATTTCAATCACCCCGCTGGCGTTTCCGTTGTTGGCCGGTCCCGGGGCCATCGCCACCTGTCTGATTTTTGCCGAACACGCTCGCACAATTGCCTCGTTTCTGGCCCTGTTGAGCGGCAGTGCCGTTGTTTTTATCGTGACCTGCATGATTTTACTGCGGGCCGATACCCTGCTTCGTCTGCTTGGCGCTTTGGGGGCGGCCATCGTTACTCGCCTGATGGGACTGGTCCTGGCGTTTCTTTCGGTACAGTACGTTATTGACGGCATCCGCAATGCTTTTGGGCTGTAACCGCAGACGTTTGACTTTTGTTGGCAGATGTTTTTATTTTCTGAATATATGATGCTTTCGCAAAAGGGAATCGGATGAATATTCTGGACAATTATCGGCAGTTGGTGGCCAAGGTGGATACTCTCTGTGGCGGTATCGAAAAGACCTATCGGGACCATATTGTCTGTCGCAAAGGATGCGATGACTGCTGTCGGCATTTATCTCTGTTCTGGGTCGAAGGGGTCGCTCTGGCGCTGGCCCTTGAAGCTTTGCCCGATGCCGAGGCCGAACATATCCGCCAGCGAGCCCGGCAGGCGACCCCTGACGGGCCCTGTCCGCTCCTTGAAAATAATCAATGCCTGATGTATCAGGCGCGTCCGATTATCTGTCGCACCCATGGCTTGCCGCTGCTGGGCAGTCGTGACGGTGTGCGTTTTGTCGATACCTGCCCCGAAAATTTCAAAAATCTCAAATCTCTGCCGGCGACGGCAGTCCTCGATCTTGAGCTTCTCAACGCGACTCTCGCGTCTATTAACGGCTTGTTCGTCTCCGAAGCCTTTCACGGCGAATCGCCCGCCGAAGAGCGCGTTACGATAGCCGATTCCCTGCTGCTCGAACTCTGATCGCTGCTTTACCGGCTTGTCATTGCCGAATGATCCCTTTATACTTCCACTGTTAATGAACGTATAGAAATGTCTGGGACATCCATCAGCCTGGCTGCTAACGGAGGCTTTATGTCGCTTCTTGGCGATTACCGTGACAAGATCAAATCGTTTCTGCTGCAGGATTTATGGCTGATCGATGCCACCAGGCTGCCGTGGTTTCAGGGGCTGCTCTTAAGGCAGGCGCGTGTTGGCACAGCCGTGATTCAGGGTTTTCTTGCCGACAGCTGCATGCTTCGCGCCTCGGCTCTGACCTATGCGACGCTTCTTTCTATTGTCCCTTTGCTGGCTCTCATGTTTGCCTTGCTCAAGGGGTTTGGTGTGCAGAACACCCTGGAACCGCTGATTCTTGAGCATCTGGCGTTAGGGGCCGAAGATATCGTCAGCCAGATTATCCGGTACATCGACAACACCAATGTGGCGCGTCTTGGCGTGGTTGGCCTGGCCGCCCTGATTTTGGCGGTGCTGGCTCTGCTGTCCAATATCGAAAAAAGTTTCAATCATATCTGGAGCGTTGACGAAACCCGGCCGTTGCTGCGTCGCTTCGCCGATTATTTTTCGGTGGTGGCTATTGGACCAATCTTCGTGATCGCCGCGATTTCCATGACCTCCTCGCTGGCCAGCAACGAACTGGTCACCCACCTGCAGGAAAATACCTATTTAGGGCCCATGGTTTTGCTGTTGTTTAAAGCAATTCCCTTTGTCGGCATGTGGGTTACCTTTACCGCGCTCTACATTTTCATGCCCAATACCCGGGTCAATTATACCGCGGCGTTGGTCGGCGGCATTTTTGGCGGAACCCTCTGGCAGCTCGCTCAGTGGGGCTACGTGCATTTTCAGGTCGGGGTGGGCCGCTACAACGCTATTTACGGTACCATGGCGGCGCTACCGATCTTCATGGTCTGGCTCTATGTCAGCTGGTTGATTGTGCTGCTCGGTGTCGAGATGACCTATGCCTGGCAAAACCTGCGCCTGGTGCCCAGTGATATCCGAGGTTCGGAAGTTAATTTTGCCAGCCGCGAGTTGGTGTCGCTGACGGCCATGCTGGCGGTTTCCGAATCTTTTTATCGGGGCGAGTCGCGTTGGGATTCTTCGCAGGTGGCCACCCGGCTCGATCTACCGCCGCGACTGGCCCATGACATTCTGCAGCAGTTGGTGCGGCTCGG
>JBFHFM010000178.1:0-7105 GCA_041583595.1 Trichloromonas sp. | reverse complement strand
TCGCGATGAACACCCTTGCCGTTCGGCTAACGGTTCCCGTCATCAGGGTCCGTAGAGGACTTTCACCTCCAAGTCTCCAGTTGAACACCACATCCAACCGAATGGCGCTTGCGCGCCACGCGCCATGCCTGGCGCACCATACAAAAAAGCCCCCGAGTATTCGGAGGCTTCTTAGGTAAAGAGAAAGGGGAAAACTATCGGGCCGCTTCGGATGTCACTGTGGCGTAAACCGGCAATCGCAGTTCCGGAACATGCTCGCTGTTGGTCTGCAACAAGACGTATCCATTTAACCGGCTACTGCCTTCCTTGGGAGAAACCCGAAGAGTGATACTGGCCTCGCTGTCCGGTGCAACCTGCTCACTCGACAAGGTTGCGACAAACTCAGGTGTGGTGGTCTGCAAACCAGAGAGGACGAGAGTTTTTTTGCTTTGATTGGACAAACGAACTACGAATTCCTTGGTGACACCGACCACCAGATTCTGCAGATCAAGTCGCGATGGCGACATGACAATTTCTTGCTTGACCGTACCGCGCAGATGCAATTCGGTCACCTGCTGCACGGGGTCATTGGAGTAGAGATAGATAGTCTTGACCACCGCACCGCTAAAGCGAGCCGAATCAAAAGTAGTCTTAAGTTCAGCCACGTCACCGGCGGCAATGATTTTGGTCGACAACAGAGCAGCGGTACACCCGCAAGAACTCCGAACCCTGTCAATAATTAACGGCTCATCCCCGGAATTCTGAAACCTGAAGGTGTGCTCAACCTTCTCACCCTGAAAGATCTGACCAAAATCATAATCCGCCTGTTCGACGGACATTTTAGCCCCTTCAGCCAGGGCCAACGACGCCGTAAAACAGAGCCATAGCGTCAGCATGAGTTGAATTATGCGTTTCATCGAATATCCTTCCCTTTTCATTATTTTCGGACCTGAATCAGACTTTTTTCCCAAAAAGTATAGCACAGTCGAAAAGAGGCTGACCAGAGCTTTGTAGATCACTGAAAAAATTGACACATACCGTTTATCTTGTATAGAATACCGGCAACATTTATACCTAATTTTTCAAGGATACGCATGACCGAACACAACTTGCAGTTGCTCTACTCCAAAGAAGAAATCGCCCGACAGGTTCGACGACTGGGAGAAGAAATCAGCCACGATCATCAGGACACCGAGATCCTGCTGGTCGGTGTCCTGAAAGGCTCGTTCCTGTTTTTTGCCGATCTTGCCCGTGCCATCAGCAGCCCCGTCATCATCGACTTCGTTCGCCTTGCCAGCTACGGCTCAGAGTCTCAGTCTTCGGGACTTGTCGAAATGCGCAAAGATCTCGAGATGTCTATTGAAGGACGCGATGTAATCATCGTCGAAGACATCATCGACAGCGGCTACACACTTGAATCACTCTACCACCGGCTAATGCAGCGAAATCCGCGCTCCCTCAAAATCTGCACACTGCTTGACAAAAGTGCCCGCAGGAAAGTCTCCATTCAGGCCGACTATGTCGGCATTGCAATGGACGATGGATTCATCATTGGCTACGGCCTCGACTATGATGAGAAATACCGTAATCTGCCGGATATCTACCTGATACCGGATCTCTGATCAGGCCTGAAAGGGAGTGACTTGCATGGTCATCCAATGCCCAGAATGCACCACCCGCTTCAAGCTCGCTGACGATAAAATAAAACCGGAGGGCGTCAAAGTCCGCTGTGCCAAATGCCGGCATATTTTCACCGTCATGCCCGAAGCCGTGGCTGAAACACTTCTGCCACCGATCCAACCTAAAGAAGAAGAACCCGCCACGGCCGGGGCCTTTACAGAAGAGAAAGAAGAAACCGCAGCCAGCACCGACGACCTCTGGGGAAGCGAGTTTGCTGAATCGGACCTCGATGCTCCTCTCAGCGATCAAGAGCCCGCGGCTACCACTGAAGCTCCATCAACAACAAACTGGAGCGCCAGCTTCGAAGAATCGGATCTCGGCCTTTCCTCGATCGATGACCGATCCGCCGAGCCCACCCCTCCCGACACCGACTTCCAGCTCGATGAAAGCTGGGGAGAAGAACCTGCGCCGGACACGACCCTTGCTGCCTTTGAAGAGAATCCGGAGGAAATCGGTTCTGGCCCTGATAAGAGCTCCGAAGAAGCAAACCCCGATGTTGCTTTTGATTTCGAAGAAGAAACCATCGGGGCCGGCAGCGTAGACGAATTCGAGTTTGGCGATGAACTGACTACCGGCGAATCTCTGAAGGCTGACGAATTTTCCTTTGAGGAAGAAACGTCGACCGAAACAGACAATGATCTCCCCGGCCTGGCTTTCGAAGAATCCGCCACGGATGAATTTTCTTTTGAAAGCGACAGTGCCGATGCATCAGACGCATTTTCTTTTGATGAAGACGACCTGTTCGCGCCAGACACTGTAGCTCCCGCCGAGGAGGATCACACCGACGATATCCGCTTCGATGAACCTCTGGGTGCAGAATCAGACGCGAATAATCTCGATTTTGACGACATCTCTTTCGGCGAGCCTAGCGATAAAAACACGACGGCCCTTGAATCCCCTGATTCTATCGTCTCCGTGGAAAGACCCAAACCCGTTGAAGTGCCTGTTCCAGACCCCCCCCAGCCCTTGGACCCGGATGTAAACCTGCCGCCTCTGCAGACGCAGAAACGCAAATATCCCATGTCCAACGTGCTGCGCATATTTTTGATCCTGCTGCTGGTACTGGCATCGATCGCGGGGTACCTGCTCTGGCAGGGGGGCACCTCGGGCATTTCGCAGTTAGTCAACCAGCTCATGGGGAAGCAGGAACAGAACGTCCCGGCAGCACAAATCCGACTGCCTCTACCCAACAGCTTTTTCATCATGAATCAGGAAGCAGGACAACTCTTCGTGGTTCAAGGAGAAGCAGTCAATGGCTACGCCGAAAACCGTTCAGCCATCGCCGTCAAGGGAATGCTCCATGACAACCAAGGCAACATGCTGATGCAACAGACCGTTTTCTGCGGCAACCTGCTGGACCACGAGGAATTGCAAACCGCCACCGTTGCCCAACTTGAAGAGGCCATGAACAACCAGTTTGGCAATGTCCTGTCTAACCTGAACGTCGACCCGGGCAAGTCAATTCCCTATATGATCATCTTTAGAAACCTGCCGGAGAACGTGACTGAATTTACCGTGGAGGTAGCGGATTCCAAACCTGGCGGGCAACGATAATGAGAACATTGCCTGGTCTTTAAATAATCCCTTCTCCCCTTGTAGAGAAGGGCTAGGGAGGGCAAGGGCAAGGCAAGGTTCCAGATAACCCAACTAAAGAAAAAAGCCGCACTAAATTGGTGCGGCTTTTCTCTATCAACCCGACAAACCGGGCGGGGAGTTTAATTCTTTGGATCTTTTTCGTCCTCATCTTTCGGGGTAATGTCAATTTCATCCCGGTCATGGACTGCCTTTTTAAAGCTACGCAATCCTTTGCCTAAAGCCCCACCAATCTCAGGAAGCTTTCCTGCGCCGAAAACGACAAGAACCAGCACCAGGATTATCATCAATTCTGTGGTACCAAGGCCGAACATATCACCTCCAGGGACTCAGCAAAGAGCCATTCAACATAATACGGTCTGAAGCAGGCGCTCCCCTGCCGAATCAGGGAGCCTTGATCGCATCAACAGGGCAGGTATCTACACAGGCGCCACAATCGGTACAGGTCGCCGCATCGATAACCCGAACATCCCCCTGTTCACTGATAGCCTCGACAGGACAAGACGGTTCGCAAGCCCCACAATTAATACACTCGTCGGTAATGGTATGAGCCATAGCTGTTCCCCTTTCAATTATGGATTAAAGACGCCGTTCTAGACTGTGCAGAGAGTACAATACAAAAGCGCACCTGTCCAGACCAAACAAGAAGCCACATCCAGCACAAATTTCTTGCAATCTACCCCTGATTCCATTACTCTCCTATAAGTTTTTCCCATTCTTTTTCGTACATAGTGTCGCATATGCAGCACGGTACATCTTGCATTCCGGGGACACATGCAAGAGTTATAAAACATTATTTTGCAAGAATGGGAAACATTTATTAAAATAAAACTCGCGGAGGAGGTAGCTCTAAATGGATATTCTCGCATTGAATTGCGGTAGCTCTTCTGTCAAATATCAGCTGTTTGACTGGAAGAAAAAAGTGGTCGTTGCCAAGGGAATGGTCGAACGGGTCACTATCGGCGACTCGTACATTATTCATGAAGTTCCCGGGCGAGACAACTATCGGGAAGAATATGAGTGCCCCGATCACAAAGTCGCAATTCACCTGATTATCAAAACTCTGACCAACCCCCAACACGGGGTTGTCACCGACATGAGCAAGATTTCCGCGGTGGGTCATCGGGTCGTTCACGGTGGCGAGAAATTTACCTGTTCGGTTAAAATCGACGATGCCGTTCTGGATGCCATCAAAGGTGTGCAGCATCTGGCTCCGTTGCACAACCCACCGAACATCGCCGGCATTGAAGCGGCCACTTCCGTTCTGCCCGATGTTCCGCATATCGCTATTTTTGACACGGCCTTCCATCAAACCATGCCACAACATGCCTACACCTATCCGCTCCCGTACGAGTGGTATGAAAACTACGGTGTGCGCCGTTACGGCTTTCATGGGACCAGCCATCTGTACGTTTCAAAGCGGGCCGCCGTGTTACTTGGCAAGGATCCCAAAGACTGCAACATCATCACTATGCACATCGGCAACGGGGTTTCCCACTCTGCCATCAAAGGTGGCATCTCGGTCGATACCTCCATGGGATTGACGCCTCTGGAAGGAGCCGTCATGGGCACCCGTTGTGGCGACATCGACCCGGCTATCCCCGCCTTCATCATGGAACGAGAAGGCTACACCCCCAAGGAAATCGATTCGATTCTCAACAAAAAATCAGGGGTTCTTGGTATAACCGGTGAATTCACCGACCGCCGCGATGTCATCAAGGGGGCTGAAGCCGGCAATGCACGCTGCAAACTGTCCCTTGAAATCGAAGCCTATCGCCTGAAAAAATACATCGGCTCCTATGCTGCAGCCATCGGGGGGATCGACGCCGTGGTCTTTACCGCCGGAGTTGGTGAAATGGCCTGGCTAATCCGGGAGCTGACCCTTGAAGGGCTCGACTTCATGGGCATCCACCTCGACAAGGAAGTCAATCGCAACACCATGACTCGCAAACGGGAAACCCTCATTACCACGCCCGATTCGCCAGTCAAGGTTTTTGTCATCCCTACGGACGAAGAATTAGTCTTTACCGAGGACGTGGTAGCCATCCTCGACGGATCCTACACTGACCACATGAGCTTTAAATATTCCTTCGCCACTACTGAGTTCAAGAGGCAATAAACACAGTCACTCAAACAAAGCGGCATCGACAACGAGAAGACCGACGATTGTCATCCGTCGGTCTTCTTCTTTCGTCGCAGCAAAAAAAAGATTCAGCGTTAGCGTTCTGCACAGCGGAGGTAAGTACATGCTCGGCATAGAAGAAATCGGAGTTTACATTCCCGAGGGGAGAATCTCCAACTACGACCGGAAGCAGCAATTTGGAATCGATGATCATTTTATCGAACAAAAGATCGGGGTTCGCCAGGTTTCCGTCAAAAACGACGACGAAGACACATCCCACCTGTGCGTCAAAGCCTTTGCTGATCTCTGCCGTAAAACGGAAATCGATCTAGGCGACATCGAAGCGATGATTGTCGTAACCCAAAACCCCGACCGCAACATCCCTCACACGGCGGCAATACTTCATGGTAAGCTCGGCCTGCCGCCCCGCTGCGCCTGTTTCGATATCTCCCTCGGTTGCTCCGGTTTTGTCTACTCCCTGTCGGTGATTCAGGGGTTCATGGCGGCCAACGGCATGAAAAAAGGGTTATTGTTCACTGCTGACCCTTACTCAAAAATCATCGACCCGAACGACAAAAACACGGCCCTGCTCTTCGGTGACGGAGCGGCCGTCACCCTGATTTCAGAAAACCCCAAATTGGTTTCCGGCCAATTTACCTTCGGGACCCTCGGCAACGAATATGAAAAACTGATCTGTAACGACGGCATCCTGTTCATGAATGGCCGGGCAGTTTTCAATTTCGCCGCCAAAGTTGTTCCTGACGACATCCGTCAAGTCGTCGAGAAGAATGGCTTGCAATTAGAAAAAGTCGACCGGTTTCTGCTGCACCAGGGGAGCAAAATCATCGTCGAAACCATTGCCGACCGACTGCAGATTCCCAGAGAAAAAGCTCCGTACACCACCTATGATTACGGCAACACCATCTCGTCGACCTTGCCAATCCTGCTGGTCGACGAACTGGACGGGCCTGCCAACACCATCGTGATCTGTGGTTTTGGTGTCGGACTCTCCTGGGCCAGTGGAGTGCTGAGAAGGGTGTAACGAGTAACTGACAAACACAGCAAAAAGGCCGGCGAGAAATTCGCCGGCCTTTTTTATATCTTCAACCAATCACAAACAACCAACCACTGGTTTTCTACCCTTGTGCCTGAACCGCGGTAATGGCAGCGACATTGACGATGTCGTCAACCGAACATCCCCGGGAAAGGTCATTGACCGGCTTGGCCAGGCCCTGGATGATCGGGCCAACCGCTTCGGCACCAGCCAGACGTTCAACCAGCTTGTAACCAATGTTTCCGGCATCGAGATCTGGAAAGATTACGGTATTGGCCCTTCCAGCCACCGGCGAACCAGGAGCCTTTTTGGCACCGACCTTGGGGAGCAGCGCCGCATCGGCCTGCAATTCACCATCGATCTGCAGATCGGGAGCGATTCCCTTGGCGATTTCAAGAGCCTTGAGAACCTTGTCTGCATCGGCATGCTTGGCGCTCCCCTTCGTCGAAAAGGAAAGCATCGCCACCCTGGCCTCAACCCCCAAAAAGCTTTTGCAACTGCTGGCGGTGCTCACAGCGATCTCAGCTAAAGCCTGGGCATCGGGATTGGGATTGACCGCGCAATCGGCAAAGCAAATGACGCCGTTTTCACCAAATTCGGGGGTCTTGGTCACCATAAGAAAGACCGATGAAACGGTATTTATCCCAGGAGCCGTACCGACCACCTGAAAAGCGGCC
>JBFHFM010000177.1:0-7132 GCA_041583595.1 Trichloromonas sp. | reverse complement strand
GAGATGCTTTTAGGTTCCGAAAAACTAATCATTTTAATGTGGATTGTCAACCGCCTGTTTCGAAAATCAATAAGGACACCGATGGACACTTTTTGATTATAGCAGGAACAGGAAATGTCTTGCTGGTAGCCTTGGTGCGCAAAAGGGCTAGTTGATTCGTGGTTTCATCAGGGGGCCATTGATGCGAAGCCGGTAACTGCCGTCCTGGCTCGGTTTGACCACCAACGTCATGAGATCTGCCAGGGCTTTGTCCAAGCTTGCTCGCGGCGTCAGGTTCAATGTCATGTTAATGCGGGAGTTCTCCGGTTGCGATGCCAGCAGCAGAATGCCGTTACCGGTGATTTGCAGGTCGCCCCCTTCATTGTCAATGCTTTCGATTTTAAAACTGTTGCCCCGACCCTTTCCGGTTAACGAAAGGGTCCCAAAGGCCAGATTCGGGGATGCGGACCCTAATGCCTCCAGGCCGTTCAGGCTTGTCTGGCTAAGGATCAAGGATAACTCGGTTTCGGCGCCCGCAGGTGGTGGCCAAATCCCGGCATAGTGAGCATTTTCGATTTCACCGGAAATTTTCAGGGATGACCCCTCGGCAAGCGGGATATCGAACCTGATTTGGCTTAACTTAATGTCGGCGGAGCCGTCGCGGCGCAGTTTTCCCGAGGCGGTGCCGTCATAGAGGTTTCCGTCAAAGGAGATCCCAGGATTGGCTGTGAAGAGTGTGGTCCAGAGAGGTTTCAGGGTGAGAACGGTAATCTCCAGTGGCGATGGGAGCGACTCGTTGAGCTTGATGCTGAGCTGATCTCCTTTGAGTCCAGGAGGGAAGATGAGGGAGAGCTGCTCGATCTCCAAGGCGACCCCGTTTTGCTTGGCGGCTTCGCGGATGATCCTGTTCTTTAAAGAATCTGTCGGGAAAAACAGGTAAAGACCGGCGACCAGGCCTGCCAGGAAGAGGGTCGTACCCCAGAGATAGAATCCCCGCTTGATTTTGCGGGTCGGTGAGATTGAAGACTTACGGCGGAAGTTAAACCTTTTCATGCACCCCTCCCGTACGAAGCGATAGTGAGAACCGCATCGAAGTGGTTGCGATCGTCGAAACGGGTTTTTAGCCGCAGGTTTTTAACCTGCAGGTAGGCTTTAACCGATTCGATTTCGAACAGCATTTCTACAAATTGATCAAGGGCGATTCGTTCTACCTTGATTTCCACGGATTCTTCGCGAAAACCATCTCGATCAATTGCAGGTTGTGGTCGCATGTAAACCAGATTTTCTCTTCCGACAATGCGGTTGGCGATCCCTTCAATGACGGAAAAGAGGGAAAAGGCGCCTCCCTGATCGATGCCTTTCTGGGCCGCAGCCATTTGCTGCTGCAATTGTCGGTATTGATGACTCATGCTCTGGACCTCTTGGAGCTGGGCCTGTCGAGAGTCAATTTTACGGTCGAGACGCTCCGTACCGGTGCGGTAGGGGGAGATGATGCCGAAATAGAGGACGGTGGACAGGATGGCTATCCCTCCCACCAGCAGGGCGATTCGTTCACGCGGGCTCAATGTGGATAACATGGGACTTAAGGCTCCTTGCGCAACGAGAGGTTAATGCGGAAATCCACCCGGCCGCCGGTGACGCTCATTTTTGCGTCAGCGACCTGGGCGTCGATAAATAGCTCCGATTGTCCGAGACTCTTGGCCAGTCGGTTGATCGCCTCGAACGAGGTGGTGAATCCTTCGAGGCGTATGGCGTCGGGAGTGTAGTTGAAGTCGTTCACATCAACGTCGAGGTCTTCCGGCATGAGGCGGGAAATCTCAGCGAGGACCGCCAGGGGAGATGTGGTGGCCGTTGCGCCGATGAGACGCCCGAGTTTTTGGAGTTCAGTGATGCTGCTGCGCATTTGCAGGGGGACATCAACAATCGTGGGAGAATTGGGGAAGGTTTCACGGTAGATGTGCACCATCTCCTGCTGCAATGCATCGGCGTATCGGTTTTTTTGAGAATAGTTGAGATAAGCGGTCAGGCTCAGGGTCGTTGCGCAAAGGGCGACCAGGACCGCCACGGTAATCAGTCGTTTTTTTAACAGGCCCCATTCACTCTTGAGGGAGAATTCGCCATGGCGCAGGTTGAAACCGCGCTCCTTATCCGGCACTCCGGCGCGCAGTGCCAGTGCTGCGGCGATGATAAATTCAGGATCGATCGGTTTGCCATCCAGAATAATGCTGGGGGTCTCGACGAGGGAGGTCCCTTTTCGGAGCCGTTCCAGCAAGGCGCTGCTAGCGAGATTGCCGATCAGAATTAAGGGGAGCTCTGTTGTTTCGGTTTTTTTAGGTAAGCTAGCCGCGGTTTTGAGGATCAGGGCACTGAGCGAGTCGATATTGTCTTCGGTAACCTTCGGCAGCAGACGATAGCTTGCCACATTGCCGCCCGAAAGGAGGGATACTGTCGTTTCTCCACGGTTAGCGACTATCAGGATCCCGTCTGTCCACTGGGTTTTGAGGCCCCGAGCATAGGCGAAGGGAGCGATATCCAAGGTGTTGAGGGCGATGCCCTGTTGCTCGAAGGGGGCCAAAAAGGTCTGGATGGACTCCGTTTTTACCGCGGCCGCGGTGACTTGATAGCCCTCCGCATCGGGGATCGGTTTTTCGAAGGTGGTGGTGCAGAGCTCGCTCGATACCGGAAGCTGAAGGGAAAAATCGAGGGGGAGGGCGGCCGCGATTTTTTTCTCATCAGAAAAGGGAAATTTGAGCCAGCGAATAAAAGCTTCTTTAGCTGGTAGGGCCGTCGCCATTCGATCTCCCAGACGCGGGTCGCCAATGGCTTCTTCGATGGTGCGGGCAAGTTCGATGTCGGTGTCGCAGGGCCCCTGATGAAGGCTGCGCAACGAAGTGATTCCCTTCTCTTCGCTCGCTACCGCGATGCGGGCTACCTGTCCGTCTATATCGATTCCAATAAGTCGTTTTGCCATCGTTCTCTAGTCCACCTTAAGGTAAAGAAGTTTGTTGCCGGCTTTTTCTACCACCGCTTCCACCTGCCGGGATCCGTCGTTGACCGTAGCCCAGGAGGTGATTCGATAGGCGGAACTGGTGGTGGAAAAAGGCGTACGCAGCAGGTTGGCCAGTCCGGTTATCTCGTTAAGTTGTTTAAGCGCCTCTTCGTTTTGAAAAGGCTCGGATTCCCGTAGGGCGATAATGGCTTCGGCTGCATCACGATCGATCTCCGGGTCTTCGGAGAGGGTCATGAGAACTTCGGTGCTAGCCGTATTGACATTGATCTGCTCGCCACCGAAGGCGGTCACATGGGGGGTAATAAGGGCGATGATTTCCGGAGTGAAACCGCGGATCATCGTCAGTTCCCCGAGGTCGTCAATCGGGGCGTTTTTACAGGAATAGGGATTTGCCAGCCCCTGGTAGTATTCATCCTCGGCTCCGGCGGAACTTCCCGATTCGGGGTCGACATACGGGGTGCTGTCTATGTCGATCCAGTCGATGAGGGCCGAGGTCATCTCGACGGGATCGGGGATGTCCAGAATGTCGAACAGTCTGTAGAAACGGTCTTTTACCGTAGAGTTGACGTTAATCCCGCTGGCATCCAGCAGGCCATTAAGGTTAAGTTTCCCCCCCAGTTCAGCGATGGTAACTGAAACCACCCCATCTCCCACCGGGTACTGGGCAATCCCCTGGCTCCAGTACTCGGCTGGCTCGCCGGGAGCATCATAGGAGTTGGTGTCCTGTTGTAGAATCATCCGGCCGGCATACACTCCCCCCTTGGCCAGATAATAGGCCCGGGTGCTGTCGCGAAAGGTTTCGGTCAGGCGCAAGTCAACCAGGGTGGAGAACGCCAGTTCGGTGACCAGGGCCGACAGCAGGGCGACAACAACCAGGACCAGCAGTAGCACCATTCCTTTTTCCTGCTGCAGGGTTTTCATTGGCGGGCCTGAATCACGGGAACCTCAAAGGCTGAACGAAAGGGGATTGAACGATCTCCCATGGCGATTTTAAGAAAAATAGAAACCCTTTGCGGCAAGTTAGTGCTGTCGTCATCATCCCAGGTTGTAAACCAGTCCTGGCCGTCGTAGAAGCTCAGAGTCATCTCCTCGATGCCGGTGGCTATGGGCGCCCCTTCCGTTGTCTTTGACGTCGTTTGGAACCGTGGAGTTTCCCTTCGGATGAGAATCTTGCGAGGGGTTTCTGATTCCTGGTCGTCGAGCAGTTCATAGCTGACCATGACGATGGCGGCGCCTTCGCTCTGGGGGGTGTTGGCGGTGGTGGTTAGATTGAGATACAGGTTTCCCTGTGAGTTGGTGCCCCCGGTGAAGAGTGTTCCTTCTGCCGCACTATTTACATAGGTTCCGCGAATCTCCCGGCCCATGCGGTCAAAGAGGATTCGGGCCTGGTGGTATCCCTGACCGTCTGTATCAAGACGTCCTTTGGCTTGGCTGACAGATGTGAAAATGCCGTAAACGGCCATGAGTAAAAAACTGGTGATGGTGACCGCGATAAGGACTTCGACCAGGGTAAAGCCTCGTGAGGGTGAAGACACCATGGGATTCCTTAAAATATAAACGAGTTCAACTCGACCTGTTCGTTTTTGTCTGGGTCGCCCCACAATACGTTGACGATAACCATTGTTACACTAGCCAGAGGAGTATCTTCGAAGGAGAGTTGCCACCGATATTCTTGGAAGGGGTCCTCAAATTGACCCTCATCGGCGGATATCTCCAGCTCTCCATTTTCGGCGGAGGCCTCGATTTCACTCATTTTTTCCTGGGCCAGCAGAGTCGCCTGGGTGATTTTCTGCAGGCGGTCATTGACGCCAATGGATCGATTACTCAAGGAGAGTAGGGTCACCAGGGCGATTCCGGCGATGGCCAGAGCGATCATGACCTCCAGGAGGGTAAATCCCTGCGCGCGGTTCTTTACTTTTGATCCGTTATCGCTCATGGTTATTCAAACATCCGGTATCCTTCGTAGACTCGGGTGGCTCCCGTCAGCGAAGTGATACGCAGGGTTATTTCCTGCTTGTCATCGTCGATCAGATGTATAACGGTGGCCTCGACCCACCCTATGGGCAGAATCGCGGTGGTGACCTCGCCAATGCTGAAACTGCCGCGACCGGGGAGGCTCAGGTCTTTGATCCGAACACTTCCTTTCAGACGTTGTTCCCGGCCGACCCCCTCGACATCACTCCATTCTCCCCTTTCGTCCTGGCGCTGGGCGCGGTAGCTGCCCTGGTCAATGTTGTAGACCAGCCGGTGGGGACGCTGCGAAAGGGCCGCTTCGTTGTACAGGTATTTAATCGTGCCCGCCAGTCGTCGCGATGAGGCACCGAGGGCATCGTCGCCTAAGCCGGACAGCAGCGGGATGCTCAAACCGGCGAAGAGCGCGATTAAGAGTACCACGACGGCAAGTTCAATCAGGGTAAAGCCGGATTGTCTATTCAATTTCCCAGCTGTTGACATCGGCGTCTTGCCCTTCGCCCCCCGCTTCTCCGTCGGCTCCGTAGGCGATAATGTCGAAGTCGCCGTGAATGCCAGGGGAAAGATAGATATAGCTGTTGTCCCAAGGGTCTTTAGGGAGTTTTTTCAAATAACCCCCTTCGTGATACTTGGATGGAGTTCGGCCGGTTTGCGGTTTGGTAACCAGTGCCTGAAGTCCCTGTTCGGTGGAGGGGTAAAAGCCGTTGTCAAGCTTGAATAGGCCGATGGCCTCTTCAAGTCCTTTGATGTCGACAGCCGCCTTGGTTCTCCGCGCCTCTTCAGGGCGCTCAAGCAGGCGTGGGACGACGATCGCGGCGAGGATGCCGAGGATAACCACCACAACCATGATTTCGATAAGGGTAAAGCCTCGGTTGTTTTTTAATGTTGCTGTGTGCATATAAAATAACTCCTTTAAATAATTCGGGTTTTTCCATTCCCGGCGAAGGGGAAATCTGTTTGAAGGTTCTTACCCCTCACGAATAATTCTTCCGCCTCACGTCTCACGCCACTAATCACCCCATAGCCTGGCTGGCCTGAAAAATCGGTAGCAAAATGGCCATGACGATGAAGCCGACAGCGCCTCCCATGAGCAGGATCATTATGGGTTCGAGCAGAGACAGGAGCCCGGTGATAGAGAGTTCAACCTGGTGTTCGTAGGTTTCGGAAACTCGGAACAGCATCGTTTCAAGTTCACCGCTACGTTCGCCCACAGCGGCCATCTGGGCAACCATTGGCGGAAAGACTCCCGAGCGTTTTAAGGGGATGGCAAGGCCTTCTCCCTCTCGCACTGCTGTTGCTGTATCTTCAAGGGCATGGCGCAGCACCCGGTTGGACATCAGGTTGGTGGCGATAGCCAGCGCTTTGAGAAGCGGGACGCCACTATGAAGCAGGGTTGCAATGGTTCGGGTCATGCGTGAAGTGGCGATCAGCAACTGGAGTTTGCCGAACATCGGAATTTTCAGGGCCAGTTGATTGAGCTTGAAGGCCCCCTCCTCGGTGCGCCCGTAGCGCCGCAGGGCCATGGTTGCAAAAGCCAGCAGCAACAGCAGCAGCCACCACCAGGTCTGCAGCCAGTCGCTGCCGGTGATTAACATCCGGGTCGGCCAGGGCAGGGATTGGCCGAGGTCGGTAAGCATTTTGGTGACCTTCGGGACAACAAAGGCGAAAAGGAAGAACAGTACCGCAGTGCCGATGATTGCCATGAGCACGGGGTAGGCCATGGCTGCCTGGAGTCGGGAGCGCATCCGTGCCTGTTCTTCGAGAAAATCTGCGAGCTGACACAGAACCTGGTCAAGGGTGCCACTGTGTTCGCCGACTTCGATCATGCTGATGTAGAGGGGAGGGAAAATGCGCGGATGGCAAGCCAAGGCGGCATTGAGGGCTTCGCCCTGGAGGACCTTTTCCCGCACCGCCCCGAAGGCTCGCACGAGTGCTGCTTGGTCGAGATGTCCGGCCACTGACGAGAGGGCTTCATCAAGAGGGAGTCCAGCTCCGGTCAGGGTGGCCAACTGGCGGGTGGCGGCGGCGAGCTCTACCGAGGAAACCCGGCGTGACAGACCGATGGAAAATCGATTGGACTTTGTTGCGGAGGTGCTCTCTTCACGGAGTTCTGTGGGGAAGAGTCCTTGTGCACGCAGTTTTTGCAGGACGACTTTTTTTCCAGTTCCCTCG
>JBFHFM010000176.1:0-7132 GCA_041583595.1 Trichloromonas sp. | reverse complement strand
ATAGAATAATCGACCGTCTCCGGATGATGCTCGAAGATCGGAAAATACTTGGCGATCAACACAAAGAAGAGAATGTGACCGGCAATGATCCCCGTGGTAACCAACGACTCAACGATGGAAGGGTAATAGAGCTGATTAGGATCCATCATTCCGAACATCGAAACGTTGAAGCGGTTAAGCACCAGGCCGAAGACGACCAGACTGGCGGCAATCACCCTGCGGCGATCATCTTCACGCACCGACTTCTGGGTGAACATGATCAT
Source organism: Trichloromonas sp. (assembly GCA_041583595.1). Lineage (GTDB taxonomy): Bacteria > Desulfobacterota > Desulfuromonadia > Desulfuromonadales > Trichloromonadaceae > Trichloromonas. Next base: position 6,869 of record JBFHFM010000176.1, on the reverse strand, counting down.
GGGCAGAATGAAACCTACACCAAGCTCCAGGGCAAAGGAAAGGGTCAGCACTGGAAAGTCGAAGAACGGTCCCTCTGAGAGGACCAACAGGCTATATATCCTGAGTGCGATATACAAACTGAGGGTCCAGGGAAGGATTTTCGCCAAGGTGCGCAGCAGTTCTCCCTCGTTCGGCTGCCCCATCCACTTGTGGCAGGAGGTGGCCTCGATGATGATAATGCACATACCGCTGCAAATGGCACTGACCCAGAACAGCAAAGGGAGCAGCGGGTTGTACCAGAGGCTGTGCAGCTTGTCGACGGCAATCAAAAAGAAGGTACCGAGCGAGCTCTGATGCAGGGTTGAGATGGCCGCAGCAGCAATGACCAGGGGCATCTCCAGCCAGCGCAGCACCCGCAGCGGCAAGTGCCAGCCGAACTTCTCCGCCACCGGCGAGAGAAATTCAAGAAAGAGCACGGTGGTGTAGGCCATTACACACATGGAAACTTCGAACATCGGTGAGTGCAGGTTCCAGTAGCGCAGGACCTGCCAGCCCTTGTGCGGCTGACCGAGGTCAAGTATCAAGCCAACACAGACCAGCGAGTAGCCCAGAAAGCCGGTAACGATGGCCGGACGTACCAGAGGCTCAAGCCTCTTGATGTTGAAACAATGAACGATCGCCCCAAGGGTGAAAGCGCCGGCCGCAAGAGGCACGGCGGTTACCACGTCGAAGCTGATCCACAGCCCCCAAGGGTAGGTATCGTTCATATTGGTGGTAGCCCCTAGACCGAAAACAAAGCGAGCCAGGGACGCCACCGCAGCAAGAACTACCAGAAATATCAGGAATTTGATAAAGCCGTGATAGCCTTTGATCTCATTAACAACATATTTAGCCGCAGTCATCGGTTTAGTCCTCCTTGTCTTCGGACGCAGGTTCCGTAGGAGCACAGCATGCGGAGTTTTTACCCTCGGCAGCGGCGGCCTCTTCCCGCTCTTTTTTAAGACGATCTTTGCGGTGGTTGATCCACGAAATGGCCGACAATCCACCCCCTACGGTGAGGAATGCAGCCGGAACCAGGCGCAGTGCCTGCCAGGTGTAGCCAGGCAGCGGACGCATGGTCACCGGCTTGAAGCCGAGTTCGTCGAAAGGCAGGTTGGTCAGGTAGATGACGCTGGTGCCGCCAGCCTCTTCCTTGCCATAGACTTTGTGGATGTACTTGTCGGGATGTTTGGCCAGACGGTTTTCCGCTTCCTTGATCATCTCGTCGCGAGGACCATAGGTGATGGCGGTAGGGCAGGTGGTCGCGCAAGCGGGTTTCAGCCCTTCCTTGACGCGGCTGTAGCAACCAGTGCACTTCCTGACCAGCGGCAAGCCCTTGCTCCACTCGTATTTGGGCACGCCGAAGGGGCAGGCGATCATGCAGAAACGACAGCCAATGCAACGGTCGGCTCTGTAGATGACCGGACCTTCCGGCGTCTTCAGAAAGGCGCCGACCGGGCAAACCGAGGCGCATGCCGGCTCGTCGCAGTGCATGCACATTTCTTTGTAGAAAGCGAATTCGTTCTGTCCGTTTTTCTCGTAGTCGCGAAATTTGATCCGCGTGAAGGTAAATTCGGACATGGCGGGGGGATTCTGGTACCCCTCACCGGTGAAGAATTCGGTCTTCTCAGCTTCCAGCTGATTCCATTGCTTACAGGCGACCTGGCAACCGCGACAGCCGGTGCATTTGGTCATGTCGATAAGAAAGGCTTTATCTTTGGAAAAATCAGTGCGGGAACTCATGCCACGTCACCCCCTTTCTCGATGTTACATAAAAACGCCTTATACTCGGGGATCGTGCTATTGGCACAACCGACCGCCATGGTCAGGACGTTGGCGCTACCGCCCTTGGCCAGACCGGCATAGCCGAAGTGCCAGGGGAGACCGACTTGCTCGACCATTCGGCCACTGACCCGCAGCGGTTTGATACGTGAAGTAATCAGAGCCCTGGCCTCGATGGAACCACGCTCGGTCGAGATGGTCACCATGTCGCCGTTTTTCAGGCCCTTCCATTCAGCCAACTGCTCACTGAGTTCAACGAACATGTCGGGCACCAGCTCAACCAGCCAAGGCAAGTTTCGCGTCATGGCCCCGGCCTGCCAGTGCTCAGAGACTCGATAGGTGGTACCGACGTAAGGGAACTTTTCAGAGTTGCAGAGCTTGCCGAGGACAGAAACCGCCGGGTTGGTCTGCTGACCACTCATCATGTTGGCAACCGGGCTTTCCATCGGCTCGTAATGTTCGGGCATCGGCCCGTCGTTGAGACCGGCAGAGAAGAGTCGACCGTACCCCTCAGGAAGCATGATGAAGGGATTTTTGGTGCCATCTTCACTCATCGGTGCCCAGCCACCGTCGGGAACATCCCCTTCCCACTTGCGGGTGACGGCATTCCAGGCGATGACCACCTTCTTCGGGTTGAGCGGCTTGCCGTTGAGGTCGACCGAGGCGCGGTTGTAGAGAATGCGGCGGTTAACCGGCCAGCACCAGGCCCAGTTGTGGTACATCTCAAGTCCCGTGGGATCTTCGAGACCACGGCGCTGCATCATATTGCCTTCTTCGGTGTAGGAACCACAGTAGAGCCAGTTGCCGCTCTTGGTCGAGCCGTCGTCCTGCAGTAAGGCAAAGCTGGGAACCTGCTCGCCCTTTTTGTAGCGTTTGCCCTTGATTTCGACATCGCGCAAGAAGGTACCATTGCACTCTTTGGCCACCATCTCGATGTCGGGTTCATGGCCGTTGCCGTAATCCCACGACAGGTTAACGATCGGCTCGGGGAAGACCCCGCCCTTCTCGTACAGAGCCTTGATACGCTTGAACATCTGATCAACGATAAAGGCGTCGCTCTCGGCGTGTCCCGGCGGATTAACCGCCTTGTAGCGCCACTGAGCCCAACGACCCGAGTTGGAGATGCTCCCCATCTTCTCGACGCTGGAGGCTGCCGGCAGTAGAAAAACCTCGGTGTCGATGGTCTTGGGATCGACCCCCGGGCGCTTCCAGAAGATCGAGGTCTCGGTCTCCCAGAGGTCGGCGGCTACCATCCACTTGAGCTTACCTAAGCCGTCGGCGATGGAACTGGCATCGGGACCGCCAACAACAGGATTGGTTCCCATGCAGAAAAGCCCTTCGAAGCCACCGGCGCGCAAGCGCTCCATCAGATGGATGAAGGAGTAATTGCCGCTCTTCTTCGCCAGGTAATCGTAGCAGAAATCGTTTTTCTCTGTGGCGGCATCACCCCAGAAGGCCTTGAGCAAGCTGGTCATGTACTTGGGGGTGTTGCTCCACCAGTTGGCACTATTGGGATCACTGCTCTTCGGCGTCGTCTGGTCCAGAAAGGTGGCGTAATCGACGTGGTTGAAATCGGGAACCTTCAGGTAACCCGGCAGGATATGGTAGAGGAACGCGTAATCGGTCGAACCCTGAACATTGGCCTCACCACGGAGAGCATTGATACCGCCGCCGGCCATACCAATATTGCCGAGCAGCAGCTGCAGCATGGCGTAGATACGAACGTTCTGGGTCCCGTAGGTGTGCTGGGTGGTCCCCATAGCGTACATGATCGTCGCCACCTTGTCGGGGCTCCCAGTGGAGCAGAAGGTACGGATCACTGCCATGTAGTCCTGAATGGCGGTACCGGTGATTTCGCAAACCAGGGCCGGGGTGTAGCGACTGTAATGCTTCTTCATCAGCTGGTAGACACAGCGAGGGTCCTGCAAGGTCTTGTCGCGCAGGGCCATGCCGTCTTTGTCGGTTTTGTATTTCCAGCTGTCTTTGGCGTAGGTGAAGGTTTCAGCGTTATAGCCGCTGAAGATCCCATCGTTAAAATCGAAACCATCGTCGATGAGAAACGAGGCGTTCGTGTAATCGACGACGTAATCCTTCTGGATCAGGTCGTTCTGCAGCACGTAATTGATCATACCGCCGATAAAGGCAATATCGGTGCCTGGCCGCAGCTGGGCGTAGATGTCGGACTTGGACGAAGTACGGGTATAGCGGGGATCGACGCTAATCAGCTTGGCGCCATTATCCATCGCTTTTTCGACGTATTTAAAGGAGATAGGGTGATTCTCGGCTGGATTCGAGCCGATACAAAGGATGACATCCGCATGCTGAATGTCGTTCCAGTGGTTGGTCATTGCGCCGCGACCGAAGGAGGCTGCCAGACCGGCAACCGTAGCGCTGTGTCAAATTCGGGCCTGATGTTCGAGATAACTGACCCCCATCGCCCGAGCAAACTTGCTCCACAGATAGCACTCTTCGTTGTCGAGAGCGGCTGAACCGAGGAAGGCCATCCCTTCGTTGCGATTGACAACATAGTCTTTGCCATCGCGCTTTTCGCTCTTGACAAAGTTCTTGTCGCGGGAATCCTTCATCAGCTTGGCGATACGGTCCATGGTCCAGTCCCAGGACTTCTCTTCCCACTTGTCGCTGCCGGGTGCGCGGTACTGCACCTTGGTCAGACGGCGCTCGTTGTTCGCCACCTGGAACAGGGCGCTCCCCTTCGAGCAGAGAGCCCCGCGATTAATCGGGTGCTCGGGGTCCCCTTCGATGTTGACGATCTTGCCATTTTTGGTATGAACCAGCATGCCGCAACCCACAGCACAATAGGGGCAGACCGTGGTGCTGACCTGTAGCCCTTTAGTGCGAAGTTCCGGCGAATCGACACTAGCCTGAACCGGCTTACCGGTCAGAGCCATGGTGCCGGCAGCCAGTCCGCTGCCCTTGAGAAAGTTTCTTCTTGAAATACCCATGAACGTTATCTCTCCTTTTCGGATTTGACCCATCGCATAGCGCCAGGTTATTCGCCTTAGCGCAATGGACGTGCCAAACCCGTCTACGGAATACAGTAAAAGTTATTTCCGTAATAAAAACAAACCCTAATATAAATAATTAAAAAACAGGAACCCTATTCAAAACCCCACCCCGGCCGCATACAAACGACCCAGGTGCATACTTACGACCCACTCGAACAAAATCTGCAAACCCTTATAGTTAATCTTAGGGAGACGCTAATCGCCGAGAACTGCGTGAATTTATATTTAGAAAGGGAAAGACCTTGGATTGAGCCGACAATTGCATGTATCATGCATAGGTAATCTGAACAAAGCTTCGAGGAGGGTTATGGAAAACAGGATTTTAATCTGCGATGACGAAGAGGGAATGCGGCGCTACCTGGGCAAAATGCTCCAGGCCTGGGGCTACCAGGTCGAAACTTTTGCCAGCGCAACCCTACTGGTTCGCAGCCTTGAAGAAACCGATGCCGCCGGCGACCTGCTGCTGCTCGACGTAAAGATGCCAGAAATGGACGGCATTGAAGTGTTGCGCCGCGTCAGAAAGGCCCGACCCGAGCTCACCGTGGTCATGATGACCGGTCACGGAACGATCGAGTCGGCGGTCGAGGCGATGAAAATTGGCGCCTACGATTACCTGTCTAAACCATTTCCACAAGAAAAACTTTTCGCACTCGTTCAACACTGCCTGGAACGGGAGCGGCTACTCGAAGAAAACAGCTCGCTGAAAAAAGAACTGCGCGATCGGGTTACCCTCCCCGAGCCCATTTTTCGCAGCAAAAAATTTGGCGAAATCTACGATCTTGCCCTGCAGGTGGCCGACAGCGATTCGAGTGTGCTGATTCTCGGCGAAAGCGGTACCGGCAAAGAGCTGATTGCCAGCACCATCCATTATTCCAGCCCCCGCGCCAATCGCCGCTTTCTCGCCATCAACTGTGCCGCGCTCTCGGAGACCCTGCTCGAGAGCCAGCTCTTCGGCCACGTCAAAGGAGCCTTCACCGGCGCCACCCAGGCCCAGAAGGGGTTGCTCGATGAGGCCCACGAAGGAACGCTCTTTCTCGATGAAGTCGGTGATCTCAGCCCGGCCCTGCAGGCCAAGCTATTGCGGGTCCTGCAGCTCGGAGAATTTATCCCGGTCGGTTCCACCCGCCCTAAGCATGTCGATGTGCGCTTCGTCGCCGCCACCAATAAAAAACTTGAAGAAGAAGTCTCCCAGGGCAACTTTCGCGAAGACCTCTACTACCGACTTAATGTCATATCCATTGAGCTCCCCCCCTTGCGCGAACGACCAGAAGATATCGAACCGCTGGCCCTGCACTTTCTTCAGACGATGATCCGCAAAGCCCGACGCCCCCCAAAAGGGATCAGCCCGGAAGCACTGCAGGCGATGCAGAACTACCAGTGGCCTGGCAACGTGCGCGAACTTGAAAACGTCATCGAACGCGGCGCCATCCTTGCCCGAGGAGAATTTATTAGCGTCTCCATGCTCCCCTTCAAGCCCACGGCAGAGAGCACAGTTGGCGCCACCGAAAGCGACGAACCCTCGCCTTTCAATCTGCGCGATGCCGAGCGCCTGCAGGTGATCCGCGCCCTGCGCCAAACCGAGTGGAACAAGAGCCAGGCGGCGCTGTTACTCGGAGTGACCCGCAAAACCATTGATCGCAAGATCAAAGAATATGATCTCACACCCGATAGTCTGGCAATCGAAGAATGAAAAAGAAAGTCCTCAGCCCGTTCTCGATACGAGGCAAACTGACACTGGCCGCCCTCACCCCCCTGGTGGTGATTCTAGTGCTGGTCTCACTGGCGGCATTCTACCTGATCAATGCCTGGGTGGTCGGCGAAGCCCAAAAGCGTGTGAGCAGCGACCTCAACTCGGCGCGAGAGTTATTGCAACGCGAAGAGCATCGGGTGTTGGACGTGGTTCGGTTTACTGCCCACTCCAGCGGTCTGATCAATACCCTGAAGGTGAACGACCACGCACTCATCTTATCCGAACTGGATGAGATCCGTCGTCGTGAAAAGCTCGACATTCTCAACCTCACCGACACCCAGGGGCATATTTT